>JBGPJM010000360.1:0-2509 GCA_041485385.1 Phycisphaerae bacterium | reverse complement strand
GCGTGGTTTGGGGGGGGGTGGGGGGGCGGGGTGGTTTGGGTGCGTGTACCGGGGGTTGGGGGGTGGGCCGCCGTGCTCCGGGGGGGCGGGGGGGGGGGGGGGGGGGCGCCGCGGGGGGGCGGGGGCGGGGGGGCGTTGGTTGGGGCTGGAGCATGTGGCGGGGTGTACTCAGCTCTCGGGCTTGTCGGCGTGCTGGGGGGTAGGGCGGACGCTCATGGGTTTCACGACGAGGACGATAAGGGGCTCGCCGCCCTGATCGCCGAGGGGGGCACCGGCAGGCCCGGAGGTCCGCGCCGCCGGGATGCGTGCGCCCAGGGCGCGGGCGGCGACAAGGCTGGAGCGGAGGACGACGTCCGAGGGGAGCAGCATCGCCGTGATGCTGACGTAGCCGCGGACGATGCGCCGGCCCTCTTCGTCGTCCCCGCCGATGAGCGATTCGGGGAGGGCCTCGAAGGCGCTGGTGAACTCCTTCGCGGCGGCGGCGAATGCGCCGGGGGCGGGCGCTCCTTTGGCGGGCGCTCCGTGGGGCGCGCCGATGGCGTCGCGGAGCGGAGCCAGCCGTCTCTGGAGCTTCTCGCGGATCTGGAGCAGGCGGAGGGCGGAGGCCTGGAGGAGCACGGGGAGGGCGCCGGCGTAGAGGCGACGCCCCAGGCGGGATTCGGCCTTCTGCGCGATCGAGTTGCCGGCCGAGCGCGCGACGGGGAGGGCGTGCCGGGCGGCGAAGCGGTCCAGGGCCGCGGCGACCGGGATGGAGATCGCGGGGTCCGGCCCCCCCTTGAGGATGTCCGCGGCGAGGTGGTCCAGGAACTCGTCGGGGTCGGCGCCGGAGCCGCGGCGAAGGAGAGATCGCAAGGGAGCGAGCGAGTCGTCGGTGTCGACGAGGCGGTAGAGCTCGTGTAGCTCGGCGGAGAGCTCGCACCCGTCGAAGGACGAGGCGATCACGCCCGCGCGCCAGAGGGGCATGGACCATCGCCACGACTCCATGAAGCGCAGGTAGCGGGGGGAGCGCTCGACGGCCCCGGCGACATCCGCGCGTGAGGTGCCCGTGTGCGGAGCGGGGAGGAGCGTGACAACCCGGTCCGCCAGCAGCAGCGCGGCGAGCGCCGGGGGCTCGCGGGAGGTGAGGTGGTAGGGGCTGAGGGCGATGGTGAGCATGGTCGAATAAGGTGCCCGGCAAACGCGCTCAGGCGGTGTACCCGCCGGGGTGCTTCTGGAACCAGTTCCAGGCGGAGGCGACGACGTCGTCGAGGCTCGTGATGCCGGCGCGCCATCCGAGTTCCCGTTGGATCTTGCCCGGGTCGGCGAAGAGCCGGGGCGGGTCGCCGGGGCGCCGGGGGCCCTCCTTGACGGTGAACGGCCTTCCCGTGACGCGCCGGACGGACTCGATGATCTCGCGGACCGAGTACCCCTTGCCGATGCCGAGGTTGTAGGTGCGCGCGTCGCCGGGGTTGATCGCGCCCAGCACGGCCGCGTGCGCGTCGATGAGGTCCTCGACGTGCACGTAATCGCGGATGCAGGTCCCGTCGGGGGTCGGGTAATCGGTGCCGAAGATCGTCACCGAGTCCCGCTTGCTCAGCACGGCGTGGAGGATCACGGGGATGAGGTGCGTCTCCGGCTCGTGGTGTTCGCCGAGCAGGCCGGAGCGGTCGCACCCGGCGACGTTGAAGTAGCGGAGGGCGGCGAAACCGAAGGGGCGCTTCTCCGCGAGGGCCTGGGCCGCGTAGTCCAGCAGCATCCGCTCGACGTGCAGCTTGGACCAGCCGTACGGGTTGATCGGCGATTGCGGGCAGGTCTCGGGGATGGGGATGAACTCGGGCGCCGGTTCGCCGTAGGTCGCGCAGGTCGAGGAGAAGACGAAGCGAGCGACGCAGCCGGCGGCGGCGCACGCTTCCAGCAGGCCCAGACTGCCGGAGGTGTTGTTGCGGTAGTACCGCAGCGGCTGGGTGACCGACTCGCCGACATAGGCCAGGGCCGCGAAGTGCAGGACGGCCTCGACCCGGTGCGATTTGAGGACGCGCTGGAGGGTCCTGGTATCACCGACGTCCGCTTCGACGAAGCTCAGCTTGCCGGCGGCTCCCGGCAGGAGGAGCTTGATGGCCTCGTAGTGGCCGCGGAACAGGTTGTCCACCCCGACGACGGAGTGGCCGTCCCTGAGGAGGCGCTGAACGGCGTGGGAACCGATATAGCCGGCGGCGCCGGTGACGAGGATGTTCATGGGTTGATCGCCGGGCCAGAAGGGGCGCGTGCCGGGGACGTCGCCGTGGGCGTGCGCCATCCACCGAGCCTGGGGACGTTGCGGCACGAGGCCCACGCGAGCACGCAGGCGCCGGCCGCGACCATCGCGGCCGAGAGCCATTGCCCGCGGCTGAGGCCCAGCGGCCTGCCGACGTCGAACTGGGCGTCGGGGAGGCGGACGAACTCGGTGACGATCCGGAGCGCGCCGTAGGAGATGAGGAACACCGCGCCGACGACGCCGGGCTTCCGCGGGCGCGCGGCCGCCGCCCACACG
>JBGPJM010000359.1:0-2531 GCA_041485385.1 Phycisphaerae bacterium | reverse complement strand
GAGGGCTGCACCGTCTTCGCGGGCGTTGTTCTGGGCCCGGCCGCGGAGGCGATGCCCGCCGCGGCGGGCCTGGAGCGGAAGACAATCCGGCTCACGCATTACGCAGTCTGGAAGCACATCGGCCCATACCACCTCCTGCCCGCCACCGGTGCCGCGATGACCAAGGCGCTCGAAGCAGGCGGACACCGGACCGGATGGCCGATGGTCGAGGTCTACGGCCACTGGAGCAACGACCAGAGCAAGCTGGAGACCGAGACATTTGTCGCGCTCCGTTGACCGCTCGGCGATTCCTCGACCCCGAAGGGCACGTTCAGCCGGTCATGCGGCGGCCCCAACGCCGCGGCCTCATTTCAGCGGCTTGTAGCGATACACGCGTTGGCCTTGCCGGCGGGTGCCATAGGCCCGTATCGTCGGACCCGGGCGGCCGAAGACAACCCTTCGAGTTTCCTGGCCGCGGACTCCACGGCCGCGAGCCGAGGAGGAGGAGGCGTCGCATGGCGGTGAATGGCAAGACCGGGGCGCAGCCCCTCGCGGGACAGGTGGCGCTGGTCGCCGGGGCGACGCGCGGCGCGGGGCGGGGTATCGCACGCATGCTGGGCGCGGCCGGGGCGCTCGTCTATTGCACGGGCCGCAGCGCCCGCGGCCATCCGCCCGCCACGCCGGGCCGCCCGGAGACGATCGACCAGACCGCCGAGATGATCGCCGCCGAGGGCGGGCGCGCGGTCGCCGTCCGGGTTGACCACGCGCGCCAGGAGGAGGTGGCGGCTCTCGCCGCGCGTGTGCGCCGGGAATCGGGGCGGCTCGACGTGCTCGTCAACGACATCTGGGGCGGGGACGCGCTCATCGATTGGAGCCGGCGCTTCTGGGAGCTGGACCTCGCGAGCGCGCGCCCGCTGATCGAGCAGGCCGTCCTCACCCACCTCATCACCGCCCGCCATCTCGCGCCCCTGATGATCGAGCAGGATCGCGGGCTGATCGTCGAGATCATGGACGGCCGCGACCCGGGCTATCGCGGCCAGATCCTCTACGACCTCGTGAAGTCGGCCGTCGTACGCCTCGCCTACGGCATGGCCATGGAGCTCGCCGGGACCCGGATCACGGCGCTCGCCGTCACGCCCGGCTTTCTGCGCTCGGAGGCGGTGCTCGAGCACTTCGGCGTCGCCGAGGCCAACTGGCGCGACGCGATCGCGAAGGATCCCTTCTTCGCGGAATCCGAGACGCCGTGCCTGGTCGGACGGGCGGTCGCCGCGCTCGCCGCCGACCCCGGCGTGCACGCCAAGGCGGGGCTGACGCTCCTGGCCGCCGATCTTGCCCAGGAGTATGGCTTCACCGACGTCGACGGGCGCCTGCCGCATTTCTTCGCGACGCTCGACGCGCGCGTGGCCGAGATCGCGGCCGGGGATGCCCCCCTCAACGAGGACCAGCGGTTCCTCGTGTGGGCGCGCTATTGCCAGATCCACAAGGAACCGAACCGCCGCGAGCAGGCGGTGCTGCTGGCCCATCGCCTCGGGCTCGATGGCGCGGGAGCCGGCGTGGCGCCCTCGGGTGGCCCCGGGTGAAGCGACCGAGTTGGGGGGCGAGGGAGCCGAACCCGTGGAAAGCGCCCCCATCTCCTCTCCGCGGGGGATCCTCAACCCCAGCCCAACACACCGAGCACAGCCTGGGCATCTGACTCTGCCCCAAGCAACTCTTGCAACCGACCCAAGGCAAGCGCCCTGAACTTGGGACGGATCGCGCAACCGTCTTGCAGGCACTCCTCTCTGGATTCGAGCACGATCGCGCCGAGCTGCGCCAAACATGCCGCCATGGTGTTCAGGTCGGGGAACAGCTCGCGGGCGTCCCATTTTCCTTCGCCGTGGCAGGCATGCAACAGAGCGCCCGAAGATCGGTCGAAGATGAACGGGTCGCCGCCTTCATCAGCGAGAACAAGCCAGTCGTCGTTCCAGTCCTCGATCGGCTCGGCGCTCAGGCCGTCCCAGCGATAGCCGGCCTGAAACTCCCACAGCTCAGCGAGGCACGGAAAGAAGTACGGGTTGCCCTGTGCCTCGACCGTGATGTTGGCCGGTCCGACTTCGCGGTAGAACTGCTCGACGGCCGACGGAAGCGGGAATGCTCCAGTCCACTCAACCGGCGGTTGCGGCCGAACCTCGCCGTGCATCGCGAGCAGTCGTTTGGCAACTTCGGCAGTGACCATCGCTTCACCCAGGTCGGCAAGCCAGCCTATCGAGTTCCCCTCGCTCGGTCCACGCGCCCCGTAGACCCCTCGACGCCCAGACCGATCGAAGCAGCAACGGCGCCCCTCCCTCTCCGCGGGCGCGCCGCGCATTCACGTCCCCATCTCCTCTCCGCGGGCGGACCGCGCGCGCATCAACCCAAGCGGCGTCCGCCCCGCCCGCAACTCGCGCCGCATATTCACAAGCGCCTCCCGCCGAGGCCCCCATTTCCACTGTCCACTTTCCACTTTCCATTTTTCCCTCTCCCTCTCCGCACCTCTCCCGCTGAAAATCCCCGCACCACCTACCCTCCCCCAT
>JBGPJM010000358.1:0-2543 GCA_041485385.1 Phycisphaerae bacterium | reverse complement strand
TCCTGCTGGCCGCGGCGGCGGGATTCCTGATCATCGCCTTCGGAGGCGATACCCACGCGCTGATTCCCCTCTATGCGGTCGGCGTCTTCCTGGCCTTCACGCTCTCCCAGTCCGGCATGGTGCGCCGGCATCTGCGGCTGCGAGACGGACGGTGGCGGCTGCACGCCGCCATCAACGCCGCCGGGGCGACGGCCACGGCCGTGGCGCTGGTGATCATCGCCATCACCAAGTTCGACCACGGGGCCTGGATCGTCATCCTGCTGATCCCGCTGTTCGTCGTGGCGTTCCTGAGGACGCACCGACACTACTTCTACGTGCGATCCCAGTTGTCGCTGGGCAAGATCGAGCCGGACCGGGCGATCCGCCACACCGCCATCGTGCCGATCTCGGCGGTGAACCGCGCCACCGTCTACGCCCTGCGCTACGCAAAATCGATCGCCCACGAGGTCGATGCGGTCCACATCGCCCTCGATCCAAAGCGCCTCGACCTGATCCGCGAGCAATGGAAGACCTGGGGAGGCGGGGTCCCCCTGCACGTCCTCGAGTCGCCCTACCGCTCCCTCATCCAACCGCTCGTCGACTACATCGACGACCTGATGCACGGCAAGCGGCAGAACGAGATGGTCACCGTGGTGCTGCCGGAGTTCGTAACGGCCCACTGGTGGGAAGGCCTGTTTCACAACCAGTCGGCGTTTCTGATCAAGGGCGCCCTGCTGTTCAAGCCGGGCGTGGTCGTCACCAGCGTTCCTTTCCACTTCTCCCGCTGAGGGAATCCGGCCCCCGGCTGCGCGGCGATCCGCGAAGGAATCGTGATAGGATGAAATTCATTGAGGTGACGGCGTGAGCGACCCTTCCGACAAGAGGCGCCACCACCGCTTTCAGGCGCTGCTGAACACGCGGGTCCTGCCCGGCGAACACATCCCCGCGGATCTCAGCATCGCCACGGTCGATGTCGCCGTCGGTGGCGTGCGCTGCGTTTCGAACATGCCCCTGCCCGAACGGACCCGCCTGCAGATGGTCGTCACCCTGGTCGGAGGAGACCTGGCCCAGCCGCGGGCGATCGAGGTCGAGGCCATTGTCCTGCGTTGCGCCGAGAAGCCGGGCAGCCCTCCGAACCGCCGCTACCAGCTAGCCCTGGAGTTCGTCCGCATGGACCCCGAACACAAGCGGGTGCTGCAGAGCTACCTTAACTCCCTCTGAAAGAAAGCCCCCGGGAGGCTGTCCTCGGTCCTATACGTCGAGGGCCTTGAGGAAGGCGGCATTGAGGGGGAACTTGGAGAGCTTGTCGATGAGCTTCGCCATGGCGTCGTGCGGTTTCATCTCGAACAGGACGCGACGCAGCCGGTGAATGCGCGGCAGGTCCTCCTTCGAGAAGATCTTTTCCTCCTTGCGCGTTCCTGAGCGCGCGATATCGACGGCGGGGTAGATCCGCTGCTCGAAGAGCGCCCGGTCGAGCACCAGTTCCATGTTTCCGGTGCCCTTGAACTCCTGGAAGATGACGTCGTCCATCCGCGATCCGGTGTCCACGAGCGCGGTGGCGATGACCGTGAGGCTGCCACCCTCCTCCGCCTTGCGCGCCGCGCCGAACAGGCGTCGCGGCTGCTCCATGGTGCGGGCGTCGAGCCCTCCCGAGAGCGTGCGGCCGGTGCCGGGGGTCGCGGCATTGTGCGCCCGGGCGAGCCGCGTGAGCGAATCGAGCAGGATGACCACGTCGCGCCCCACCTCGACCAGGCGGCGGGCCCGCTCGAGGACGATGCGCGCCACCGACACGTGATGGCGGGCCATGTCGTCCGACGATGAGGCGATCACTTCGCCGCGCACGCTCCGCTTCATGTCCGTGACTTCCTCCGGCCGCTCGTCAACCAGCAGCACGATGAGGTGGATCTCGGGGTGGTTGCGCGTGATGGCCGCGGCGATCTTCTGCAAGAGGGTGGTCTTGCCGGCGCGCGGGGGGGCGACGATAAGGCAGCGCTGACCCTTGCCGATCGGCGTGAGGATATCGATGACCCGGGTGGAAATCTCCTGCGGCTCGGTCTCGAGGCGGATTCGCTCGAACGGGTCGATCGAGGTCAGACCGGGGAAGTGGCGTCGCTCCTTGAACTGCTCCGGCGCCATCCCGTTCACGCTTCGGATCTCCACCAGGCGCGGGGCGCCTCCCCCCGAGCTGCCCCGTTGCCCGTGCCGCCCCATGGTGCCATGGTCCCGGTGCCCGCCATGGCTGCGTGCGGCCGCCCCCGCGCCGGCAGGGGATGCCAGCCCCTCGATCTCACACCCCTCGATGCCAGGTCCGTTCTGGCGGACCTCGCTCGGGCCGATCTGCTGCAGGAGGTCGCGCGGCACGAACACGTCGTCGGGAGAAGGCCGGTAATTGCTCTGCGGCTGACGCAGGAATCCGTTGCCGTCACCCAGAAGCTCCAGCACCCCTCGCGCCTCGAGGAGTGCGGCGGCCGGTTGCGGAGCGGCCGGCGCTTGACCCGCCCCCCGCGCACCGCTTTCGTGCGAACGGCCGGCACCCGCGCCGGCGCTATGATGGCCGGAGGCTC
>JBGPJM010000357.1:0-2594 GCA_041485385.1 Phycisphaerae bacterium | reverse complement strand
GCACCGGCCAATCGCTGCGCATCGCGGTCCTTTTTCTGCATTTCCCCTTCCCGCCGCCCCGCCTACGCTTGCTCCGGCGCATGCCAGGGACGGCAGGTCCGCGCTGCGGGCAGGACCGGAACGTGTGTGAAGCTCGATGCGTGCAAACTCGGGGGAACCAGCGCGGAAACTCGCCGCCGGCCCCGTCTCCCCGCAGGAAAAGCGTATCTGTTCTTACCTACCAGCCCTTGTGTATGGCATGGGGCCCTCCGCCCGTCCGCCCATGCCGGCGCGCCCGCTTACCGTGAGGTCGCCATGGCCAAGAGTTCCGCTCCAACCGCTCGCCGGGCCAGGACGCCCGTCGTCATTGAATCTGTCCCCGCCCCATCCGGCCCCGCGCCCCAGCCCGTGTCCCCATCCTCCATCACCAGCTTCCAGGCGGCCGTGAAGTTCCTCTACGACCGCGTCGACATCGAGCGCATCCGCCCCACCCCCGCGGCCCGCGACCACCTCAAGCTCGACCGCATGCGCAGGCTCATGAAGCTCCTGGGCAACCCCCAGGAGTCCATCCGCTGCGTCCACGTCGCCGGCACCAAGGGCAAGGGCAGCACCTGCGAGATGACCGCCTCCTGCCTCGAATCCTGCGGCTACACCGTCGGCCTCTACACCAGCCCCCATCTGGTCGACATCCGCGAGCGCATCCGCATCGGGCGCAAGCTCATCTCCCACCCCGACTTCACCCGCCTCACCCACAAGGTCGCCGAGGTTGCTCAGCGCCTCACCAGGGCCGACGGCGAGCCCACCTTCTTCGAGCTCACCACCGCCATGTGCTTCCTCTATTTTGCCGAGCAGGCCGTGGACGTGGCGGTGATCGAGTGCGGCCTCGGGGGCCGGCTTGACTCCACCAACATCATCGCGCCCGAGGTGTGCGCCATCACCTCCATCAGCCTCGACCATACCCAGCTCCTGGGCGAGACCGTCGAGATGATCGCGCGCGAGAAGGCCGGCATCTTCAAGGCCGGCGTCCCCGCCGTCACCGTCGAGCAGCCCCCCGCCGTGATCGAGGTCCTCCGCGAGGTTGCCGACGCCGTCGGCGCGCCCTTCCAGGTCATCGGCAAGGACATCGAGTTCTCCCTCCGCTTCGAGTCCTCCGGGCTCCTCGGGCCGCACACGCGCGTCTGCCTCTCCTCGCCCCGCAACAACTACGAGCACCTCCCCGTCCCCCTCAAGGGCGAGCACCAGGCGCTCAACTGCGGGCTGGCCCTGGCCATCCTGGACAAGCTCACCGAGCGGGGCTTCGAGGCCCCCGAGAACAAGGTCACCCGCGGCCTCTCCCGCGTCGAGTGCCCCGGCCGCCTGGAGATCGTCCCCGGCGCACCCCGCATCATCCTCGACGGGGCCCACAACCCCGCCTCCATGAAGTGCCTCGTCAAGGCCATCGGCGCCCACGTCACCTACGACTCGATGGTCTTCATCCTCGGCTGCGCCGCCGACAAGGACATCCGCGCCATGCTCGCCCAGGTCGACCTGGGCGCCGACAAGGTCATCTTCACCCGCGCCGCCGGCAACTCCCGCGCCGCCGACCCGCGCGAGCTGGCCCGCCTCTTCACCGAGGGCAGCGGCAAGATGTGCCAGATCGCCCAGTCCCTCCCCGAGGCCCTCGACCTCGCGCGGCGCGCCGTCGGTCGCGACGACCTCATCTGCATCACCGGCTCGTTCTACCTCGTCGGCGAGGCCAAGAAGCTCCTGAAGGAAGGCGCCAGGAAGGGGGCGTAGCGCCGGATGGGCTTCTACTACCGCAAGTCGATGCACGTCGGCCCCTTCCGCGTGAACCTGAGCAAGTCGGGCCTCGGCTATTCCATCGGCGGGCGCGGCTTCCGCACCGGCGTCTCGGCGCGCGGGCGGCGCTACACCACGTTCAACGTCCCCGGCTCCGGGTTCGGCTACCGCTCCTCGCACCGGGGCGGGTGCGCCGGGGCGCTCCTGGTGAGCGCGCTCCTCGCCGCCGGCGCGGGCGCCGCCGCATGGAGGGTCATGGCATGATCACCTGGAAGCGCACGCTCCGCACGCCCTCCTCCGAGCGGTTCCTCGCCTACCGCGACGGCAAAGAGGCCGCGGCGGTCGACCTTCATTACCTCCCCGGCGGCACCGTCAGCGGCACGGTCATCCTCCTGAAGGATGCCCCCGGCCCGGCCTGGTCGGAGGCGAGCGTCCCCGAGCTGCTCCGCTCGCTCGACGAGGACTTCCTCCCCGAGGTGGACCTGGAGCACGGCACGCTCACGTACACAGTCGTCCTCGGCGAGGTGCTGGGGAACTACGAGGCGAGCAAGGAGCGGGGGTAAGGGGAACGCAATGGCGGAGGCGGGGAGGGCGGGAAGAGGGGGTCACCACACATCAGGCAGCCGCGTCCA
This sequence comes from Phycisphaerae bacterium, assembly GCA_041485385.1. Lineage (GTDB taxonomy): Bacteria > Planctomycetota > Phycisphaerae > Phycisphaerales > UBA1924 > JBGPJM01. Next base: position 204 of record JBGPJM010000357.1, on the reverse strand, counting down.
CCACGCCTCCAGCGCGCCCGCATCCATCCTGAGCACGTCCCCGCGCCGCGTTGCATCCAGCGTCCGCACCAGCGCCAACAGGCGGTCGCAGACGAGCACGCGGTTCGCAGCGTTCACGCGCGTCAGCAGGTGCCAGAGCGTGAGCGAGTCCTTCGGGCGTGCCGCCGCGAGAATCGCCCCGAGGGCCACGTCATCGTCCCTGCG
>JBGPJM010000356.1:0-2603 GCA_041485385.1 Phycisphaerae bacterium | reverse complement strand
GCCGTACGTCGAACCCGTGAATGGGCCCGGTTCGAACTTAGTGAAGTGGCGCGTCCTCGCGGCGACGCCGGATAGATGGTTGAACTGATCTCGAATCTTCCCGCACGGCCCTTGACGGAGACCTGCTCATAGATGGCGACAACCGGCGGCCCCGCCGGGGCCGAAGAGGCACCTCGGGCGGTAACGACATCGACCCCGCTGGGTGGCGGGGTGCGGTGTCTTGGCGATGGTTCAGTCGGTCGGTTGGTCGGTTCAGCAGCCGGCGAAGAACGCGTTGATGAAGCTGAAGAAGTCCCCGGAGTTGACGGTGCCGCTGGCGTCGAAGTCGGCCGCGGGCTCGCCGGCGAAGAAGAGGGTGAGGAAGTCGAAGAAGTCCTGGCTGCTGAGGGCGCCGTCGTGGTTGATGTCGGCGGGGCAGGGGGGAGTCTGCTGGCCGATTGCGGCGTCGAACTGTGCGGCGGACCCGTCGGTGAACTGGACGGCGAAGGCGGCGTGGGCCGCGGCGGAGAGGGTGCCGCGGCGGGTGATGATCTGGCTCACGGTGCGGCGGTCGGCGTTGCCGACGGCGATGTCGGATTGAACGTGCGCGAGGATGGCGATGTTGCCGGCCGGGTCGGCCAGGAGGAGGGCGGCGCCGAGGCGGGGGGCGAAGACGCCGGCGGTGAAGAGAACAAAGCCGTTGTGGTTGAAGCCGTTGATGGAGATGACGTCCTGGAAGATGGTGCCGCCGGGCTGGCCGGTCACCTGCCGGCCGGGGATCGCGACCGCGCGGAGGCCGCCGGCGGAACGGATCCAGAGGCCGCGGCCGGTCCCCGGCCGTCGAGTGCGGGTTTACGTCTCCTGCCGCTCGAAAACGGCTCGCTCAGCTCGGTGCCTTCTCGCGCGGTGGCGGACGACACTCTGCGGTCGTGGCTGTTACCGTTTCCCGCGGCGGGATTGACGTCGCGGAGCGAGCCCCACGAGCTCGGCGAGGCGACGGCGAGCACGCCGCGGCGGCGCCGGTGGAGAAGATGTCGGTTCGTGTCGGTTGTGGCGCCGCCGGTATTGTCGCGAGGTCCGAGGTCAACGCCACCGCTCGGTCACGGTCCGGTCGTGGCAACCCTTCGCGGGTCATGACGAGAACACCGGTCCGCGGCGGTGCGCCTGTTCAGAGGTCTGAGAGAACAACACCCCCTCGAGGGTTCTGTAACAGCTCGACCGGCAACAGGCACGCGGCGTTGCGCCAGGGCAACAAAGGAGGCCGCATGTCTCAAGAGCCTGTGCCCGATCGTTGGCCGCGACCGCACACCCATCTGGCAGGACTGGATTGGGCCATCGACCACCACGACATCGTGATCGTCGACCCCGCCGGCACGATCGTGAAGGAGCTCCGCATCAACGACGACGCCGAGGGATGGGCCGAGCTTGGTCAGCAGTGTGTTCAACTGGGCGCCGTGGCGTTCTGCATCGAGACGCGCAGCGGGCCCGTCGTCGAACGGCTCCTGCAGGCCGGCCTGGCCGTCTACCCGGTAAATCCCCTGGCGGCCAAGTCGTACCGGGAGCGCAAAGCCCCTGCCGGTGTCAAGGATGACCGCCTGGACGCCTGGAGCCTGGCGGACGCGCTGCGCACCGACGGGCACGGATGGAAGCGGCTCAAGCCCGAGGACCCCATCGTCCAGGAGCTGCGGCTGCTGTGCCGCGACGAGGTCCATCTGATCGCGCGGAGGACCGCGCTGGTCAATGAGCTGCGGGCGGCGCTGCGGGAGTACTTCCCCGCGGCCCTGGAGGCCTTCGAGGACTGGACCGTCGCCTATGCCTGGGCGTTCATCGAACGGTTCCCCACCGCCCCGGCGCTGGAGAAGGCGGGCAAGCGGGCGTGGGAGAAGTTCCTGCACGCGCACCGGCTGGGCCAGCCCGCGAAGTACCAGGAACGGCTGGAGATCTTCCGACGGGCCACGACGCTGCATGGCTCGGAGGCGGTCACGCGGGCCAAGAGCCTGCTGGCGGTGTCGCTGGCGAGACAGCTCCGTGTGCTGGGCAAGCAGCTGGAGGAGTACCGTCAGCGGATCGAGGAGGTCTTCGCCCGGCATCCCGACTCCGGGCTCTTCGACTCCCTGCCCGGCGCCGGCCCCAAGCTCGCTCCGCGCCTGCTGGCCGAATGCGGGGACGACCGCGACCGGTTCGACTCGCCGCAGGCGCTGCAGTGCTACGCGGGGACCGCACCGGTCACGCAGCAATCCGGGCGACGGAAGCTGGTGCGGGTGCGCTTCGCGTGCGACAAGCACCTCCGTTCCGCGGTGCACTTGTGGGCCGACCTGAGCCGTCATCAGTGCGACTGGGCCCAAACCTACTACCAGAAAAAGCGCGAGACCATGAGCCACGCCTGCGCTCTGCGCTGCCTCGGGCAGCGCTGGCTCAAGATCCTCTGGAAGATGATCCAGACCCGCACCCAGTACAACGCCGAACGCCACACGCGCGATCAGATCGCCCACGGCTCCTGGGTCGTCCCCCCCGCCGGCCTACCCGCCCCCGCACAATCCTGAGAAAGAGAACCTCAACCCCCGGTGCCACCATGTCGGCAACAACATCGAAATCGCCCTTGACAGCACAGAGAACATCTCGTC
>JBGPJM010000355.1:0-2625 GCA_041485385.1 Phycisphaerae bacterium | reverse complement strand
CGCACAGCAGTCGCCGCCCGCGACCATCCGGCCCCACACCTGGTACTCGCGCGTCCGCGTCTGCCCGGCCGGTCGGCGATGGCAGCCGCACGAGCGCGGCGCCCCGGCCCGCAGGTGAGAGCCCAGGAAGTCCACCGTCCGCCCGCATTTGCACCTGCACAACCACCGCCCGTTGGGCGCGAGGCAGCCGTCCCGGTCCGTCACCGGCCCCAGCACCCGCAGCCCGTTCACGCGCCGCCCGGTCAGGTCGATCCGACGTTTGAGCTGAGGCGTTCGCGTTCGCACGGGTCGTATGGTAGTGCGCGATGGATCGAGATGCCCCCCCGAGGCCCAGCGATCCGCCGCGGCGATCGTGCTGATGTGGGCGATCGGGGCGAGGATGGCGAGCAAGCGGGTCTTCGGGGGGTCTGGCTTACCTGCTGACATGGAACTGCAAGCACCTGGCCAACGCGAACAAGGCCAGGCACATCGCGGTGGTGAACGCCCGGTTGGGCCTGAGCGTCCCGATCGTCACCACCCCGCTTACACTTCTCCCGGAGCCCGACGATGAAGACGCCCAAGCGCAGTGACCGCAAGCCATGGCCCGACGACCCCGTCGTCGCCGAGGTCCGCCGATGGCGTGCCCTCATGATGAAGAAGGCGGGCGGGACCGTGGAGGGGCTGATGAGCTACCTCGACGAGCGAGCGGCCTCCGCGCGCCGGCCCGGGCCCAAGCCCACGCGCCGGGCGCGCAAGGGGCGCGCCGCGTGAACGCCATGTCACGGCCCTCCGACGGGTCGCAGTTTACACCATGCCCAGCCGCGCGGGACCGGCCGGTCTGAGAGCTCGTCTTCGGCCAACCACTGCTCTCATGCCACCGCGCCGGCGTGGCCTTCGAGAACCCCAACGAGGACCACCCCCGCCGCCTCAACTTCAGGCGCCTCGGCCCCCACTCGCTGAAGATCGAGTTCATCGGCGTGCACGAAGGAACGCTGCACACCCAGCCGTACGAGTACAAGCGGCGCCAGGGGCAGTGATCGAAAGCGTCGATCCCCCGCCGCGCCGATCGTGCCGATGTGGAGCACCGGGATCCTCATCGCATCGGTCACATGGACCGGGCCGCTCGTGAACTCGCGCCGAGGCGGAGCCCTCCGTTCTGGGTGGAGGAACTCCGGGGAGGGGGGGGCGGTGTTGGGCAGAATGCCGATTCTGGAGTTCCTCCTTGTGCCGGGGCTTGGCGTGTGGCATACTGCTGACAACCCGCTGGCGCGCTCTCGCATCGCCGCCAGGGGCCGGTCTCTCTCTCTCACTCCCTCTCGAATGTCGCCGCTACCCTTTGCCTTTCGCGCACCGCGCCCCGCAACGCGCCCTTCAGGGTGCTGCTGGTCGGCGACGCATTCTGAATCGGACTGATCCTCCCAAGCACGCGACGATGAACGTTCATTCCGCAAGGCGCTCTGAAATGATTCGCAAGACCCCGCGGCTGCTGACCATCGCGGCACTCGCCACCCTCCCGCTGCAAGCAAACGCCACCGTCATCCTGGGTACGGCGGGGAACTTCTCCGTCCTGGCCGGCTCGGCGGTGATCAATACCGGCCCGTCTGTCCTCGACGGTGGAGGTGTGGGGCTCAGCCCGGGCGCCGCGATCACCGGCTTCCCCCCGGGGATCGTGATGCCGCCCTTCACCATACACGCAGCGGACGCTGTCGCGCTCCAGGCCCAGAATGACCTCACCACCGCGTACAACGCCGCGGCAGGCTTGCCGCCCACGCAGGATCTGACCGGTCAGGACCTCGGTGGGCTGACGCTCGTGCCGGGCGTCTATTCCTTCTCGTCAGCGGCGCAACTGACGGGGATGCTCACGCTCAACAACCTGGGCGACCCGGATGCGCTGTTCGTCTTCCAGATCGGCAGTGCGCTCACAACCGCAACCGGCTCGTCGGTCGTGACGATCAACGGCGGGTCGATCCCTGGATGCAACGTGTTCTGGCAGGTCGGGGAATCCGCGACCCTCGGGACAAGCACGGCGTTCGAAGGACATATTCTCGCGCTCACGAGCATCACCCTGAACACCGGCGCAACCATCCTGGACGGAAGCGCCCTGGCGCGCAACGGCGCGGTGACGCTTGATACCAACCGCATCACCAACTGCACCCTGGTTCCAGCACCCGCAACAATGACTCTTGCCCTCATCGGCGTCGCGCTGCTGACGAGGTCGCGCGGGCATCGCCCTCGCGACGAGTCCCCGGTGCGGACCGGGTTGGCAGCATGATGCGCCGGATTCATCTCGCGCCGGCGGCCCGGACTTCTTCATTCCTCGTGTGATCGGCCGTCTGCGGGCCAGCGCCTCGCCGCCGGCGGGCCTCGCATCCTCCGCAGACCGGGCCTCACCGGGCGCGGCGGGCCGCGCCGTCGACAATCATCACGGGCACGGCACAAAGAGCGCCGCGAGAAACCATCGAGGTCATCACGAGGCTGCCCCCCTGAACGGTGGAACGCGTTTGCGCGCGCAGAACAGGCGCGCCCAGCGCGCACAAAAGCGCACACCTCACAATTTTCTTCTCCTTGCGCCACAAGCACTTACGCGATTTCACCCTCCGCTATTACCCACTTTGGGCGCGCAAACAGGACCGTTGGCCCATAGGT
>JBGPJM010000354.1:0-2633 GCA_041485385.1 Phycisphaerae bacterium | reverse complement strand
TGGCGTCTTCACCGGAACCCATCGAAGCAGCGCTCGCCGAAACCGGCCGGGTCTTGCAGGGACTAATCCGTTCCGTGATGAAGAGTCGTCCAGACAACCACGCTGGCCCTTCGACGTGAAGCACAAGATGCGCTCTTCTGCTTACTGCTTACTGTTTTCTGCTTACTCCGGTGGCCACCCATGACCGGCCTTATTGCAAGGCGTCTGCTGCAGTTGCCCCTCATCCTCCTCGTTATCTATTCCCTCACCTTGATCCTCGCCTGGGCCGTCCCCGGCAACCCCCTCGACAACACCGAAGGCCGCAAACCACCCGAGGAAGTCGTCAAGGCGATGCAGCGCCAGTACAACCTCGACAGCTTCCCCGCCTTCTATTGGACCTACCTTGATAGCGCCACCGGCGTGAGGTACCTTCGCGAGCGCCTCACCGGCGCGGCCGCCCGGCGCGACGCCGCCCTCACCGCCCAGGGCCTCGCCCCGCCGCCCCGCTTCATCTTCGACCTCGGCCCCTCCCTCCAGTACGAAGACTGGCGCGTCAACGAGATCATCGCCGGCAACCTCCCCGTCTCCGTCACCCTCGGCGGCGCGGCCATGCTCATCGCCCTCTTCGTCGGCCTCCTCGCCGGCGTCGTCGGCGCCGCCCGCCCCAACTCCGTCGCCGACCTGGCCACGCTCGTCGTCGCGCTCGTCGGGATCAGCCTCCCCACCTTCGTCATCGGCACCGTCCTGCTCATCGTCTTCGCCGTCTGGCTCCCCCTCCTCCCCGTCGGCGGCTGGGGCACCCTCTCCAGGCTCGTCCTCCCCGCCGTCACCCTCAGCCTCCCCTTCGCGGCCTACATCGCCCGCCTCACCCGCATGGGCATGATCGAGACTCTCGGCAGCGACTTCATCCGCACCGCCCGCGCCAAGGGCCTCTCCGAGCGCCGCATCCTCCTCAAGCACGCCCTCAAGAACGCCTTCCTCCCCGTCCTCTCCTACCTCGGCCCCGCCACCGCCCTCGCCATGACCGGCTCCTTCGTCGTCGAGCGCGTCTTCTCCGTCCCCGGCATGGGCCAGCACTTCGTCAACGCCGTCCTCAACAAGGACCTCTTCCTCATCATCGGCGTCGTCCTCGTCTTCGCCACCCTCCTCATCCTCTTCAACCTCGCCGTCGACGTCCTCTACCGCTGGGTCGATCCCCGCATCGAGTAAGTCTCGAACACTCCGCCTCCTCCTTCGCCTCCTGCCCGAGTCCTATACGACCCATACGACCCATACGACCTATTCCCCATCCTCTGGTAAGCCTCCCAGGAGTCCAGTGCCCCCCGACCCCGACCCACGCACCGACTCCCAGCTCCTCGCCGCCGCCGGCTCCGGCGACGCCGCCGCCTTCGACACCCTCTACCTCCGCCACCGCGACTGGGTCGTCAACCTCGCCTACCGCTTCACCCACGACAAGGACGAAGCCCTCGACATCATGCAGGAGTCCTTCGCCTACCTCCTCGGCCGCCTCCCCGGCTTCACCCTCACCGCCCGCCTCACCACGTTCCTCTACCCCGTCGTCAAGCACAACGCCCTCGCCGCCCGCCGCAAGGGCCGCCGCACCGTCCTCCACGCCGATGTCCCCGAGCCCGCCGCCCCCCAGTCCGCCGCGGGCGGGCCCGGCGATCCCCCTCCCGGCGCCGCCGTCCGCGCGGCCGCCGACTCCCTCCCCGAGGCCCAGCGCGAAACCCTCCTCATGCGCTTCGTCGATGGCATGGCCCTCCAGGAGATCGCCCTCGCCCTCAACATCCCCGTCGGCACCGTGAAGTCCCGCCTCCACACCGCCTTGAGCACCCTCCGCGCCGACCCCCGCACCCTCCACCTCTTCGACCTGCCCCCCGACCAGCCGCGGGATGGACGCGACCAGGCCGGCGGTGCCACCGCGGGCTCCACCGAGCGGCAGGACGCGTAAACCCGCCCTCGACGCCCGAGCGACCGCGGACGCACCTGACGAGCCACCCCGGCGCTCAGCTTCCATCCCCTCCCCCCGCGTCCTCCGCCCCGACTCCCCCGAACGGTGGAGCGAGCCCGCGCGCGCAGAACAGGCGCGCCCGGCGCGCACAAACGCGCACATCTCAAGATTTTCTTCTCCTTGTCCCACAAGGACTTACGCGATTTCACCCTCCGCGATTACCCGCTTTGGGCGCGCAAACAGGACCTTCGGCCCATAGGTAGAGGGACCACGCGTGCCACTGGCTCAGTTCCTTCGAGTCAGAGCCGTCACCCTCAAGCGCCCCGACCGCGCGCCGCCACTCCACGCCTCAACGCCTGCACGCCTCAACGCCTCGCCATCCAGGACCACCCGAATTCAGACCCGCGCCAAACCACGCACACGTCAACGCAAATGCTTTGCAGAACGCAACTTGCAGCGATCACAGCCCCCGCGCCGACCCTCAAAAACCACCCAAAAACCCGAGAAAACCGACCCCCCCTCTTCGCGCAAAGCACCCCGCCAAAAATCACAACTCCAGCAACTACAAGCACTTACACAAAAAACCTGCCATGTTTTTCTCGTCCTTTCCCCCACCTTTCTCTGCTTTTCTCAAAAACTCTCGACCCTTCTCAACATCTCTCGACCCTTCTCGTCCCCTGTCCCCACGCTCCGCCTTCCCCTC
>JBGPJM010000353.1:0-2642 GCA_041485385.1 Phycisphaerae bacterium | reverse complement strand
TCCTCTGCGCCGCAACCAAGGAGGGGCGCTACAACGGCACCGACCGCATCGAGTGCACCGGCCACTTCTACCCCGACAAGCCCCACTCGTTCCAGTGCTGGACGCAGAAGCTGTTCAACACCAACCACAACATCAAGCTGGGCCACAGCCTCAACGGCTCCGACGCCATCATGGGCTCGTGCAACATCTTCTTCTTCGAGATGGGCCGGCGCCTGGGCCCGCGGGCCATCAACGACTGGTACGGCCGCTTCGGCGTCGGCGTCGACGCCGAGCCCTGGCGCCTGGGCCTGGACCTCGAGTACCGCGGCTCCGTCCCCAACCTCAAGAAGGCCACCGCGGGCGACGCGATCCAGATGGGCATCGGCCAGGGCCCCATCGCCTGGACGCCCCTGCACGCCGCCGACGCCTACGCCACCATCGGGCGCGCCGGCGTGCGGATCGTCCCGCACATCCGCGTGGATGCCGAGGTCCGGCGCACCGACCTCCAGCTCCCGCAGCGCGCCGTGGCGCAGGCCCTCGACGGCCTGGAGCGCGCCGTGACCGACGACGACAACGGCACCGCCAACCACATCACCGTGGACTTCGCTAGCACCTCCAAGCGCGAACCCATCTTCAACGTCCGGCAGTACCCGGGCATCAAGATCTGGGCCAAGTCCGGCACCGCCGACGCCAGCGCCCTGCTGGCCGACCTCGACGGCGACGGCAAGCCCGAGATTGTGCGCGACGGCGACCACGCCTGGTGCGCCTTCCTCGTCGGCGATACCGAGCACGGCGAGGCGCGCCCACGCTACGCCGTTGCGGTCGTCGTCGACTACGGCGGCTCCGGCGGCAAGGTCGCCGGCCCCATCGCCAACCAGGTCGCCCTCGCCCTCATCGCCGAGGGGTACCTCACCCCCTCCGGCCCCAAGCCCGAGCACGCAAGCAAGCCCCTCGCCCAGAAGTGACCTGTAAGCTCGTCCCCGCGTCCCCGCGTCCCATGAGCCTCCTCTCCCGCGACAACCTCCGCACCCTCATCGGCTTCGACCTGACCTTCAGGCACGCCGCGTGGCTCACCGTCGGCGCCTCGCTCGCCCTCTCGCTGCTGGGCATCTACATGATCGACGTCGGCACCTCGCTTCACTCCATGGAAGGCGGCGTGCGGGCCATCGCCTCCCGGCCGCTGGTGCTCAAGCAGATCGCCTTCCTGCTCGTCTCCCTCTTGGCCGGCGCGGCCGTCGCCTTCCCGCACTACAGGTATGTCCGCCTCCTCGCCTGGCCCGCCATGTGGATCGTCATCGGCCTGCTCGTCTTCCTCCTCCTCCCCTTCGTCCCCCACTGGCTCGTCACCGCGCGCAACGGCGCCCGCGCGTGGATCAGCTTCGGCCCCGTCGACCTCCAGCCGGGTGAGATCGCCAAGATCGCCTACGTGATGGTGATCGCCGACTACTTCCGCTACCGCTCCAACCACCGCACCCTGCTCGGCCTCATCCCGCCGGCGCTCATCACGCTCATCCCCGTCGCCCTCATCATGCTCGAGCCCGACCTGGGCACCGCCCTGCTCTTCATCCCCTGCCTGTTCGCCGTGCTGGTGGCCGCGGGGGCGCGCCTGTCGCACTTGGCGGCGGCGGTCCTGATCGCGGTCGCGGCGGGTCCCGCCGCGTTCCCCTTGCTCAAGCCGCACCAGAAGGAACGGATCATCGGCCTCATCAACATGATCCAGGGGAGCCCCGAAGGGGCCGACGACATCAACTACCAGTCGCAGACGGCCAAGCGACTCGTCGGCGCGGGCGGGCTCGCCGGCATCAACGAGACCAAGTCCCGCGCGCTCATCCACTTCAACCGCCTCCCCGAGTGCCACAACGACATGATCTTCGCCATCATCATCAACCGCTTCGGGTTCCTGGGCGGGCTGCTGGTCTTCGGCCTGTACCTGCTGTGGTTCCTGGGGGCGTTCATCACCGCCGCGACGTGCAAGGACCCGTTCGGGAGACTGGTCGTGATCGGGTGCACGACGATCGTCGCCACGCAGCTGTACATCAACATCGGGATGAACCTGGCGATGCTGCCGATCATCGGGCTGACGCTCCCGTACGTCTCCTACGGCGGCTCCAGCATGCTGACGATGTGGGTCATGGCCGGCCTGATCTTCAGCGTCGCCATGCGCCTCCCGCAACGGCTCTCGCGCCCGACGTTCGAGTTCGCCAGCGATATGTGAATCCGCCCGTGACCTCCCCACCCCGAATCCTCTATGTCCTCCCGGCGCTCCTCCTCGCCGGCTCCGCCGCTCGCGCGCAGGAATCCGAATACGACCCCCGCGTTGAAGCCAACACCCTCACCCTCCTCGCCCCACTCCCCCAGCCGCCCCCAACTCAGCCCACCACCGTCGTCCCCGTCCCCGAGCCCGATGAGACCACCCACGGCCTGCCGCAGACCCCCTGGACCTACCGCGTCCCCGCGCCCAACTCCTCCGAGGTCCAGTCCATCGCCTTCTCCCCGACAAGCAACTCCATCTACCTCCACGAGCACGCCGATGCCCTCGAGCTCTGGGCCCTCCTCGTCTCATCCTGGCGCGAATCCCTCGGCGCCGTCGCGGCCGTCACCACCCTCCTGTGCGGCCTCCTCTTCCTCCGCATCCGTCGCCGCCCGCAGACCCGCGGCCTCCC
>JBGPJM010000352.1:0-2643 GCA_041485385.1 Phycisphaerae bacterium | reverse complement strand
TCATCGACTACGTCCGCCGCAAGTACGGTCACGTAGCCCAGATCATCACCTTCGGCACCCTCAAGGCCCGCGCTGCCGTGCGCGACGTGGCCCGCGTGCTGGAGATGTCCCTGGCCGATGCGGACATGCTCGCCAAGCTCGTCCCGGAATCACTCGGCATCACTCTCGATCAGGCCCTCGAGCAGGAGCCCGACCTCAAAAAGCTCTACGACACCCGCGAGGACGTGAAGCGCGTCATCGACAACGCCCGCACCATCGAGGGCCAGGCCCGGCACGCCAGCGTCCACGCCGCGGGCGTCATCGTCGCCACCCGCCCGCTGCACGACATCGTGCCGCTCTACAAGCAGACCGGCGCGGCCGAGAACGAGGTCGTCACCCAATGGGACGGCCCCACCTGCGAGAAGATGGGCCTCCTGAAGATGGACTTCCTGGGCCTCAGGACCCTCTCGGTCATCGAGCGCTGCAAGGAGCTCATCCGCGAGGGCCTCGGCGAGCGCGAGATCTGGGACGCCGTCGGGAGGATTGACGAGTGGGCAGGCCTGAGTGCAAAGAAGGGGGAGCGCGACGAAGCACTCTTCACTCAGCACCCAGCACTGAGCACTAAGCACTTAGCACTCACGGCCCCCCATCCCCTCGACCTCGACCGCCTCGCCTACGACGACCAGCGCGTCTTCGAGCTCTTCCGGCGGGCAGACACCACCGGCGTGTTCCAGTTCGAATCCGGCGGCATGCGCCGGCTGCTGGTAGAGATGCGCCCCGACCGCCTCGAGGACCTGATCGCCGCCAACGCCCTCTTCCGCCCGGGGCCCATGGACCTCATCCCCGACTACAACCGCCGCAAGCACGGGCAGGACGTCGTCCCGCGGGTCCACCCGATCGTGGACCAGTTCACCGCCGAGACCTACGGCGTGATGGTCTACCAGGAGCAGGTGATGCAGATCGTGCACGGCCTGGGCGGCATCCCGCTCCGGGCCGCGTACTCCCTGATCAAGGCGATCAGCAAGAAGAAAGAGAAGGTGATCGAGGCCGAACGCCCCAAGTTCATGAAGGGCGCAATGGAACGCGCCCTCGACAGGCCCGCCGCCGAGCGGATCTTCGAGGACATCCTCAAGTTCGCCGGCTACGGCTTCAACAAGAGCCACTCCACCGGGTACGCGATCGTCGCGTACCAGACGGCGTACCTGAAGACCTACTTCCCCAACCAGTACATGGCCGCGTTCCTCACCTTTGAGAGCGGGGCCCAGAAAGTCAGCGACTGGGTACCCTACCTCGAAGACTGCCGCCGGACCCGCTTCACCAGCGGCAAGATCGGCGTCGAGGTCCGCCCCCCGGACGTGAACCTCTCGAAGTCGGATTTCACCGTCGTCTTCGACGATAGCGAGCCGCACGACTCCCTGCACGGCCACGTGCGCTTCGGCCTCAAGGGGATCAAGGGCGTCGGCGAGAAGGCCATCGAGTCAATCATCCGCGAGCGCGAGGGCGCCAAGGCCCCGCCAGCAGAACAGCCCGCGGGCAAAGACGAGCTCGCCCGCTCCGTCGAGCGCCGCCGATTCCGCTCCCTCTTTGATTTCTGCGAGCGCGTCCTCTCGCAGGCCCCCACCGGCAGCGGCGGCTCCGTCCTCAACAAATCCACCATCGAGGCCCTCGTCCGCAGCGGCGCCATGGATTCCCTCCACGGCCGCGACGCCCGCGCCGCCATGACCGCCACCATCGAGCCCGCCGTCACCGCCGCCCAGAAGGCCGCGGCCGACAAGGCCGCCGGTCAGGGCAGCCTCTTTGGGGGCGGCGGGCCGTCCCCCGCCGCGCCCACCCCGGCCCCGGTCACCCTCGCCAAGGCCGCCCCCTGGACCGAGGCCCAGACCCTCGCCGGCGAGAAGGAAACCATCGGCTTCTACGTCTCCAGCCACCCGCTCGAGACCTGGGGCACCTGGTCGCGCGTCTTCACCACCGCCGACACCGCCATCATCAAGGAGCTCAAGCAGGACCACCGGGCCGTCATGGCGGGCCTCGTGCAGTCGGTCCGCTCCCTCGTCGTCCGCTCCGGCCGCTCCGCCGGCCAGAAGATGGCCATCGTCACCTTCGAGGACCTCCTCGGCACCGTCGAGACCGTCCTCTTCACCGACTGCTACGCCCAGTTCGAGCACCTCCTCGTCGCCGACGCCATCGTCTTCGTCCTCGGGCGCGTCGACCGCTCCCGCGGCGACCCGCAGCTCATCGTCGAACGCATCGTCCCCATCGACGGCGTCCCCCTCCAGCCCGGCGCCCTCCGCCTCATCGTCCAGGGCGCACGCCTCAACGGCACCGGCCGCTCGGCCCTGGAGAGCGCAGCCAAGCTCATCGCGGCCAACAACGACCCGCCCCAGCCCGCCACGGCCGGGCCCCGCCAGTTCAGCGCCGGCGGCGAAGCAGCCGCCGCCGGCCTGGCGGCGATGGACAAGGCCGCGACGTTCCCGCTCGAGATCCTCATCGACACCGGCACCGACCATGTGGTCCTGGCCGCCGACCGCTCCCTCCGCGCCACCCTTACCCCCGCTCTCGCGCAGGGCCTCACCAAGCTCCTCGGCGAAAACTGCGTCAAGGTCATCGGCGGCGTGGCGGTCGAGGTAACGGGCCCGAGAGCCGCGAACGGCAAGAGGGCCGCGT
>JBGPJM010000351.1:0-2668 GCA_041485385.1 Phycisphaerae bacterium | reverse complement strand
GGGCCGCCCCCTCGCGGGGCGGCCCGCCCCCGGGGGCGGGGGGCGGGGCCCCGCCCCCGGGGCGGCCGCCGCCGGGGGGGGGGGGGGGGGGGGGGCGCGGGGGGGGGGGGGCGGGGGGGCTCAGTAGGAAACGGCGATCCCGATCGTCGCGATGACTTCGCCGTGCTTGCCGGAGTCGAACTCCGCGGCGTGGTCGCCCAGCACGAGCCAGTGGAGGCTCAGCGCCAGGGTCCATTCCCCGTAGGCCTTCGCCACCGGCAGCGCGATCGCGGCCCTGGCCCCCAGATCAAGGAATCCGAACGTGCTGTCCTTGCCGCTGGCGTCCTGGTAGTAGTCGCTGAGGCTCAGGCCGACGATCACGGGGAACGTGAAGGCTGTCTTGCCCACGGCGGGCAGCTCGGCGTCGAACCCCGGGCTGATCGAGGTCTGGAGGTAGACGCCGCGGTCCGAGTCCGCGATGTCGAGGGAACTCGAGCCGGTCTCGATGGCCAGGAGGACCGAGGGCGAGAGCTTCCACGCCCCCAGGAGCTCGCTGTCGTCGAACGCCACCGAGAGGTCCAGCTCCTCGATGGTCTGCCAGGCGCCCGAGGGGCTCGTCTCCCAGAGGTACAGCGCCGCGACGGTCCACTTGCCCATCGTCGCGGTGAGCCCGATGGACCAGTCCGCCTCGTACCACTTCCTCTCGAAGGCGTCCGAGGTGGTCGCGCCGATGGCGGTGTCGTGGAAGCTGTTCCAGGTCCCGCCGCTCGCGGAGAGCTGCAGCGAGTCGGTCTGCACGAGGTCGGCGGTGAGCGTGCCGTAGGGCTGCAGAATGAACGCGCCGCGGTCCTGCCGGATGCCGCGGAAGAAATAGGAGTTGGTGAGGTCGATGCCCCCGCTGAAGTGGATCTTCCCGGTATTGGGGCCGGGCTCCGGCGGTGCCGCGGGGGGCGCAGGGGCGCCGGCCGGTTCCACGGCCGTTTCCGGTCGGCCTTGCCCCATCGTCTGCGCGACGAACGTCATCGCCGCGAGAACGACCAAGGCCGGGCAACTGCGGCGGATCGACGACATCTGCATTGCGGGCTCCGGGCTTTGAAGGGGCAGCGGCTGCGGATTGCTGATCGGACACACCGTCGAGGCGTGCCGTTCGCGCGCCGGTTCGCGGGGGGGGGTACAGACTACCGTGCCGCCACCGAGAACGGCGGCGGGGAGAGGAGGGGGGAGGGGAGGGGAGGGGAGGGGGAGGGGGGGGGCAACCCGCGGGAAGTCGACGGAAGTTTCTCCGCTCGCTATAAACCGCCAATGTTCCTATTCACCGCCGTCGCCTCCCTTGCCCTCGCCCAGGTCGATCCTTCAACCTACGACTGCCTCCGCTGGCGCTGCATCGGGCCGCACCGGGGCGGGCGCACCGTCGGCGCGGCGGGGATCCCCGAGCAGCCCAACACCTTCTTCATCGGTGTCAACAACGGCGGCGTCTGGAAAACCACCGACGCCGGGCGCACCTGGGTCCCCATCTTCGACGATGAGCCCACCGGCTCCATCGGCGCCATCGCGGTGGCGCCCTCGGATCCCGGCGTTCTCTACGTCGGGAGCGGCGAGGGCCTGCAGCGCCCCGACCTCTCCACAGGCGACGGCATGTACCGCTCGGACGACGGCGGCAAGGCCTGGCGCCACCTAGGCCTGGAAGACGCCCAGCAGATCGCCTCGATCATCGTTGACCCCCGGGACCCGGGCCGCGTTTTCGTCGCCGCGCTCGGGCACCCCTACGGGCCCAATGAGCAGCGCGGCGTCTTCCGCTCCCTCGACGGCGGGGCGAAGTGGGAGAAGCTGCTGTACAAGGATCCGGACACGGGCGCGGTGGCGCTGGCCTTCGACCCCGTGGACGCGCAGATCGTCTACGCCGACCTGTGGGAGTCGCGCCAGGGGCCCTGGGAGAACGGCGCCTGGCAGGGCCCGGGGAGCGGGCTGTACAAATCCACCGACGGCGGCACGACGTGGCGCCAGCTCACGGCCGGTCTCCCGACCGTCGAGCAGGGCCTGGGGCGCATCGGCTTCGCCATCGCGCCCGGCGATCGCACACGGATCTACGCCGCGGTCGATGCGCCGCAGCTCGGCGGCATCTACCGCTCCGACGATGCAGGCGAATCATGGGCGCTGGTCAGCAACCAGCGGCGGCTGTGGGGGCGCGGGAGCGACTTCGCCGAGGTCCGCGTGGACCCGAAGAACGCGGACATCCTCTACGTCGCCAACACCAGCACCTACCGCTCCATGGACGCGGGCAAGACCTACACCTGCATCAAGGGCGCCCCCGGCGGCGACGACTACCACACCATCTGGATCAACCCCCTCCACCCCGAGTGCATCCTCCTCGCCAGTGATCAGGGCGCCACGATCAGCGTCAACGGCGGCGACACCTGGAGCAGCTGGTACAACCAGCCCACTGCCCAGTTCTTCCACGTCGTCACCGACAACCAGTTCCCCTACTGGGTCTACGGCGGGCAGCAGGACAGCGGATCCGCGTGCGTCGCGAGCCGCGGAAACGACGGCGCCATCACGGCGCGCGAGTGGCATCCGGTCGGCATCGAAGAGTACGGCTACGCGGCGCCCGATCCTCTCGATCCCGACATCGTCTACGGCGGCAAGGTCACGCGCTATGATCGTCGCACGGGCGAGGTGCAACAGGTCGGTC
>JBGPJM010000350.1:0-2785 GCA_041485385.1 Phycisphaerae bacterium | reverse complement strand
GGTGTGGGTACGGTGGGGGGCGTTTGTGGGCACCGGGTGGGGCGTTCGGGGGGTGGGGTGTACGGGGGGGAGGGGGAGACGGGGGAACCGCATCCTGCGCTGCATCTCGCGGGGATCGTCCCTACGAGCCGCCTCGCGCAGCGGGCGTGGGGAGCGTGCGTCCCGACGGAGGGGCTGCTCGCATCACACGGCCCCACCCCGCGCCCCCGCGGCCATCTGGGCAGCCGCGGCCACCGGCGTCAAGCCCCGGATTTCGCCCTTCCGTGCGCGCGCAAACAAGAACAAGCCGGTTTTTCTCGGTTTTTCGAGGAATCTCTCGTCTATTCTCGTCCCCTCTCCCCGGCAGCGCCAACACACATCAAGTCCATATTCCACAAGCACTTACAGCGACCAACACCGCCGAGAAAATCTCAAAAAACCCCCAAAAACCTCAAAAGACCTCGTCGAACCTCAAAGAAACCTGGGTCGAACCTCGAGAAGCCTCGCCGAACCGCGCCGAAACCCCACATGGCCTCGAACACCGCGTACTCGCGCTTCTTCGCGGGCGGTGCGCGGGTCCGTACTGTTGCGCCCGCCCCGCGTCGCGTACTTCCCGAGGGTCCCATGCTCACACTTGATGAACTCGCCGGCGACTGGCTCTCGCCGCAACGCGAGGAGGATTTCAGCCTTCCGGCGATCACGAACTTCCGCGGCGTCGTCCAGGCCGCGTGGGATGTGTCGGGCATCCAGAACTGGATCTGTGCCCCCACGGGCATGGCCACGCCCACCGGCCTGCTGTTCCACACCGAAAACGGGCGCACCCGGCGCTTCCCGCGCACCGTTGAGTATCGCTGGAAGGCGTACGAGATCGAGCGCCGCGGCGCGGGCGTTCACAGCACCCTGCGGATGCCGGAGGGGCGCGCGGCCGTGATCGAGCGGCTGCGCTTCGATCGGCCGATGCGGATCCACCTGGCGTTTGGCGGCCTGCCGCGGGTGTGGCGTTTCACCGACTATTGGAACATCCCGCCCGAGGATGTCCCGATGCTGAACGTTGTTTGTCGGGGCGACCGGTTCGTGATCGACGATACCAAGACCTTCGGCATGGCCGAGTTCGTCGTTCCGGGCAGGCTGCGAGTGTACTCCGATCTATGCGCCTGGCTCGACGGCGAGCCCCCGGTCGAGCGCGGGCGCCTGGGGGTAGCGACGCTCGACATTCGCGCCGGCGACGAGGTCGAGTGGTACGGCCTGCAGGGGTGCGAACCTGGCGCGCCGCTGAAGACGGACGAGGCGTGGGACGCCGCGCGAGATCACTGGGACCGCACGTGGGGCGCGGCGTTCACGGCGGGCAACAGCGAGTTCTCCGGCCACCTCCCCCAGCGCCTCGGCGACCTGGAACGCCTCTACGACATGTCGGTCCTCTCGCTGCTGATGACCCGGCGTCTGCTCCCCGAGGTCTCTTCCCGCGCCGGCGTAGCCACCGGCGGGCAGTGCATCTGGAACGAGGAGCCCCGCCCCCTGCCCCGGGCCTACGTCGTCGGCGGGCCCGAGGGTGCGCCCACCACCTGCTTCCTCTGGGAACTGGAGTTCCAGGCGCCGATCCTGGCGCGGCTGGATCCGGCGGTGCTCCGCGAACAGATGGAAGCGTTCATGCGCGTGGACCTGCACCACCACTGGGGCGTCGAGACCGTCAGCGGTCGCGGCGCCGGCATGGGGTACGGCGTCAACCCCGGGGCGTTTCTTTCGGCGGTGAGCGACTACGTCCGCATCACCGGCGACCGCGCCTGGGCGATGGGGCACCTGGACTATCTGCGTACGTGCGCCCGCCCGGAGCTGACCGACTACGGGCACTACCAGCACATCCTTGAATGTGTCAGCACGTACGAGCACACGATCGCGGCGTTCAACGCGCTGAACGTTGCCGGCCTGCGGTTCCTGGGTGAGCTCACCGGTGAAGACGGGTATGCCAGGGCGGCCGCGGAGCTGGCCGGGAAGGTGCTGTCTCTGTACGAGGGCGGCCCGTTTGCGTGCCGCCAGCCCGACGGCTCACGGCGCATCGTCAAGACCATCCTCGACTTCGTGTACGTCGGTCGCTGCATGACCGGCGACCTGCCGGACGGAGTGAGGCAGGGGATGGTCGAGTTCTTCCGCGGGGAGCTCCAGACCGAGGACTGGCTCTATGCGCTCGCGCCGAGCGACCCCAATGCGTTGACGAAGGAGCTGCCCTGGTTCCAGACCTTCCGCGCCGACCACCAGGCCACCGGCTCGTACGACGGCTGGCCCGCCCGCGCGGCCTCGGTTCTTGCGCGCTTCGGCCGGCGCGACGAGGCCCTGGCGTGGCTCCGCCGGATCGAGCGGGTCACGTGCGAGGGCCCGTTCGGTCAGGCGCACTTCATTCATCCCGGCGGGGCGCAGAAGGCGAGTTTCTTCAACGGCAATATGTATCTCGAGACGGCGGGGTGCGCGTACGCGGCGACGATCCTTGATGATCTGGCATGAATCCGATCGAGCGGATCCTGCACCCAACTCGGAGTCGGACGTGCCAACTCCAAACTCGCCGCGATTCGGACGAACAGCGACGATCAGTCGTGATCGTGGTCGGGAGAGTGCTCGCGATCGTGGTCGCGGTCATGCCCACCATCCCGATCGCGATCCCGGTCATGGCCGCGATCTGAACCTGCCCACCGCCGGTGGACGGGGTGAATATATCAACGTCGGCTCGCCTCGAACTGCTCGGGGCTGACGTAGCCGATGCTGCCGTGGACTCTCTGCCGGTTGTAGAAGACCTCGATGTACTCGAAGATCGCCG
>JBGPJM010000349.1:0-2804 GCA_041485385.1 Phycisphaerae bacterium | reverse complement strand
GGCCCATAGGTAGAGGGGCGTCGCGCGCACGCTCCGCGCCCGCCCCCACGCCTGAACGCCTCAACGCCTTCCCACCCCAGGAACACACGAATTTCAGACTCGCGCCAAACCACGCACGCATCAACGCAAGTGCTTTGCACAAAGCAACTTGCAGCGACACCGACGCCCCCGCCGACCTCAAAAACCACCCAAAAACCCCGAGAAACTCACCCCCCCTCGCCGCGAAAAACACCCCGCCAAAAGTCACAACTCCAACTGCCACAAGCACTTACGCAAAAAACCTGCCCTGTTTTTCTCGACCCTTCCCCGCCCTTCTCTGCTTTTCTCAAAATCTCTCGACCCTTCTCGTCCTCTCTCCCCCACACCCCTCCCCCGTTCCAGCGATCCAGCAACCGCGCCGGCCACATCCCCGCGTCCTCTCTTCTCAGCGCCCTCCGCGCCTCTGCGAGAGATGCATTTCGAGCCCCACCCCAACCAAGCAATCACTAACCGACGTAACTCCACACGCCACAACCACTTACATCAAAAACACCCCAAAAACGAACCTCAAAAAACCCCAAAAAACCCCAAAAAACCTCGCCGAACCTCAAAAAACCCCCATCGAACCTCAAAAAACCTATGCCGAACCTCAAGAAACCTCGCGAAACCTCGGACGCTGATACAGCAGCCTTCGCTGGCTCAACCGATCTCCCCGGCCGGGTCGATCGTGACCCGCGCCACGGGCCGGAGCGGGATGGTGAGGTGGTACCGGGCGTGCCGCTTCTCGCCGGTGCGGTGCAGGGCGCCCAGTTCCACCATCTCAACAAGATCACGCGTCGCGGTAGCGGCGGAGGTCTTGGCGATCGCGGTGTAGTTGCCCGCGCTGAGGCCGCCCTTGAATCCCTCGGGTCCTTCCCGGAGCATGCGGAGCAGCACCGCGAGCTGCCGCGGGTTGAGCTTGTCGCGGAGCCGGTCCAGCAGCCTGGCTTTGTCGATCAGGAACTCAACCTGGGCCAGGGTGCGGCGCTGGGCCTCGAGTCCGATGCCCGCGAACCACGCCAGCCAATCGGTGATCTCGTTCTCCTTGTTGGCCGCCTCCAGGGCGTTGTAGTAGGCAGAGCGGTTCGCAAGGATGGTGGCCGCGATCGCCGTGAGCGACGGCCGCCCCAGGCTCTGCGCCACCACCTTCTCGGCGACCGCCCGGCCGACGCGCCCATTGCCGTCCTCGAACGGGTGGATGCTCTCGAAGTAGAGGTGCGCGACGCCGGCCCGGGTCAGAACCGGCAAGGGCGCGGGCCCGCCCGGAGCGGTGCGATTAAACCACGCGATGAAGCGGGTCATCTCAGCCTTGACCCGATCCGAGGGCGGCGCCTCGAAATGGACCTTGGGACGGTACGTCCTCCCCGAGACAACCTGCATGGGCTCGGCGTGCGCGCGGTACCGCCCGATGGCGCGAAGATCGCTGCGCCCGCTGGTGATCATCCTGTGCCAGCCGAACAACGTGGCGTGATCCAGCGGCGCGGCGAAGTTGCGGTAGAGGTCCACCATCATCTCACCGATCCCCTGCTCGGCGGGTTGAACCTTCCGACGATCCGAGTCCAGACCAAGCTGGCGCCGGATGGAGGACTGAACGCTCCCCCGGTTCAGGATCTCGCCCTCGATCTCGGAAGTCGTGATCGCCTCGTTGCTCATCGCCTCGACGGTGAGCTGGTCTCGGTCCTCGTCCGCGAGGTGCGTGACCGTGCCGAGAAATACCCCGGCTCCAAGGAGAAACCGCTCCTCGGCCTTGGTCAGCCGGGAGCTATTCCACGAGAAGTCCGGCCAATCCGGCCGCTGCCAGTTCCAGGTCCGTTGAGCGATAGGGCACCCCTTCTATCGCTCATTATAGAGCGATTTGTGAGCGATAGCAACCGCGCCCTATCGCTCACAGCAACAAGCGGCCAAGACGCCAACACGTCAGATCGGCGCCCTCCGCGTCCATCGGCTGCTCTTCAGCCCCCGAGTCGGGCGGCGAATGGAGGGAGCGGGCTGATACGATGGCAGCCTGTCGGCGGCCGAGCGAGGACGACCTCGGAGTCGACGCGAGCACTCTTGGCGGGGGGGAGCGACGCGCCGGCGCGTGCAAAGCCGGGCGATGGGAGAGCGGTCATGAAGCGCGTATTGGCGGTAGCGGCGTGCCTGGCGGCAGGGATGACGGCGATCGCGGCAGTCGGGGGGGGGCAGCCGCAAACCCCGGCGCAACCACCGGCGAGGCCCACGGCGCCTCCCCCCAACCCGCCCCAGCCCCAGACGCCCGACCTGACCAGGCAGCCCACCCTCTACGTCGTCGGCTACGCGCACCTGGATACCCAGTGGCGCTGGACCTACGCCGACTCGATCCGCGAGTTCATCCCCTCCACCCTCCACGACAACTTCAAGCTCTTCGACAAGTACCCGTCCTACGTCTTCAACTTCAGCGGCTCGCGGCGCTACCAGATGATGAAGGAGTACTACCCCGCCGACTACGAGAAGCTCAAGGCCTACGTGGCCGCGGGCCGGTGGTTCCCCTGCGGATCATCGGTCGATGAGAACGACGCCAACGTCCCCTCCGCCGAGGCCCTCGTCCGCCACGTCCTCTACGGCAACAAGTTCTTCCGGCGCGAGTTCGGCAAGGCCAGCGAGGAGTACATGCTGCCGGACTGCTTCGGCTTCCCCGCCGCCCTCCCCAGCGTGCTGGCCCACTGCGGCGTCAAAGGCTTCTCCACGCAGAAGCTGACCTGGAACGCCGTGGTGCCGATCCCCTTCAAAGTCGGCGTGTGGGAAGGGCCCGACGGCCACAGCGTCGT
>JBGPJM010000348.1:0-2844 GCA_041485385.1 Phycisphaerae bacterium | reverse complement strand
CCGTGTCACGCCGCCCCCGCACAGCACCACCCGCTGATGCTCCGCCCCCTCTCCCGGGATCACATTCAGCGCCCATTTGAGCTTCAGCATCACCGCGTCCACCGCCGCCCGCCGGAAGCTCGCCGCAAGGTCCGCCTTTCTCTTCTCGGTCAACTCCACCGCCGGCACTCCCGCTCTCCCGCGCTCCCCCGGCACCCCCTTGGCGGCGTACAGCATCGCCGTCTTCAGACCGGAGAACGAAAAGTCCAGCGACTCGGGAGACAGCCGGCTCACCGGGAACTTCACTGCACGCTCGTCGGCGCCGGGCGTCGATGCCAGCCGGTCCAGGTTGGGCCCTCCCGGGAACGGCAGCCCCAGGATCGTCGCCGCCTTGTCGAACGCCTCGCCCACCGCATCGTCGATCGTTGCGCCCAGCCGCTCCAGGCGCGTCCATGAGTCCAGCCGGTACAGCGACGTGTGCCCGCCGCTCACCACCAGCCCCAGCGCCGGGAACCGCGGCAGGCCTGCATCCAGGCACCCCGAGTACAGATGCGCGTGCACGTGATCCACCGCCACCAGCGGAACCCCCCCCTCCCCGTTTCCCAGCGCCCACGCCAGCGCCTTCGCCGCCGCGACGCCGACCAGGAGCGACCCGATCAGCCCCGGCCGGTGCCCAACCGCCACCGCGCTCAGGTCCCTCATCCCCACGCCCGCCTCCGTCAGCCCCCGGCGCACCACCGGGAGGATCTTCTCCGCGTGTGCGCGGCTGGCGATCTCCGGCACCACACCCCGGTACTCCGCGTGCAGGTCGTCCTGCGAGGCGATCACATTGCTCAGGACTTTCCCGCCCGCCGGCTCACCCGGCCCGAAACGAACCACCGCCGCGCCCGTCTCGTCGCACGAGGTCTCGATCCCCAGGATGATCGCGTCGCGCGGCAGGCGTCAGTCCTTTTTGGCCGGGGGCTGATCCTTGGGCGCGGCGTTCGCATCCGTCTTGTCTGCCCCTTCCCCATTCGGTTCCTTCTCCGGTTTCACATCCGCACTGGCGACCCATCGCTCCACATCGCGCCCGGTGATCAGGAGCGACGCGACCAGCGTGCCGTCCTTGTCCAGCACCCGGATGTGTCCGTTGGTGAGGTCCAGCGAGTCGGGCCAGAGGTCCAGCTCGGTCATGGACCGGGGCCCGCTCCCCTCCGACGCGGCCTCCATCCGCTCCAGGCGCCTCTCGACCCTGGCCAGCTCGCGCGAGAGCCCCTTCTCCGCGCGCTCCAGCCGCTGCTTCTCCGCCGCGTTGATCTTCGCGACCTGCTGCGTCGCCTCGTTGATGGGCTTCCAGTCGCCGGTGGCGACGCGGGCCCGCAGGGAGGTCAGCGCCGCCGCGAGCTGCTTGTCGTCGAACTGCGAGGCGATCCACTCCGGGTCGTTCCATTTCTCCTGTGCGGCCTGGTCGGGCTTGCGGACGACGTCCAGGTCTCGCCGCTTCAGGAAGGCGCCCAGCTCCTCCTCGGGGGTCATGGGGATGTAGAACCCCGGCGTGGGGTCCACGCCCCAGGTGAGCGATTCGTCCTCCCGCTGGAGCAGACGTCCCGAGGGAAGGTAGTACCTCTGCGCCGTGAACTTCACCTGCCCGCCGCCGTGGGGAACGTCGCGCACGGTCTGCACCAGCCCCTTGCCGAAGCTGCGCGAGCCCAGGACCACGGCGCGGTTGTGCTCGGAGAGGGCCCCGGCCAGGATCTCGCTGGCCGAGGCGCTCTGGCCGTTGACCAGGACCATCATGGGGAACGCCGGGAGCGTCCCCGCGGGCTCGGCGGTGAAGACCTCCTCCTCGCCGGTGCGTCCCTTGACCGAGACGATCACGCCGTCGGGGAGGAACAGGTCGGCGATGTCCAGGCAGACATCCAGGTCCCCGCCCGGGTTGTCGCGCAGGTCCAGGATGAGCCCGCCGATGCCCCCTTCCTTGTCCGCGCCCAGCTCCTCCATGGCCCGGGCGAGCTCGTCGAAGGCGGTGGGGATGAACTGCGTGAGCCGAACGTAGGCGATCCTCGACTCCGGGTCGATCATGTACTCCCAGTGCGACTCGCCGTTCTCCACCCGCCTGAACCCCTTGACCGCGCGCACGTGGATCTCCTCGCGCATCACGGTGACCGGGAGCGGCTTGCCGTCCCGTTGCACCGTGAGCCGCACCGGCTCCCCCTTCGATCCCGCCAGCAGCTTGATGCACTCGTCGATCGACAGCCCGAGCGTCGACTTGCCCTCGATCTCCAGGACGCGGTCGCCGGCGAGGATCCCCGCCTTCGCGGCCGGCGAGTCCTCCATCGGGGAGACGATCGACAGGTACCCCCCCTCGAGCTGGACGTTGGCGCCGATGCCCACGTAGTGACCGGCGATCTCCTTCTCGAACTCGGCCCGCTCCTTGGGGTGCACGTAGAGGGCGTACGGGTCGTTGAGGGCCTCGAGCATGCCGTCGATGGCGCCGCGCTGCAGGGCGTCGTCGTCGGGCTTGGTGACATAGGTCTCGTCGAGCATCTGGTGGACGTCGTCGACGGGGGCGAGGAAGTCGCCGCCCCCGCCGCCCCAGCCGGTGACCTGGGCGATCCTCGCGGGGAGGCGGGCGACGAACAGGCCGAGGACGAAAACCAGCGGGATGGTGAAGACCGGGCGGGCCAGGCGCCGGCGGGCAGGGGCGACAGTGTGTG
This sequence comes from Phycisphaerae bacterium, assembly GCA_041485385.1. GTDB lineage: Bacteria > Planctomycetota > Phycisphaerae > Phycisphaerales > UBA1924 > JBGPJM01. The sequence continues at coordinate 169 of JBGPJM010000348.1, read as the reverse complement.
GTATGGCGAGCATGGGGGGATGTTATGGGGAGGGGTGTCGCGGTGATCGCGTGGGGGGTGAGGGATCGGGTGCTCGCGAGAGCCTCGGAGGTTCGGCGAGGTTTTTTGAGGTTCGGGGTGGGTTTTTTGAGGTTCGATGGGGGTTTTTTGAGGTTCGGCGAGGTTTTTT
>JBGPJM010000347.1:0-2887 GCA_041485385.1 Phycisphaerae bacterium | reverse complement strand
GATCCGCGTCCCCACCGCCGCCCCGCCCACCGAACCCCGCGCCCACGCACCCCCGCTCCCGTCCGCCGCCGCCTCCGCCGCCCGCCGCAGCGGCCCCGCGTCGATCCCCAGGGCCGCCTCGCTCCACCCCGCCTCCGCGTCCCGCAGCAGCACCTTCACCTCCGCGCACACCTCCGGGTCCGCCCCGGCCTCCCGCAGGTACGCCTCCAGCTCCGCGGCCGGCAGCTCCGCCGCCCGGCTGAACAGCTCCTTCACGCGCTGGTGCCGTTCCTGGGGTGTCATGCTCCGCTCATCTGCCGTCTCAGCCACGCCCGCGCGTGCGCCAGGTCCGAATCCACCGTCCGCGCCGACACCCCCGTCACTTCGGCGATCTCCGGCACCGTCATCCCGCCGAAATAAAAGCACTCCACGATCCGCGCCTGCCGCGGGTCCAGCTCCGCCAGCTCCACCAGCGCCACGTCCAGCGCCACCAGCCGCTCGTCGCCCTCCTGCCCGATCACCGCCGACGAGTCCAGCGAGATCGGCGCAGCACCGCCGCCCCGCTTGGACCGGCTCCGCCCCCTCGCGTGGTCCACCAGTATCCGTCGCATCGCCTGCGCGGCCACCGAAAAAAAGTGCGCCCGGTCCCCCACGCGGGCCCCATCCTGCCCCGCCAGTTTCAGGTACGCCTCGTGCACCAGCGCGGTCGCCTGCAGCGTGTGCCCCGCACGCTCCGACCCCAGCAGGCTCTGCGCCAGCCGCCTCAGCTCGTCGTACACCAGCGGCAACAGCCGATCCGCCGCGCCGGCCCCTTCGCCGTTTCCCCCCGCCGCGCCCCGCCCCGCGCCGAAGTCGCTCGTTCCGGCCACTCGGGTCTCCGACGCAAAACCGCACCACCCGCTGCGCGATCCGCCCCGGAACATCGCGAACCCGATCGGGCCAGGGAGGGGGGGCCGGGAGGGGGGGGGGAGGGGGGCGCCGGTGCCAGTGTACCGACGCCCGTCCGGCCCTCCAAACAACGTTCGCGCCCACCAATCGTGCGGCGCGAAAGGAGACGCAAGATGATTCCTCTCACTTCACACCCCGCCCGTCGTCTGGCCGCCCTTGTGCTCGCGGCCACCGTCCTCTCCGCCGCCACCGCGCAAGCCTCAGTCATCGCCGATCGGCACACCTGGACCACCGGGTTCAGCGTCATCGGCAAGGGCGCCGGCGGGCGGAGGAACGTCCATATCTACGTTGACAGGGGGCCGCCCAACGGCTGGGTCGACACCCTCGAGAACGTGGACCTCGACGCCGCGGGCAACGGCTGGAACTGGTTCTTCAACGGCTTCCCCACCCCGCGGGCCGGGCAGCGCATCGCCGTCGGCACCCCCGGCGCCGGCCCCGACCCGGGCCAGATCGGCACCCCCGCCGTCGTCGCCTACGTCACTCCTCCCCCGATCCCCGGCGGCGGCGTCCTCGCCGTCGGAACCAGCACCGTCGCGATCCAGCTCGCCAACGCCCACCCCCAGCACGACGGCAGCCTCTACCTCGAGACCTGGGACCCGCAGACGATCGTCTCGCTCCGGCTCGACCCCGCGCAGGCCCAGTTCGTCCCCGGCCCCGTCTCGATTACCTGCCCCGGCATCAACTTCCAGATGATCAGCATGAGCCCCTCCGACCTCACGTTCCGGATCATCAGCAACGCAACCCCCGTCGCCCCCGAGATGATCCTGGTGAACGGCGTGCACATCACCACCGTCGGCGCCCCCGGCACCCAGGTTGATCTCATGCTCGACGGCCAGGGAAGCACCAGCGGCTACCGCAACGGCCAGCTCGTCGCCCAGGGGAGCTTTGCCTTCGGCCAGGTCCTCGCCCCCATCCAGACGCTCGTCATCGGCGGCGGCATCGGCAACGACAACTGCCCGGGCGCCATGCCCATCGCCGATGGCACCTTCCCCTTCTCCAACATCGGCTCGACCACCGATGGCCCGCCGGACTGCGGCAGCATCGGCAATGACGTGTGGTTCCGTTACACCGCCATCGACTCCGGCGTGCTGACCGCCGACCTCTGCGGCAGCACCTTCGACACGGTCCTCGCGGCCTACCCCCTCGCCTGCCCCGCGCTCCCCGGCACCGCCCTGGCCTGCAACGACGACTCGTGCGGGCTGCAGTCGAGCATCTCCTTCCCGGTGGCCGCGGGAGTCAGCTATCTCCTGCGAATCGGGGGGTACGGCGGCCAGATGGGGACCGGCACCATGAACGTCCTCGCCACGCGGAGCGTCGGGCGGTGCTGCCTGCCCAGCGGCAACTGCATTGTTACCGACGAAGCCTCCTGCACCGACCGCGCCGGGACCTACGGCGGCCACGGCACTACCTGCCCCCCCAGCGGCCGCTGCGACACCCCGGTCTGCCGCGCCGACTTCAACAACGACCACGCCCTCAACTCGCAGGACTTCTTCGACTTCCTCCAGGCCTTCTTCACCGCCGACCCCCGGGCCGACTTCAATAGCGACGGCCCCGTGAACTCCCAGGACTTCTTCGACTTCCTCACCGCCTTCTTCGCCGGCTGCCCGTGACGGCCGGTCAACCCGCGCCGAGCCAGGCCCCCGGAGGAATCCAGCGATTCTCCGGGGGCTTTGTGCTGGGATGGGGACAGGGATCGAGAAGGATCGAGAGATGTAGAGAAGGATCGAGAGATTTTGAGAAAAGCAGAGAGAGGCGGGGAAAAGACGAGAAAAACAGGGCGGGTTTGTTGCGTAAGTGCTTGTGAGATCGGGCGTGGTGAGTTGGGGCGGGGCGTTTCCGCCAACGCGGGGGGGGGGTCGGTTTTCTCGGGGTTTTTGGGTGGTTTTGGAGGGTCGGAGGGGGCGGTCGTGTCGCTGTAAGTTGCTTTGCGCACAGCACTTGCGGTGGTGGGTGGGTGATT
>JBGPJM010000346.1:0-2914 GCA_041485385.1 Phycisphaerae bacterium | reverse complement strand
CCATCCTGGAGATGCAGCCCCGCGGCGGTACGCGGCAGGCGCGCATCGCGCAGGACGCGGCCGGAGCGAAGTCGTTCTCTGAAATGTTCCCCTCTGCTCAAAGAATAGGACAAATGTAAGGCAAGGGAGAGGATTCGGTGTTGCAACACCTAGCCGCGTCGCTGCAATTATAGTGCTCTTCACCATGTAGGTAAAGAGCTTGTTTTGGGAAGGAAAAGACGATGACCTACAGAGAGGAGTACATCTAATGGCAGGCGGAATGCAATCTTCCGTGACGACCGTCCCCGCGCCAGCGGTGGCGGGTGACTTCAGCGACCACAACCCGCGCAGTTCGGTGGACGCCGGCCCCGGCGGGTTCGTGGCAGGCGCGGCCGGCGTCACCATCGGTAACTTCGCGTGGGCCAGCTTCTCCGCGATGGACCCCGACAACGCTCAGGCCATCGTCAACAGCTTCGGGGCGGGCGTGCCCACCGGGTTCGTCCACCGCGAGCAGCAGGGCCTCATCACGGCGTACCTCGACAACGCAGACCTGGGCATCCCGCAGGGCTTCGGCGTCACGCTGATGGCCACCGGCGGGTACTGGGTCCGCAACGCGGGCACCACGCAGGCGCTGGTCGGGCACAAGGCTTACGCCCGCAACTCGGACGGCGCGGTGTTCTTCGCCGCGACCGCCGTGCCGGGGACCGCTACCGTTACCGGCTCGATCGGCCCGGTCGTGGCCACCTCGGTCACCGGGTCGATCGCCGGCAACGTGTTCACCGTCGCGGCGGTGGCCACCGGCACGCTGTACCCCGGCTCCACGCTGACGGGCACCGGCGGCGGTGGCGTAACCTCGGGCACCAAGATCGTCTCGCAGCTCTCCGGCACGACCGGCGGGGTCGGCACCTACGCGCTCAACATCGTGCAGACGGTGGCGATCGGTACGGTCATCACCGCGGCGGCGGTCCTGCTCACGGTGGCCTCGGTATCCTCGGGGGTGCTCGCCGTAGGCGACGTCCTGGCGGCCACCGGCGGCGGCGGTATCACCGCTGGCACGGTCATCTCCGCTTTGGGCACCGGCACGGGCCTCACCGGCACCTACATCGTCGACCCGACGCAGACGGTCGCGGTGGGCACGGTCATCACGGCCAACACCAACACCGAGACGAAGTGGATCGCGAAATCCTCGGGGCTTACGGGGGAACTCGTCAAGATCTCTGATCTCGTATAACCCCAAGGACACAGGAGCAACTACATCATGAACATCCAAGAAGCGATGGCCACGTTCCGCTCCCACCGGGCGCAACTGGAGGAGGCCGGCGTCGGCTGGCAGCCCGGCGCGGAGGTCCAGGGGTATTTCCCGCCGGAGTTCAAGAGAAACTATTCGATGGCGCAGGATGCCGCGATCCCGCTGCTGACCACGGACCCCAACAGCGGTGTGCCGGCGCTGCTGACCACCCTGATCGATCCGCAGGTCTACGAGGTGCTGTTCGCCCCGAACAAGGCCGCGGAGATCCTCGGGGAGAACCGCAAGGGCACGTGGCTCGACCAGACCGCGATGTTCCCGGTCGCCGAGGCCACCGGCGAGGTTTCCAGCTACGGGGATTTCTCCGAGAACGGCCGCGCCGGCGTCAACACCAACTGGCCCCAGCGCCAGAGCTACCTGTTCCAGCTCATCAAGGAGTACGGCGAGCTGGAGCTGGAGCGAGCCGGGTTGGCCCGCATCAACTGGGTGAGCGAGATCGACAAGGCCGCCGCGCTCAACCTCAACAAGTTCACCAACTTCACGTACTTCTTCGGGGTCGCCGGCCTTCAGAACTACGGGTTGCTGAACGAACCCAACCTCTCGGCCGCCATCACCCCGGCGACCAAGGCGGCGGGCGGCACTGCGTGGATCGTCAGCGGGGCGCTCAACGCCACCGCGAACGAGATCTACGCTGACATCGAGGCGGTCTACTTCCGGCTGGTCAGCCAGACCGGTGGGTTGGTCGCGCGCGACGCCGCGATGACCCTGGCGCTGTCACCAGCCAGCGAGGCGGCGATGACCGCTACCAACTCGTTCAACGTCAACGTCTCGGACCTGCTGAAGAAGAACTTCCCCAACATGAAGGTCATCTCAGCGGTGCAGTACGGCGTCACCGCGGCTGGTAACACGCAGGGCAACGCGGCCGGCAACCTCGTCCAGCTGATCGTCAACGAGGTCGAGGGCCAGCAGACCGGGTTCTGCGCGTTCAACGAGAAGATGCGCGCTCACCCGATCATCCGGGCCGTGTCGTCCTTCAAGCAGAAGATGACCGGTGGCTCGTGGGGCACCGTGCTCCGCTTCCCGGCCGGCATCGCGCAGATGGTGGGGGTGTAGCCGTGGCAGCCGAGACCGTCATCGTCGCGTGCAAGCTCCCCGCCGGGATCGTCCTCCAGAACTGCGTGATGGAGGAAACTAACGAGGTGGTGCAAGGCGGGTCCAGGACGATCCGCCGCGCCCGCCGCGTCGAACCCACCTACACGCTCAATGGCAACGCGCTCAGCATCGACCAGGTGATGAGTGGCAACGCGCCGCTCATCGTCGATGGCTTCGCGCTAACCTCCGGCATCCCCAAGGACTTCTGGGACAAGTGGGCCGAGGACAACAAGCACGCCGAGTACGTGGCGCGGGGGTTCATCAAGGCGTTCGCCACCGAGGGCGACGCCAGGAAGTACGCCAGGAGCATGGAGAAGGAGAGGACCGGCCTGGAACCGCTTGATCCCGCCGCGCCGGGGCGTCTGGTTGGCCGGACGATGGGGGGCAGCGTCTCAGCAATGCAGCCGGGGACCACGCGCGCGGAATGACCATCTCTTCCTCTAAGATCGTCGAGGATGCGCCGCAGCGTGACGGGCGGCGCTGGATCACCGAGCGGCACACCGACCAGCTCGGCGGCACGCACGAGTGGACCTATAT
>JBGPJM010000345.1:0-2919 GCA_041485385.1 Phycisphaerae bacterium | reverse complement strand
GCCCAAGCGGAGCACGTGGTCCACCTCCGGCACGCCCACACCCGGGTCGTGGTGCCGGCGCTCACGATCTCGAACACCACCCGGGGCTTCGCCCAGCTCTGGGCGCGGATCCAGCAGGCCCAGCGGGCGACGGGGTGCCGCGAGGTGGTCTGTGGCCTCGAGCCCACCGGGACCTACCACCAGGCGGTGGCCGCGTTCCTGGAGACGCAGGGCGCCGACGTGGTCCTGATCTCCAGCAGCGTGGCCTACTGGAACCGGCGGACCCAGGACGGGACCTGGGACAAGCACGACCGGAAGGACGCGGCCAACTGCGCCGAGCTCCTGGAGCAGGGCAAGGTGCTCTTCTACTCGCAGCCCACGGGGCCGCTCGCCGAGCTCCGCCACCTGGTGAAGCTGCTCCGGCGGGCCCGGGCCGAGCTGGCGAGCTGCAAGGCCCGCTGGCGCACGACGCTCCGGCCGGCCTTGGCCCCGATGGGCGAGCCGCTCCCGAATCGCCTCCGGGCGGAGCTGCCCGCGGGGTTGCAAGCCTGGGAGCGAGCCGCCCCCGGGCGCCCGGCGCAACGGAAGGGGCGGTTGCCGCTCGGGCTGAGCACGGCCTGCACGGACCTGGGCGCCCAGGTCGCGGCCATCCAGGCCCGGGTCGCGGCGATTGAGCAGACGCTCACGCCCCTCGCCGAGCGGCTCCCGGCCTACGCGCTCCTCCGGACGATCCCGGGGGTCGGGCCCACGGTGGGGGCGATCCTGCTGGCGGAGATCGGCGACATCGCGTGGTTCACCCAGTTCAGCCAGCTCCGGAAGCTTGCGGGCCTCGACATCATCCGGGTCCAGTCGGGGCAGTTCGCCGGGCAGGCCCGGATCTCGAAGTGCGGGCGGAGCCTCCTGCGCTGGGCGCTCTACCACGCGGCCATGGGGCTGGCGCGGACGGCGGCGGGCCGGGCTCGGCTTATGGCCCTCAAGGCGAAGCGCCACGGCGATCGGTACGCCGGCTTCAAGGCGATCGTCGAGCTGGCGGCGAAAGTGCTCCGGGTCGTGTGGGGGGTCTGGCGGAGCGGGACCCCGTACGACCCGCGGCGGACGGGCGGGCTCCAGCGCCAGCCGCGCTAGGCGGCGGGTCGCCGGACCGGCAGATACCGTCTTCCCCGGGGAGCAGGCAGCGCGAGCACTGCAACGTGGCGGCCCCTGCGGGGGACCGCCGGGGGACACTGGCGCGCCGCTCCCGCTCTCACCAGCCCGGACTAGGCCGGGTGGGCCGCTCGTGGCAGCGAGCCGGCCGGATGGCACCACTACGATGGGGCATGAGAGATCACCCGGGCGCGGCCTCGGGGGAGGAGGTCAGATGACCAGCACACGATGCGATCTGCATCGACGGGAGGAAATTACCTTGACAGCGAAGAAACGGCCGGGTCCCCTAACCGCCTTAAAAGAAGCAACGTCCCCTACCCGCCTCTCTTCTATTCCGTCCCTGGTCCGGGGGAGGCCAAGATATCGTGAAGATGACCATCACGCGGGATGTGCTGGGGAGCGGTTCTTGAACCGTGCTGATGCGAGTGAAAGGAGAAGGGCAGGAATGAGAATGGTCGTCGCGTCGCTGTGCACCGTTGTCTGCCTTCTGCCTGCGGGAGGGGGGGAATCCCATGATGGCGAGACGAGTCTTTCGACAGATGTTGCGGTCCGAAGCTCGGCCGGCCACAGCTTGCTCGCACAGAGTGGCAGAAGAGGAGCCGAAACCGATGCGAATCGTCCGCCGCCGCAGTCCTCCTCACTCGCGTCGTCGCCGTCGGACGAGGGGCTCGTTGACCCCCGCGAGGGCGGCCTCGAGGTCGGCCTCGGCGAATGGGCGGTGACGATGGAGGCGGAGGCGATCCGTCCGGGACCCGTCACCTTCGTCATCAGGAACAAGGGGACGAGAGCCCACGGCTTCCGGATCAGGTCGAGGTCGGATCGGGGGAGGGAACGCTTCGAGATCCGCTCCCCGCTCATTCAACCGGGGGGCGAGAGGTCGGTGACGGCCGTTCTCGCCCCTGGGACGTACCGCGTCGAATGTTATGTGACGGATGCGGCCGGCGATCACGCGGCGCTCGGCATGCGGACGATGCTCAGCGTGAGCGCCGACGCGCCGCTCCTTCAGAAGAAGGCCCCAGAGTCGTCGCCCGGAGTCTCGATCGCAGGCTTCTCATTCTCTCCGGCGGTGCTGAAGGTCCCCGTCGGCACGGCGGTGACATGGACGAACAACGATCCCGCGCCCCACACGATCACGGCGGACGACGGCAGTTTCGATTCGGGAGCGGTCAACGCGGGAGGGACCTTCGACAGGACCTTCGACCGTCCGGGGACGTTCTCCTACCACTGCGGGTTTCATCCGTCGATGCAAGGGAAGGTTGAGACGGGGCAATAGTATAGACGGCCGCCCTCTATGTCCGCCGAAGCAGGTACGGGGCGCCCATTTTGGAAGACCCGTTGGTTCCGAGACAGCTTGGTATAGGGGACCCGTTGCAACACCGGGATGATTCTTGACGATGTCAGCGCAACTCCACTCGCTTCAGGGATCAGGGGAGATCCAACCGATGAAACTGGGAATCTACTTAAACACGCAGCATCCGGCCGGGGACGATCCGGCCCGCCGCTTCGCCGAGACGGTGGAGCAGGTGCGTCTGATTCGCGCGCTGGGGTTCGACTCGATCTGGAGCGGAGAGCACCATGCCACGCCGGGATTCCACTACTTCCCGCTCCTGCCTCTGCTGCACCGACTGGCCGCGGAGGCCGAGGGGATGTGGCTGGGCACGAACGTGGTCCTGCTGCCACTGCACAACCCGGTGGAGCTGGCCGAGGTGGGGGCCTTCCTGGACGTGATCACCGGTGGGCGATTTCTGCTCGGCGTCGGCCTCGGCTACCGGGCCGAGGAGTTCGCCATCTTCAGGG
>JBGPJM010000344.1:0-2924 GCA_041485385.1 Phycisphaerae bacterium | reverse complement strand
TCTATTGGCGCATGAGGGTGGAGCGGCGGCGCTCGCCGGCTTTTTTGATGACGGCCAGGGCGCTGACCTTGTCGGCGGGGATCTCGTTGGTGAAGAGGAGCTTGGTGTCGCCGATGGTGATCTCGTCGCCGTCGGCGAGGGTGACCTCGGTGACGATGCGGCGGCCGCCGATGAGGGTGCCGTTGGAGGACTTCATGTCGAGGGCGAGGTAGGAGTTGGTCGCGGCGTCGAAGCGGATCTGGAGGTGCTTGCGGGAGGCGCGCTCGTCCTCGATCTGGAGGGGGACGGCCTCGTCGCGGCCGATGACGGAGGTCTTCTTGCCGAGGTTGAGGAAGAGGCCTTCCTGTGGGCCGGAGCTGACGATGAGGCAGGCCATGGGGGACTCCCGGGCTGGTTTCGGTGTGCGCGGCCTAAGACCGTCCACAGAGTACACGGAGGCGGAGCAGAGGCACAGAGAAGAGGTTGGGGGCGAAGACGACGATGATGCAGACGAGGGAAGTGTACAGGAGGAAAATGGATATGGAAGGGGAAATGGAGGGTTGGTGATGGGGAAGGCATCAAGGCATGAGGCATCAAGGCATCGAGGCGAAGAGGGGGCGGAGGAGAAAATGGCTCGCGCTGCCTCAAGAGAGTGCGGTGTTGAGGTCGTTGATGAGATCGGCGGCGTCCTCGATGCCGACGGAGAGGCGGACGAGGCCGTCGTCGATGCCGAGGGCCTTGCGGTTCTCGGGGGGGACGGAGGCGTGGGTCATGATCGCGGGGTGCTCGATGAGGGACTCGACGCCGCCGAGGGACTCGCCGAGCGAGAAGAGCTTGACGCGCTCGAGGAAGCGGCGGGCGGAGGGGAGGCCGCCCTTGAGGACGGCGGTGATCATGCCGCCGTAGCCGCGCATCTGGCGCTTGGCGATCTCGTGCTGGGGGTGGGAGGTGAGGCCGGGGTAGGTGACCTTCTCGACGGCGCGGTGGGAGGAGAGGAAGTCGGCGATCTTCACGGCGTTGGCGCCGTGTCGCTCCATGCGGACGTGGAGGGTCTTGGTGGAGCGGAGGAGGAGGAAGCAATCCATGGGGCTGGGGACGGCGCCGCAGGCGTTCTGAAGGAAGCGGAGGCGCGCGGCGAGGGCGTCGTCGGAGGTGAGGAGGGCGCCGCCGACGACGTCGGAGTGGCCGCCGATGTACTTGGTGCAGGAGTGGGTGACGATGTCGGCGCCGAGGGAGAGTGGATTCTGGAGGAACGGGGTGGCGAAGGTGTTGTCGACGACGAGGATGGGCTTGCGCGGGGTGGCCTTGTCCCAGGTGAAGTCAGAGGCGGCGGGGCGGCGGCGGGTGAGGGTGGCGACGGCGGCGATGTCGACGACCTTGAGCATGGGGTTGGTGGGGGTTTCGAGCCAGACGAGGCGGGTGTTGTCGGTGAAGGCGGACTCGGTGGCGCGAAGGTCGGTCATGTCGACGCGGGTGGCGGCGATGCCGAGGTGGGAGAAGACCTTGTCGATGATGCGGAAGGAGCCGCCGTAGACATCGTCGCAGAGGACGACGTGATCACCGGACTTGAGGAGGTGGAGGACGCAGTCCATGGCGCCCAGGCCGGAGGAGAAGGCGAGGCCGTGGCGGGCGCCCTCGAGGGCGGCGAGGTTGGATTCGAGGGCGGTGCGGGTGGGGTTCTTGGAGCGGGAGTAGTCGTAGCCGTCCTTGACGACGCCGGGGGAGGCCTGGACGTAGGTGGAGGTCATGTAGACCGGCGTCATGATGGCGCCGGTGGTGGGATCAGGGGCCTGGCCGGCGTGGATGGCGAGGGTGGCGAAGCGGTGGGAGGTCTCGGGCATCGGGAGGGGCTCCTGGGGAGAGCGGAACGATAGAGGTGTTGAGGGGAGGAAGGCATCGAGACAGTGGCATTCGAGCGGGGACGGGAAGAGGTGCGGTCTGCGCCGATGAGGAAAACCTCGGACGGCGCGGGGGTGGTTCTCGGGCGTGGAGGGGGCTTCAGGCGGGGCCGGGGGCGGCCGATGGTCGCTGATGCCCGGTGTCCGGCGGCGCGTCGGGACGGGCCTGGCGAAGGAGACCTGCCATGCAGAAGCTTGGAACCGTGCTGTTTTGTCTGACGCTGATCGGGGCAGGGGGCGCGATGGCGGTGGCGCCGTGGGCGTTTGACTTCGGCTCCGGTGCACACGGGGTGCTGAAGGGGCTGTTCAAGACGATCAGCGAGAGCATCGGCGTGCGGCCGCTGGGCGGGATCCTGGTCGGTGTGGGCTCGCTGTGGATGCTGCTGACGATGGGTGCGAGGAAGGCCGAGGCGTAAGCGGCCGGTCGGGTCCGCGCAGGAAGATGGGGATGCGGACATCGCGCGGGCGGTGGCGTGGTCAGTTGAGCCCGGACCGATGTTTCACTGCACTCGTGCAGACTTTGTCGATGGCGCGAACGAGTTCACTCGGTCGCACGCGCGATCCTCCGAGCCAGTTCGCGGCGGCGCTCTTCGTCGGTCCAATCCGGGTGCGTTTCGCGCAAGCGCGAGAGCATGAGTTGCCGCCCGAACTCGACCATCTCGTCGAGCATCGCGACCCGGCGCGACCCGGGGAGGCGGCGGAGGATGGCGGCCTCCTCGTCGCTGATGACCTCGATCTGCTGGATGCGTTGGAGGCGATCCACGACGGGATCGTAGGTGCGGGCGCCGGCGGTGCCGAAGAGAGCGAGCGCTGGCTCAGTCGGCGTGGGGCATGACGAGGAGGCCGTCGTGGGCGCCCGGGGCGAGGGCGCGGGCGGCGGCGGTGGCCGCGGCGTCGGGGGCTTCGGCGGTGAGGATGCGGGCGTGATCGGCGGCGATGACGAGGGAGCGGGCGCGGAGGGCGTGGGAGGAGAGGGCGGCGAAGACGTGGTCGGGGATGAGGCCGCGGGCGCGGACGCGGATGGAGTGGGGGCGGTGGGGGAGTGGA
>JBGPJM010000343.1:0-2975 GCA_041485385.1 Phycisphaerae bacterium | reverse complement strand
TCGGCCCCGTACTCGCGCCCCATGATCTCCGACTGCCAGATGATGAACGGCCAGCCGCGCTCGTTGGTGGCGGGGCGCCACTTGAGCTTGAAGTCGGCGCCGTAGATGCGGGTGTGCCCACTGCCGCCCGTCGAGTTCGGGCCCGTGGCCCCCGAGACGCCGAACTTCAGCGTGGTCTCGCTCCCCAGGTCCACCGAGTTCTCCCACCGGGCCGACCACGCCAGGTCGCCCAGTGTCGAGACGTGCCGGTCCACGAAGGGCCGCCCGCCGATCGATCGCTCGGCGAAGAACCCGTCATTGGCCAGGAAACTGGCCATGGTGCCGCCGTTGCTGTTCTGCACGCCGACGATCACCTGCGAATACCACGGCAGCGGCGCCAGCCATCCCACGCGGGCCCCGGGGCCGCGCATGCCGTCGCCGCCGAACAGGCGCGAGTTGATGATCGGCTGGTCCTGCCAATCCCACGTGTGCGGGTGCGTGGGGTTGACGAGGCCGAACTCGGTGAAGTACTGGCCGGCCTTGACCTGCAGGCCGTAGGGGAGCGACATCGAGGTCGCGTACGCCTCTTCAAGCTCGACATTGGACTCGCCCGTGATCGGGTCGAGGTTGTAGTTGATGTTGGCGTTGGCGGTGAAATACGGATCTACGGCCCCGGCGAGCGCAAGCTCCGCGGCCTGGAGCGTGAAGCCTCGCTTGCGCGGGTCGTGGTCACCCCCTTGCAGGGTCTGGAGCGAGCTGTCGGTCTCGCTTGACCAGCCAGCCGCGACGTCGATGACCAGCGAAACGTCGATCAGGCGCAGCGTCGCCGAGCCGACCTTGGCGGAGGCGAGGTCTGTGCTGGCCTTCGGCGTCAGGGGCTGGGGGGCGCCCTTGGCGTCCGCGACGGCGGCGTCCAGCGCCGATTGCGGCGACTGCGCTGGGGGAGTTGGCTCGCCGGGCGACACGGGCTGACCCGCAGGCGGCTGGGGCGGCGCCGGTGGTGGTGGTGCCGGCTGCTTGGCCAGCAACTCGATCCGACGCTGCAACTCCTGCATCTGGCGTTGCAGCTCGGCGTTCTGTCGTGCCAGTTCGTCAAGCTGTCTCTTGAGCTCACTCGGGTCGGGCTGGTTCTGTGCGCGGACTTGTGCTGCGGCGGCGAGCACGAGCATCGACGCCGCGGAAACCGCGTGCCGAAGGCGCACGCTGGTGGTGCGGGGCATGGTTGGACCTCATCCTGGGATCTGACCGGGTTCGCGGGAGCGTCGCGGCGGATCACGCCGGAGCGGACCGCGTGCGAGCGCACGTGTGGAACCGAGCGTGTGTGGACGGCTCAGCAACCGGTCGGAGGTCCGCGCGGGCCGGAATCGGCCACCGCGCGGAACGGCGCGGGGCGAGCCTGGGCCGGGGCGGCCGCGCCGAGACTCAAGAGGCTCCCGACGACCGCCGGCGCGGGCGAAGCAGCCATTGTCGGCAGGGCGCCGCGGTGGATGGTCTGGCAGATGGGGCATTGGGCGTGGTCGTGCGCGGCATGCCGGATCGTGGTGAGCCGGGCGCTTCCCACGTCGGTCGAACCGGAACTCCCCGCGACCAACGGCGCGCCGATGGACGCGACGCCCGCCGAACTGGCCGCCGGCGCGTCGTGAGGAGCGTGAAGAAGCGGGAGCAGGATCTGGACGATCACCCCCGCCAGCGCGATCAACCCGCCCTGCCGGAGGAATCTCCCGGGACGACGAGAGCGACCGATCGACCAGCGTGGAATGAACGCGGCACACATACCGAAGCGTTGCTCCCAACGGCCACTTGAGCCGGGACGATGGAGACTAGAGCGGCAGCATCGGCCTGTCAAACGTCCTGCCGTCAGAGGAGTGCGACCGCCACCCCGCATCCGGTCCCCGATCAGCCGCGGACATACCCGACGAGCCCCCTCGCGCAGCGATGGGAGGGCGGGCGGGGGGAGCGTGCGGTTCGACAGCGGCGGGGGGGGCTTGCTCGCTCGTAGGCGCTGAAGCGGGTTGAGGGGTCGCCGTGGGCGGTCGCTCAACCGTCGGGCGGCTCGGGCAGCGGCCACGAAGCGCACGCACCCTCCAGCGCCGCGATCAGCACCGCGGCTTCGTCGCTGGCGACCTTCCACACGATGTCCAGGTTGATCTGGTCGTAACCGTGCACGAGGCGGTGCCGCATGCCCACCATCTGCTTCCAATCGACGGCGGTCATCCTCGCCCGCCCGAGCGGGCTGACCTTGGCCGCGGCTTCCCGATCTCCTGGATGGCGTTGACCAGCGCCCGCCGGAGCATGCTGTCGGCATCCAGGTCCGCGCGCGAACGCCCCGCCGCCATCCGCACGGCGTCCCTGGCGGCCAGCAGCATGTGCTCGGCGCGCAGCCGATCGTCCAGCGGGTGCTTGGCGGGGTCACGCGGCATGCAGCAGCCTCGCCTCGCGCAGCACCTCGTGCCGGAAGTAGCGAGACAGGTCCTGCGGGGTCTTGAGGTCCACCTCGCGCCCGAGCATCTCCTGGAGCTCCATGAGCATGCCGCCGAAGTAGAACAGCCCCGGCGTCCGGCCCGGCAGAAACTCGACGAGCATGTCCACGTCGCTGCTCGGCCGGAATCCGTACCCGCCCTCGGGCGAGGGCCTGCGCAGGATGCTTCCGAAGACCGACAGCTTCGCGACGCCGTGGCGGCGGCAAAACTCCGCGATCCTGTCCTCCGGGAAGTTCACGCCGTTGATGACCATGAGACACCCCATGGTATCTCCGGTGAGCGAGCCGTCATGTGACCTCAGGGGCGAAAGAGCCGCGGCCGTCTGGGCACCCGCGGCGGCCGCGGCAACTCGGTCCCCGAGACGGGGTATGTCCCGTTTGCGCGCGGGTCTGTTGCCCAAATAAAAACTTGTCCGGCTGGCGCAACCCTATGCAGGGGGGGCGCGTATCGGAGGTGGTCAAGGAGGGCCACGACGATGATGGGCAAGCCGGTGAGATGTGGGCCGAAGCTGTATTA
>JBGPJM010000342.1:0-3009 GCA_041485385.1 Phycisphaerae bacterium | reverse complement strand
CTTCGGAGAGAGACCGGTCGCAGGCGATGAACCGGGGTGACACGGCTCGCATCGGCGGTGGAGGATGCCCGCCCGCGAGCTAGACCAGGTCGTCGTCCGCCAGCAGCGTCACCGCGGCGACGGCGCAGCCGACGCGCTCGACCGTGTGCTGGGCGGCGAAGACCCGCTTCTCCCGGATGGACTCCCCCCGGGTCTGGAACGCCTCGTCGAGCATCGCGTGGATCGCCTGCTCGGCCGCCTCCCGGGTGGTCACGCCGTGGAACTCCATGATGACGCCCGGCTTGGCGGGGTCGTCGGGCAGCGCGTAGCCGACGGCCGCCGCCACCGTCTCCCCGGGCACCTCGCTCGTCATGGCCGCGTAGGCGGTCGGGATGAGGGCGCCCGGCCGCAGCTTGGGCAGCTCGATGATCGAGACCTCGGGGGGGACGATGCTGGAGACCTTGATCAGGTTGATGTTGCCGATCCCGGCCGCCAGGAGCGCGTTGTCGAAGGCGTTGAGGGGGGAACCGCCTTCCGCGTGTCCCGCGGTCGCCGCCGCCATCGTGACTCTCTTCGTCATCCGTTCCTCCTTCTCGCCTCCCATCCTGTGCTCCGCCCGGAGTGAATTCTCAATTCGTCACTCTACTGGCCCGTTCCCCGGATGCAAGAGGAAAGTTGCCCCGCGCGGCACTCCGCCGACCGCCGGGCGGCGGCAGCCAAGTGGCGGCGGGAGCGCGTTTTTTTCTTGCAATCGCAAAAACGGGACCCTAGAGTGAATTCAGTTTTGCTCGACGGCAAAATTTTTGCCGCTGAAACAGCGACGGTTGGCGTCGCAGGAGAGGTGCGGTAGATGGTCGGATTCGAGGAAAGGAGGGCGACGGGATTGAACGCCCTGGGACGGCACCTGCTTCTCGAGTTGTTCGATTGCGACCCAGACGCCATCAACAACCTCGAGGCCGTGAAGGGAGCCATGGTGGAAGCCGCCAGGCGGGCTCAGGCGACGATCGTCGATGTCGTCTTTCACGAGTTCAACCCGTTCGGCATCAGCGGAGTGGTCGTCATCGCCGAGTCCCACCTCTCCATCCACACATGGCCGGAGTACCGGTACGCGGCGGTGGACATCTTCTCCTGCGGTGACGTGCTCCAGCCCGACGTCGCCGCCAGCTACCTCGTCGAGCAGTTCGCCGCCGAGCGGACGTCGGCGGTCGAGATGCAGCGGGGGCTGTTCCTGAACTCCGCCATTCCCATCGTCAACAAGAGCCCGGTCGCCGTCAGTTGATCACGCCCCGGTCGTACAAGTGGTTCTTCGAGACCACGACGGCGGTCGAGGGCCACATGCACGCCGTCGTGCGGACGGTGGCCGAGGTCCGGACGAAGTTTCAGCACGCGGAGATCCTCGAGACGGCGTCCTACGGCAAAACCCTGATTCTCGACGGGCGCATCCAGTCCAGCCAGGCCGACGAGTTCATCTACCACGAGGCGCTCGTCCACCCGGGCCTGCTGTCCACCGTGGGACGCCCGCGGAGCGCCCTCGTCATCGGGGGCGGGGAGGGCGCGACCCTCCGCGAGATCCTGAGATACCCCTCGATCGAGCGTGCGGTCATGGTGGACATCGACGGCGAGGTCGTGGAGCTCTGCCGCCGGCACCTACCCGAGATGCACCAGGGGGCGTTCGACGACCCCCGCACCGAGGTGCGCCACGAGGACGCCCGCGCCTACCTGGAGCGGCCCTCGGAGCGCTTCGACTTCATCTGCATCGACCTCGTCGAGCCCCTGGAAGAGGGCCCGGCCTGCCTGCTCTTCACCCGTGAGTTCTACACCCTCGTCCGCGACCGACTCACCCCCGCCGGCGCCATGACCATGCAGGCGGGGATGACGAAGCTGGGCGAGCTCGAGTTCTTCACCGCGATCAATCGGACGCTGCGCGACGTCTTTCCGGTGGTGGCCGGCTACCAGACCTTCATCTCCTGCTTCGGCACGCCCTGGGGCTTCATCACCGCCACCCGCGAGGTGGACCCGCGCCGGCTGGGCGTGGAGGCGGTGGATCGCCTCGTCACGGAGCGGGTGTCGGGGGCGCTGGCGTACTGGGACGGGGTGACCCACCAGCACGCGTTCGCGTTGCCGAAGTTCATCCGCCGGGCGATCGAGGCCCAGACTCGCGTCGTCACCGATGCCCATCCCTTGATCGTCGTCTGACCGGGCCGCCACCCTGGCCGCCCAGCGAGGCGTCGGACTCGTCCTCCTGGTCGTCGTCACCGGCCTTGTCGTCGGCTCGCTCCTGGGAGAGATCTTCGGCAGCCTGTTGCCCGCCGGCTGGGGCCACGATCTGCTGACGCGCGGGCCCATCATCGGCGTCACCACGCCCGCCACCCTCGACCTCCGCTTCC
Organism: Phycisphaerae bacterium; assembly: GCA_041485385.1. Classification (GTDB taxonomy): domain Bacteria; phylum Planctomycetota; class Phycisphaerae; order Phycisphaerales; family UBA1924; genus JBGPJM01. The sequence continues at coordinate 643 of JBGPJM010000342.1, read as the reverse complement.
TCTCCCTGACCTTCGGCCTCACCTTCAAGGTCAATCTCGTCGGGATGATCGGCATCCTCATCGCGGCGCTCGCGCTCCGGCGTCTCTAGGAGCGTGTCGGAGAAATGAGCCCGAACTGGGCCCAGACCGAACTAACGGTGGTTTGCGGGATCGCCGATCGACGGCGAGCCGGTTCGGGCCCATTTTCTCGGGGCGGTTTACGCATAGGCGACCTCGCGCGCAGCACTCCAGCGGCGCACGGCCGCGCTCGCCGTCCGCCACAGTTTGACGAGGTTGTGGACGGCGCACACCAAGTGGAACTCGCCCTTGACCCTGTCCGCGCCCCGCAGCGAGAAGCGGCGAAAGCCGCGGCCCTTGACCTGGCCGAAGACGGGTTCCACCGTAATCTTCCGCTGGGCGTAGATCGCGTGGCCGCGCTTGGTCCGCAGCCGCCGGCGCATCCGGTCGGCGGTGCTGAGCTCCTTCGGGATCCGCCCCCGGGGTGGCCCCGTCGGCGGCGCGCCGTGCCGTTGCCGCTCCACAGCAATGTGGGCCTCGATCGGTGCGCTCTGCCGCTGCTCCAAGGCCTGCACATTGGCCTCGGAGAAATACCCACTGTCCGCGATCACCCCGTCCGGTACGCCCACGTTCGCAATTACCTGCT
>JBGPJM010000341.1:0-3011 GCA_041485385.1 Phycisphaerae bacterium | reverse complement strand
CTCCTCGGTGAGCAGGTTGTAGCTGCGCTCGACGACGCGCCCCAGGTTCGCCGGCGAATCCGGAACCGCATCCCCCGCCGACGCCAGGAACCGCAGGCCCCCCTGCTGCAGCCGCTCCAGGATCTGGTGCGCCGAGAGCAGCCGCGCCCGCGACGCCGCCAGCTCGATCCCCAGCGGGATCCCCTCCAGCCTGCGGCAGATCTGCGCCACGGCCCGGGCATTGTTCCGCGTCAGCGCGAACCTCGGGTTCGCCAGCGTCGCCCGGTCTACGAACAGCCGCACCGACTCGTATTGCGACAGCTCAAGAGGCTCGGGCGGTTCGTCCTCCCCCGGCAGCGTCAGCGGCGGCACGGGGAAGACCAGCTCCCCCGGCAGGCGCAGCGGCTCGCGCGACGTCGCCACCATCCGCACCCGCGGGCAGGATTTCGCCAGCCGATCCACCATCTGCCGAACCGCCCCCAGCAGGTGCTCGCACCCGTCGAAGATCAGCATCGCGCTCCGCCCCCGGAGGTGATCGGCTAGACGCGCGCCCGTCGCCCCCGCCGCTCCATCGGGCACGCCGATCGCCTCCGCCGCGGCCTGCACAACCATCGACTGGCTGGAGACCGGCGCCAGCTCGACGATCCACACGCCGTCGGCGTGCGCCGCCAGCGACTCCAGCCCCGTGAGGCACGCAAGCCGCGTCTTCCCGCTCCCGCCCGGCCCCGTCAGCGTGATCAGCCGCACCGTCTTCACCAGCTCCTTCAGGCGGTCGGTCAGGTACTCGCGCCCTATGAAGGTCGTCAGCTCGCCCGGCAGGTTGTGCGTGGCGCCGGCGGCCGGGGCCGTTGCCGCGGCGGGCGCGCTCCCCGCGACCGCGCGCACGCGCCCCTCAACCATGTCCGCCGCGGCACCCTCGATGGTCGCCCGCGCCTCCCCCATCTCGCGAAGCCGCCGCCCCGCGTCCTTCTCCAGGCAGCGCGGCAGCAGCTCGCGCAGGCTTGGCGGCGTGTGCCGCGGCAGCGCGTCGTAGTCGGGCTCTTCCATCAGCACCGCGGCGATCCGGTCCGCGTCGGTGTCGCCGTCGAAGGCCAGCCCCCCGGTCAGGCACTCGTAGAACACCGACCCGAAGGAGAAGACGTCCGTGCGCTTGTCCACCGGCTGGCCGCGTGCCTGCTCGGGGCTCATGTACGCCGGCGTGCCTCCCCACAGCACCTCGCCGGAGCTGGGCGTGGCCACGGCCGCGCCGGCGCGATCATCGGCGCGCCCGCCGCCGAACATCGCATCGCTCGATCGGCCCGCCCCACCCGCCGCGCCGCCCACCGTCGCGGCCGTGGGCGAAACCCCGCGCGTCGCCCCCGGCGCCGAACCCGCCGCGCCCGGCGGCGCCCGCAGCACCGCGATCCCGAAATCCAGCACCTTCGCCACCCCGTCCGGCCTGATCCGCACGTTCTCCGGCTTCAGGTCCCGATGCACCACGCCGCGGTTGTGCGCCGTCGGCACGTACGCCAACGTTCCCTTCCTTGTGACCCTGGACGACGGCTCGCGGATGGTGCTCCACTTTGTCCTCAGCCTCGAGCCGCAAGTAAGCGGTTGGAACTGGCTAGGCGTGTGCCGCTCTCACTTCACGCGTGTCGAGCACGCCTTCTTTGATTGGTAGACGGCCGGGGCACACCGGTGGCCTCAGCGTCGTGCCGCGACGGCCTCGATCTCGCGGGCGGCCGTGTCGACACCCGGCGGCGTCTTCGTCATCAACGCCGCAAGTTCCTGATGGAGCGTCACCGTTAGCGGCCGGGCTTGAGTTGTGTGCCCGTCTGGAACATGAGCACCTGGATGATCCGGAGGCCGCCATCGGGCCGTTTCAACTCGTAGGTCGGCGGGGCGACCGTGCCGGGTATCCAGGACACCGGAAGCAACGAGAAGCCGAGGACGTCCCTCGGATCGAGGTCGCCATACCTGAGATCGACCGTCTGGCCGCGCCAGTCACGAAGTTCGATGAACCGCGATGGAGGCGAATCGCTGTAGTGAAGCTCCTCCGCCATGGCGCGGGCCTGGTGGCGCACTTCAGCCCACGCCCCGTCGATAGCGAGGTCCATGTAGAGGCCGCCCTCGGCGATGCGAAGGCCCACCACTCCCATGCGGAGCGATCGGTCCGGGGCGCCGGGTCGGTCGGTGGCGTCCTCGTTGTAGATCGCCGGATCGACCGCGGGAGGGAATGCCGGCCGCGAGTGCGAGCAACCGGACGCGACGGCAACTATCCCGACGAAGCCGACGAGCATCGCGGACGTTTCTCTCATGACCAGGCCTCGGCTGTGCGCTCCCTGGAGAGTCGCGGGATCATTGTCCGGAATTGAAGTGCGCGGCGGCGTACGAAGGTTCAGTCGTTCCGTCGTTCCTCTCAGTCCGACGATCTGTCGCACTCCGCCTATCACCTCTCAGAGATCAATGATGAGTAGTCTTTCGTCGACCCTTTGCAATGCAAAAGGGGAGGATGACCAAGGCACACGGCACCCAGACCCACCAATATGCTCCCGCCAAGAAGATGAAGAGGTCCCAGTACCACCAAAGCAGCTGACGCCATGTGCTGACCATTGGTCACCTATGGACAGATTGCGCCCGCGCTGACCTCAGGGCGGAATCATTCCTTCAGGGTGCTTGTCTTGGAAGAGTGCGGGATCGTCGGAATAGGCATCTGGTTCCGGCATGGGTCGGGCACCGGCGATCCGGCCCCACTCTGCCGTGACCTCGGCGAAGTCCAGATCTTGATGGATCACATCATTCTGAAGATCGATGATAAAGTAGCTAGTTGGGGCAGAAACATTGTGCCTGCCGCCGACAATGCCGATCACAACGTCGCCATCCACTATGATTGAGACGATACTTGTAACATATACTAATCGGAGCAGTATTTATTTGACTTTCGGGGATTCTCGTGTATGATGCTGCATGAGCAAGCGCGATGCAAGGAAGCTGTCGCCGGAGGCCCAGGAGGATCTGCGGCGCCGGGTGGTGGCCGCTGTGAGGTCGGGGAT
>JBGPJM010000340.1:0-3012 GCA_041485385.1 Phycisphaerae bacterium | reverse complement strand
CGCTCGTCGGGCGGGCTGGGCATCGGCCTGTCCCTGGCGCATCGGCTGGTGGAGCTGCACGGCGGCGCCATCGAGGCGCACAGCCAGGGCCCCGGCAAGGGCAGCGAGTTCACCGTGAGACTGCCGCTGATCCCCGCGCCCTCCACCACCGCGCCCGAAGAACAACCGCCCATCGCCGAAACGTCGCGGCTCCATGATGGGCTCCGTGTGCTGGTCGTGGATGACAACGCCGACCTGGTCATGATGCTCTCCAGCGCCCTGCGGCACAAGCGCTACAGCGTACAGAGCGCGTACACCGGCCCGGACGGGCTAAGGTTGGCGCAGCAGTGGCGGCCGGACATCGTGCTGCTGGACATCGGCCTGCCGGGCCTGGACGGCTACGAAGTGGCCCGGCGCCTGCGCGCGGAACCCGAGAACTTTCGCGGGAGATTGATCGCGGTGACCGGCTATGGCCGGGATACCGACATCGCGCTGGCGCGGGAGGCGGGCTTCGACGCGCACATGGTCAAGCCGTGCGACTTCGATGAGCTGGAAAAACTGATGGTTGCGCCGAGAGCGTGATCGCCTATTCTGGTGCGCATGACCAACCCGATCATTTCAACTCCGCACGGGCGCCGGACGCGCGTGCTGTGCGTCGATGACAACCCGGATATGACGGCGGCGATGCAGCTCCTCATCGACTCCGAGCCGGGCATGCAGTGTGTGGGGTGCCTCGAATCGGCCGACGGCCTGATCGAGGAGGTGCGCCGTCAGACGCCCCCGCCGGACGTGGTCCTCTTGGACGCGACCATGCCGGGGAAGAGCGCCTTCGACGCCTTGGCGGAACTCGCCGTCCTCTCGCCGAACACGCGGGCGATCATGTGCAGCGGCTACGACGATCCGGCCTTCATCAATCGCGCCATGAACGCCGGCGCCTGGGGGTGCATCTCCAAGCACGATGAGCCGACCACGATCCTGCGGGCCGTGCGCGCCGTGGCGGCCGGCAACAGGTGGCTGCCGGGGCCTACACACGGGCGCTGAGGGCCCGGCGATCCGCGAGCGCGCACGAGACAAAGCGGCACACGGACCATTCTCGCCGCTGCCGGCGTGAGAGGGCGGCGCGGCTCACGAGCCCGCTGAACATGATCACGTTCACGCCCGGATGGGCAGCGCTGCTCCGCATACCCTCTGGCAGTTTGCGCCCCCCCTCCCCCCTCCCCACGGGGGCCGAGTTCTTGCCGCGAAGCGGAGCAGGAGAGCGATGCCCAAGCGCACAGATATCCACACGATCCTGATCATCGGGTCCGGTCCCATCGTCATCGGGCAGGGGTGCGAGTTCGACTATTCGGGGACACAGGCGTGCAAGGCCCTCAAGGCCGAGGGGTACCGCGTTGTCCTGGTAAACTCCAACCCCGCGACGATCATGACCGACCCGGAGATGAGCGACCGGACGTACATCGAGCCGATCACACCGGAAGCGGTCCGGAAGATCATCCAGAAGCAGATCGAGATCGGCGACCCCATCGACGCGGTGCTGCCGACGCTGGGGGGGCAGACGGCCCTGAACTGCGCCTGCGCCCTGGCGGACGAGGGGACGTTTGAGAAATACGGGATCAGGATGATCGGCGCCAGCCGTGCGGCGATCCACAAGGCCGAGGACCGCCAGCTGTTCAAGGAGCTGTGCGAGGGGCTGGGGCTGGGGATGCCGGTGTCGACGACGGTGACGACGCCGGACGCGGCGCGGGAGTTCCTGAAGAGGATCGGGCTGCCGGCGATCATCCGGCCGGCGTTCACGCTGGGGGGCTCGGGAGGCGGGGTGGCGTACAACACGGAGGAGTTCGAGGAGATCGTGGCGCGCGGGCTGCGGCTGTCGATGATCGGGCAGGTGCAGATCGACCAGTCGCTGCTGGGGTGGAAGGAGTACGAGCTGGAGGTCGTGCGCGACAAGAAGGACAACTGCATCGTGGTGTGCGGGATCGAGAACATCGATCCGATGGGGGTGCACACGGGGGACTCGATCACGGTGGCGCCGATCCTGACGTTGACGGACAAGGAATACCAGGCAATGCGGGACGCCGCGTTCGCGATCATGCGGGCCGTCGGCGTGGAGACGGGGGGGAGCAACGTGCAGTTCGCGGTGAACCCGGATCCGACGCCGCGGGCAGATGGCAAGAGGCCCTTCGAGATGGTGGTGGTGGAGATGAACCCGCGGGTATCGCGCTCATCGGCCCTTGCGTCCAAGGCAACGGGCTTCCCGATCGCGAAGATCGCGGCCAAGCTGGCGGTGGGGTACACGCTGGACGAGCTGCGGAACGACATCACGGGGACGACCAGCGCCTGCTTCGAGCCGACGATCGATTACATCGTGACCAAGATGCCTCGCTGGACGTTCGAGAAGTTTCCCGAGGCCGACGAGACACTGACGACGCAGATGAAGAGCGTCGGGGAGGCGATGAGCATCGGGCGAACGTTCGTGGAGAGCCTGCAGAAGGCGATCCGATCGATGGAGGTGAAGCGGTTCGGGCTTGGGCTGGACCGGCAGGATGCGTGGCTGGAGTGGTGGCGGGGAAGCGACGAAGCGACGAAGCGACGGAGCGGCGGAGGGGGGGAAACGCCGCCTGAGTCTGGCTCCCCCTCCGCCGCTCCGTCGCCCCGTCGCTCCGACCCTTCCTCCGAGTGGCCCATCGAGGAAGAGAAGCTCACGCGCAAGCTGGCGGTGCCGAGCCAGGGGCGGCTGTACTACATCCGGTACGCGATGAAGATGGGGTGGCCGGTTGAGCGGATCTACCAGCTCTCCAAGATCGATCCCTTCTTCCTGGATCAGATCAAGCGGCTGGTGGAGTTCGAGGACGTGCTGCTGGCGTACTCGAAGCTGGAGGAGGTGCCGCGGGACGTGGTGTTCCGGGCCAAGCAGATGGGGTACAGCGATGCGCAGCTGGCGAACGTATACCTGGGGGCGATCACGCCCGAGACGATCCTGAAGGTACGGGCGTGGCGGAAGGGGCTCTCGATCGAGCCGGTGTACAAGCTGGT
>JBGPJM010000339.1:0-3017 GCA_041485385.1 Phycisphaerae bacterium | reverse complement strand
CGATGAAGGCGCAGGCGGCGGCCGACGCGGAGGCGGGCGTCGAGGGCGCCGGGCAGGGAGAGCTGTTCCCCGATGGCTCGAGCGCGCCCGCGAACGGCACGGCCAATGGCGCGGTGGCGCAGGTGCCGGTGATCCGGTCGGACATGTTCAACCCGCCGCCGCTGGCGGCGCGGGTGGACAAGGACGAGGAGGAGGCGCTGCGGTTCCATGATGAGGAGCCGGGCGCGGAGGGCTCGGAGGAGCGGTCGCCGTTCTGAGCGGCGCGAATGTTCCACGTGGAACATTGGGTGTGGACTAACCTACGAGTGGTCCCGGGAATGAGGGAGGGTCCAATCTGCGCGCCCAAATCGGGAATTACCCTATGGTTTTGGCGCGTTTTTGGGGACGTTCGGTGGACTGACCACGATGTTCTGCGCGCTTTGTATCCGGCTGGAGGGCGAGGGTCGGCGAAGCGAGTTGGTCCCCGACCCGTCGCGCTGGATGGGCGAACGAGGACCCGGAATCGGTGGTTTGCCGATGGGTGAAACTCTTCGCGCGGTAGACCGTCACACGTGAGGATGGGCGCACGAGAGGGCGTGGTGAGTGGGTCGATGGCGCGACGGGCGCATATCCCCACGGCTTGCCGGCCTTGGACGACTGTTGTGGCGCGGCGCGCTTTTGGGGCCGGACAAGCCGTGGCACCCCCCCCCCCGCGTTTTTTTGGAAGCGGTCGGCCAAGCGTGTTCCTCGATCTCCGCCTCGGTCATGGCGGACGCCCTCTCGACGGAGGTCGCTGGAGGGTGACCCCGGGGAAGACGAGTTCGCCGTCCCAGATGCGGGTGATGTTGGTCGTCCGGCGTGCGGCGTCGGCGCTCGCCCGGAGAACAACATCGGCCGATGTCATCGTGGTCGGCGGGATGAGGCCGTTGTAGCTTGGCGTGGGGAACTGAGGATCCCCGGTAGGGAACGCGAGCGTGCCGACGCGGTACTCCTTGCCATCGACCCGCCAGAAGACATCGAACGCGACGTCGATGGGCAGCGGCGACTGGATCGCAGAGAAGTAGCCGCTTACGCGAGTCTCTCCACCTTCCCCGATCACCAGCACGCTGGGCTGCCCGAGCGCCTGGCGCAGAGCCGGCTCGAACGCCGGGTCGTTCACCAACTCGACCGAGGGTTCGCCTGCATCGACCACATCAACATCAGCGCTGAGCTCTATGCGCCACTGCGCGATCGGCCGGGCCCGTTGCGCGGGCGGGAACCCCGGGGGCGAAGCGGGTAGTTCGTCGCTCTGCTTCTCTATCCACGCCGGGTCTTCCTTCCACTCCGCCGAAGCTCGTGCTGGTGCTGAGATTCGAGGGTATTGACGATAGCTCCGCGTGCAGTTCCCACCGGCTGGTGAGCGTGTACCGCCCCGGGAGAAGGTCCACCGGGCACCCCCCTTCGCCGGCCTTCATGCCGAACGAGCGGGCGTCGATGGGCATGAGCTCGATGCGCACGGACGCAAAGGACATCCGGGTTGTCAGGGGGGTCGAGATGAGATTGACGGGCTGCGGGAATGGCTGCGGGCCGAGCCTGTTGCCCCGGTGTACGGCGGTCAGCTGCATGGTGCCGAGGCTGCCCGTCCGCCATGAGATGTTGAGCGCAGCCGGCAGGGGGTCGCCGCGTCGGACCTTCTTGCGGACCTCCAACGTCAGTCGCGCCGCGTTCCGGGCGTAGCGCGTCATCTTCTTCTCGGAGAGCAGGCTGTTGTTCCACGCGCTCTCGACGAAGTCTCCCCAGCCCACGCGCCACGGGCGTTTGTCGTCGGCCTGCTGGGCGAGGGCGTGCTCGATGATCGTCTGGATCTGGTCGGGCTTGAGGGTGTCGGCGGTGAAGCGGCGGGAGAGCTCTTTGAGGGCGGCGTCGGCCGCGGGGCCGTCTTTGCCTGCGCCCTCGCGGAGGAGGAGCCAGACGGGCTTGACGGTGTTCCAGTTGAAGTGGCTGGCGCGGCCCCAGATGTCGGCGCCGGCGAGGGCGCCGGAGGCGAGCAGCAGCACGGCCGCGGCGACCAGGGCGGTGCGGAGACGGCGGCGGTGGCCGATCCGGATGGTCTTTCGCGCGGCCTTCGAGGGGTTCGCTGTGCTCCCGTGCTCGCCGCCCCCGGCTTCGCCGATCCCGTTGTCGCCGCCACCCAGCGCGGTCCCGCACTCCGGGCAGCGGTCCTGCCCGGGGTAGAGGCCGACGAGGTCGAAGCGGCACTTGCGGCAGAGCGGGTGCGAGTCGATCCGGCGGCCGCGCAGGCCGAGGCACAGGAGGATCAACCCCGGAACCGCGGCCGCGATCGATGCCCACCACCACATGCGAGGGTTCTCCAACCAAGATGGCCGGGTGTGCCGGCGGTGTGTACACGGTACCGGAGGGGCGGCGGGAGGGTTTTCTCAAAGGGAGGGGGTGCCACGGCTTGACCGGCCCTGGAGGCGTTCGGCCTAACAGACTTCCAAGGCCGGCAAGCCGTGGAGTGGGCGCCCGTTACCCACTGATCCTTCGACTTGAGATGTCCTTGGTCAGCCTCCCCTGATCGTCTAACGGGCGCGTATCCCCACGGCTTGCCGGCCTTGGGTGACTGGTATGGCGCGGCACGTGGTTGGGGCCGGTCAAGCCGTGGCACCCCCCCCACCTTTGTGGCACCCCGACTCTTTTCGTGGCACCCCGGTCTTCAGAGATTGTCGAGATCGATTGGTGCAAAGCCGCCGCCTGGAGCGACGAGGCGGAGGGTGTGCGGGTGACGGATCTCCGGGCCGGTGTAGTCCGTGTTGCGGTAGTGACCGGTGGACGACCATTTCCAATCGGCGGCGGAGTCGACGAGGCCGCGTTTCACCGGGTTGCGGTGGATGTAGCGGATCTTCTCCCAGAGCTCGTTGCCGGTGAAAATGTTGCGGTCGTAGCCGCCGCCGGGCTGCCAGAATCGCGGCGTGCCCTCGGAGTCCACGAGCCTGCGGAGGATGGGCGCGCGGAGCGCGTGCCAGCGGGCGAGGGTCCTGGTGGCGAAGGGGCGCTTG
>JBGPJM010000338.1:0-3053 GCA_041485385.1 Phycisphaerae bacterium | reverse complement strand
CGAGCTGGGGAACGGGGAATCGGTGGTGGTGAAGGCGGCGGGCGGCGCGGGTGAGACGGGCGGGGACGCGCAGGGCCTCGAGCCGGAGGGGTTCATGCTGAGGTACCTGACGGAGAAGACCAGGGTGCCCGTGCCGCGGGTGGTGTACTGCAATGAGTCGCTGCTCGTGATGGAGTACGTCGAGGCGGGCGGCGGGATCGGCGGGGACGCGGAGGAGCACGCGGCGGAGATCCTGGCGGAGCTGCACGGGATCGGCGCGGAGCGGTTCGGATTCGAGCGCGACACGCTCATCGGGTCGCTGCGGCAGCCGAACCCGTGGACGGATTCGTGGGTGGAGTTCTTCCGCGACCAGCGGCTGCTGGCCATGGCGCGGGTCGCGAGCGGGGCAGGGCGGCTGCCGGCGGCGCTGATGAAGAGGATCGAGGGGCTGGCGGGGCGGCTGGGGGAGATGCTGCCGCGGGGCGCGCGGCCGTCGCTGATCCACGGGGACGTGTGGTCGGGGAACGTGCTGGTGGAGGCGGGCGGGAAGAGGATCGCGGCGCTGGTGGACCCGGCGATCTACTTCGCGGATTCGGAGATCGAGCTGGCGTTCATCACGCTCTTCTCGACGTTCGGGGCGCGGTTCTTCGCACGGTACAACGAGCTGCGCCCGATCGACCGCGAGTTCCACGGGACGCGGTGTGAGGTGTACAACCTGTACCCGCTGCTGGTGCACGCGCGGCTGTTCGGGGGCGGGTACGTGGGGTCGGTGGCGGAGTCGCTGGTGCGGCTGGGGTTCTGAGGGCGCTGCCGCGGCGCGGGCGGGAAGGCGAACGCGCGGTCAGGCTGGGTGGTTATTGCGCGGTTTGCGTGTATGGTGGTGGGACGAGAATGGGTTCGTCGGGGTGGGTGGCACAAGGCTTGAAAACCTGCGGTTTGAGATGGGCACGGCTTCAAGGTCCCCATAAAACAGGGATCCGGAACCCTGGTTGACGTCAGAAGGTGACCCGGTTCGGCCGGCCCCCCCCCCGCATCCGCTGGGGGACATCGGACGAATAGACGATAGTGATAGATGGCAGCTTGGAGCCCGTGACCGTGAAAGTCTACATCGTTCGACATGGCAAGGCCGAGCACGGGGAGGGGTATGTACGTGACGAGGACCGGCCGCTGACGCCGCGGGGGATGCAGCAGGCAAAGTTCCTAGGAGACCGGATCGCCGAGATGGATTCGCCGCCGAAGCTGATCCTGACGAGCGGGTTGACGCGGGCGATCGAGACGGCGCGGATCATCCATGCGGTGATCCGCTGCCGCCTGGAGCAGGCGCCGGCGCTCGAGACCGGGCACGACGCCGGAGAGGTGGTGGACCTGATCTCGCGGCACAAGAACGGGTCGCTGATGATCGTTGGGCACAACCCGCAGCTCGGGGAGCTGGCGGCGATCCTGACCGCCGGGGCGCATGCGGACGAGACGGGGGAGACGATGCTCAAGACGGGGACGGCGCTGGTTGTCGAGGTCCGGCAGACGGAGATGGTGGGGTCGGGGCGGATCGTGGCGCGGGTGCGGCTGGACGAGGCGTGCGCGGATCTGCGGCGCGACTAGGCCCCGCGGCAGTTGTGCGCCCTTCCAAAGGCCGTCCACAGAGGTCCCAGAGGACACAGAGGTTTCGGAACGAGTGTTCCGAATGGTTTCTTGTCCCGATCTCTCCGTAAGCTCTGTGAAACCTCCGTGTCCTCTGTGGACGGCGTTGGTTGCGGCTACGCCGCGCGAGGGTGGGGGCGTGAAACTCACGCGAGCGGGCTCGGAAGTATCCTGATGGAAACGGGGTGCTTCTGATGGCCGAGCATGACAGCAAGCCGGGTTCGATGGGTGCGCCGGGGGCGCCGGGGGGGTTCGATCCGCGCGCGATCGAGCGGCCGGATCCGGTGCTGATGAACTACTACGTGATCGTGTCGGTGCTGACGGGGCCGGGGTTCCCGATCGTGCTGCTGGCCTCGTGGTTCCGGTACCGGACGCTGCGGTACCGGTTCGACGAGGAGGGGGTGTGGATGAGCTGGGGGATGTTCTTCAAGCGCGAGGTGAACCTTGCCTACCGGCGGATCCAGGACATCCATCTGACGCGGAACCTGATCCAGCGGTGGATGGGGCTGGCGACGGTGAGCGTGCAGACGGCGTCGGGGAGCGCGGCGGCGGAGGCGAGCATCGAGGGGATCTTGCAAGCCGAGCAGCTGCGCGACTTCCTGTACGCGAAGATGCGCGGGGCCAAGGGGCTGGACGGGGCGGCGCACGGGATGGAAGACCCGGCACGGAGTGCCGGGCCACCCGACGAGGCGCTGGTGCTGCTGCGGGAGATCCGCGATGCGCTGCGGGCCAGGAAGGACGCGCCGGGGGCGACGGATGGGGAAGGGGGGCGGGCGTGAGCCAGCGGGCGGAGAAGGCGGCGGCGTGGGTGTACATCGGCGTGTGGGGGATCCTGGCGGGATGGTTCCGCGTCCCCGATGAGCCGCCGACGCTGCCGGCGGCCCCCGGGGAAACCGTGCGCTCGTTCAAGCCTGCGCCGCAGTTTCTGGCGTACCGGAAGTTCTTCTTCTGGATCTTCCTGGCGTTCACGGACGGGGCGACCTTCGTGGCGTGGCTGGTGCTCGTGAGCATGATGCCGCTGGTCGGGGCGTTGACGGCTCCGCTGTTCCTGGCGGTGATCGTGCTGCCGGACATCCCGGTGTACATCGGGATCCACCTGCGGTACGACACGACGTGGTACGTGCTGAGCGAGCGGAGCATGCGGATCAGGCGGGGGATCTGGGTGATCCAGGAGACGACGATCACGTACGAGAACATCCAGAACGTGGAGGTGATGCAGGGGCCGGTGCAGCGGTACTTCGGGATCGCGACGCTGCACGTGCAGACGGCGGGGGGCGGGGGAGGTGGGCACGAGGGCAAGGGGGCCGGGATGGGCGCGCACCAGGGGGTGATCGAGGGGATTACGGACGCGGGCGCGCTGCGGGACCAGATCATGGCGCGCGTCAAGCGTTCGGCGTCGGCGGGGCTGGGGGACGAGGCGGCGCACGCCGGGCATG
>JBGPJM010000337.1:0-3058 GCA_041485385.1 Phycisphaerae bacterium | reverse complement strand
CTGGGCCCGGCTGCCCTACGAGGTGCTCGCCCGCAACTCGACCCGGATCACCAATGAGGTGCCGGGCGTTAACCGCGTGGTGTACGACATCTCGAGCAAGCCGCCGGCAACGATCGAGTGGGAATAGTGGTCACGTCCCTGTCCATCCCCTCCCCCCGGCAAGGCCTCCACGACATCACCTCTCAGGTCGGAGAGGTCATTCGCTCCCGACCGGCGCAGTCCGCCTTGGACCCCGACGGCTCCGGGCTCTGTACCGTCTTCATCCAGCACACCTCCGCCAGTCTTCTTATCCAGGAGAACGCCGACCCCACTGCGCGCCACGACCTCGAGGCCTGGCTCAACCGTCTCGTCCCCGAGAACGACCCCGCCTTCACGCACAACGACGAGGGCCCCGACGACATGCCCTCCCACATCAAGGCGGTTCTGACCGCCGTCAGCCTCGGAATCCCCATCGTGGGTGGGCGTCTGGCCCTGGGTACGTGGCAAGGCATTTACCTCTGGGAGCACCGGCGTGCAAGCCGCACCCGCACGGTCCTTGTCCACATCGGCCGATAAGGAGGGCCAATTTCCCCGCTTTTTCCGGGGCCCGTCCGCGGCTCCGGAAGGATCCGATTCTGCGGGCTCCCGCCGCCCCACTTGCTACCCGGGCGCGGCGTCACCCTCTTGCCTCCCCCATCCCCTCCCCTATACTCCCACGATCAGCCGTGATCGGCGGCGGTTTGCCGGGGTTCGTGGTAGGCACGGGCGAGGCAGAATCAATACATCCCGGCTCACGCTCACGCGCCGTCCTGCCCGACGCCGCCTGCTGAACGCGAGCTCGACCCAAGCGCCCTTGTGCGGGCGACGTGCGCGAGGCGGCATGCATTTCCGCTCCGCGTAAGGACCGATCCGTCGTTCCGTGGTGTCGCTGAAAGGACCGTGCCCCATGCCCCCCCCGAGTTCACCCCCGACGCCAACGGCCCCCACGGGCAACTCCCTCGTGCAGGACCTCATCGAGGCCGGTATTCACTTCGGCCAGCGCTCCAGCGGCTGGAACCCGAAGATGGCCCCCTACATCTTCGGCAAGCGCAACGGCATCCACATCATCGACATCAAGGAGACCATCAAGGGCCTCCTGCTGGCCAAAAAGTTCGTGACCAAGGTCGTCGCCGAGGGGAAGGACATCTGCTTCGTGGGCACCAAGCGGCAGGCCCGCGCCGTCCTTGAGCAGCGAGTCGGCGACGTCAAGATGCACTACGTCACCGAGCGCTGGCTCGGCGGAACACTCACCAACTTCCGGACTATCCGCCTCCGCCTCAAGCGACTCGAGGAGCTCGAGGCGATCGAGAACCACGACAACTTCGCCTCCTACTCCAAGAAGATGGAGAGCCAGCTCCGGCGCGAGAAGAACAAGATCGACCGCAATCTCCGCGGCATCCGCAACATGGACAAGCTCCCCGGCGCCATGATGGTCATCGACGTTCGGCGCGAGGTCAACGCCCTTCGCGAGGCCCGCAAGCTCGGCATCCCCACCATCTGCCTCCTCGACACCGATGGCGACCCCGACATGGCCGACATCCCCATCCCCGGCAACGACGACTCCATGCGCTCCATCGACGTCATTCTCCGCGAGCTCTGCCTGGCCGTCGCTGACGGTAAGCAGATCCGCGGCGTCAAGGACTCGCCCGCCGACGGCCAGACCGCCGCCTCCGGCGACACCCCCAAGCGCAGCCGGCGCGCCCAGTTCCGGGCCGACGACAGCGCCTCGGCCGCGCCGGACCGGGACTCGGGCGAGCTGACCCGCTCACCCGGCGCCGCGGCCCCGGACCCCGTCGGCGCTCGCCCGGCCTGAGCCGGTCCCCATCGCCACTTGCAGACACCCCAAGAGCAACAACGAGGCTGGCCCCCGTCACGACTCGCCCCTTGCTCTGTGCCAATTCGGTCGCTCGCCAGCCCCCCGTCCTCGGAGACCCCCCGATGTCCGGAATCAGCGCCACGGAAGTCATGAAGCTCCGAAACTCGACCGGCCTCTCCCTGATGGAGTGCAAGAAGGCGCTCGTCGAGGCCGCCGGCAACGCCGAGAAGGCCGAGGAAATCCTGCGCAAGAAGCTCAAGGGCAAGATGGACGCCCGCACCGACCGCCCCGCGGGCGAGGGCCGCATCGGTATCGCCACCAACCCTGACGCGGGCGTCGCCGCCATCATCGAGTTCCGCGCCGAGACCGACTTTGCCGCCAAGAGCGAGAAGTTCATCGCCGGCGCCAAGTGGGCCGCCGAGCTCGCCATGCTCGAGGGGCATACCGGCGAGGTCCCGGAGCTCCCCGGCATCAAGAGCGTTATCGACGAGCTCCGCATCGCCACCGGCGAGAACTGCTCCTACGCCCGCGGCCGCAAGGTCTCGGGTGAGACCGGCACCACCGCTTTCGGCCAGTACGTCCACCACGACGGCAAGATCGGCGTGCTGGTCCAGGCCGTCGGGTCCATCAACGACGAGACCCTCCGCCAGGTCTGCATGCACGTCGCCGCCGCCGTTCCACGCCCGGCCGGGATCACCGCCAAGGACATCGCCCCCGAGGTCGTCGAGAAGGAAAGGAAGTTCCGTGTCGCTCAGGCCATGGAATCGGGCAAGCCCCAGGAAATCGCCGAGAAGATGGTCGAGGGGGGCATGCGCAAGTTCTTCGAGGAGGTCGCCCTCCTCGAGCAGCCATTCGTCATGGACCCGACCAAGAAGATCAAGGACATCGTCGGCCCCAAGGCCACGATCGTCTCCTTCTTTCGCTGGCAGGTCGGCGAGGCCTCGTAAGCCCGCCGCCCCGCCCCCGCACCCCTTTCCCACAACTCTGATAGACCGCTCCGACGGGCGAGCCTGCACGGGCCCGCCCGTTTCAGTTCGCCGTTCTTCCCGTGATGCCGCGTCGCAGCGTCCTCCGAGCCCCGGCCCGGGATCTTCCGCCTCCCACTTGGTACATTGTCCCGCACATGACCGCCCCGGCGCGACCATTCCCCGCCGACCATCCCGGCGACACCGAGGGCCCGCCCGCTGTGGACCCCGAGCGCGCCCCGCCCGGCGCGATCCTCTT
>JBGPJM010000336.1:0-3061 GCA_041485385.1 Phycisphaerae bacterium | reverse complement strand
GGTCGTCGAGAAGGTCAAGAGCGAGCTGGAGGAGCGGGTGCTCAAGTCCGGCAAGGAGGCCGTCATGGAGGCCAACCTCCGCGGCGTGCACCCCAAGATCGTCGAGGCGATGGGCAAGCTGCACTTCCGCACCAGCTACGGGCAGAACGTCCTGCGCCACTCCATCGAGGTGGCTTATCTCTGCCAGATCATCGCCGAGCAGCTCGGGCTGGATGGCACGATCGCCCGTCGCTGCGGCTTCCTGCACGACCTCGGCAAAGCGATGGACCACGAGATGGAGGGGGGGCACCCCAAGATCGGCATGGACTTCGCGAAGCAGTACGGCGAGAAGGAACCCGTCCTCAACGCCATCGGCGGGCACCACGCGGACATGCCCTCGACGAGCTTCTACACGCCGATCGTCATGGCGGCCGACGCGGTCTCCTCGGCGCGGCCCGGGGCGCGGCGCGAGAGCATGGAGAAGTACATCCAGCGCCTCAACGAGCTCCAGGACATCGCCATGCAGCAGCCGGGGGTGACGGAGGCGTACGCCATCCAGGCCGGGCGGGAAGTGCGGGTGATGGTGGACGCCAAGAGAGTCAGCGACGACGAGGCGCAGCTGGTGGCGTACAACATCGCCAAGAAGGTGAGCGAGGAGATGACCTTCCCCGGCGAGATTCGCGTGACCGTCCTGCGCGAGACCCGCGCTGTCGAGTTCGCGAGGTAGCAGGAGTCGCACCGCCCGGGCCCCGCCTTCGGTATGCTGTTCTCCCACCCCCCCACCCCTCTCTGCCGCCGGGCGTGCCCGGCCGGGCCTAGTTAGAAAGGCTTCCCCACGATGCACCAGGTGAAGATCTTCTCCGGCGAGGAAGACCAGACACAGCAGCTGGAGGCGGAGATCAACAAGTGGCTCCGCGGGTCCAAGGCGAAGGTCGTGCAGATCTTCGGCAACATCGCGCCGCAGTCGGTCAACCCCGCCGGGTCCGCCGGCGTCGGGAGCACGCCCAACCGACGGTTCGTCGCCTCGGACGTGTTCATCACAGTGCTCTACGAGACGGCCTGAGCGCTGGCCCCCCTTGCTCATGGTCTGACCCTCGTCCATTGCTCGCTCAGACGCTTGGCGGAAACGGGCTCGGCCGTGCCGAGTTCCTGCGCGAACGATGACACGCGGAACTCCTCGATCATCCAGCGGAAGCGGTCGAGCTCCGGGTCGTCGATCCCGTCGGCCGCCCGGGCGGCGGCACGCTCGAGGTACGCGAGCCAATGCGGGACGACGTGCGCGGCGTGCTTCTGGTCGCGGGAGAGCGTGCCGGGGCCGCCGTCCCGCAGCTTCTGCAAGCGGATCCGGACGGCGCCGAGGTAGCGGGGGAAATGACGCAGGCGATCGAACGCGACGGTGGTGAGGAAGCCGGCGGGGAGCAGGGCGGCCAACTGCGAGCGGATGTCGGCCATGGCGTCCTGCCAGGCGGCTGGGAGGCGCGAGGGCGCGCGAGCGTCGCCGAGCTCCAGGGCGACGGGGTGGTAGGCGGCGAGGATCTCGTCCACCAGGCCGGCAACCTCGTGCGCGGCGGCGCCGAGCCGGGACCAGCCGGGGTCGAGGCGGCGGCGGAACACGGTCTCGGAGCGGACCTGGTCGGGGTCATCGTCAGCCAGGAATGCCCTGTCGGCGATGAGCAGCGAGAGTGTGTCGCGGAGCTGGTCGCGCTTGCCGAGGACGGCGAACCGTGAGGCGATGCGGTCGAGCCCGGGGAGGTTCTTGACCTGGAACGCCAGTTCGTCGCGGACCTGGCAGAGGTAGAGGCGCCGGAGGCCGCCGCGCATCGAAGCTCGCGCCGATTCGGGTGATTCGAACAGGCGCAGGCCTGCCCCGGCCGGCGGGGCACCCCCCGCGCCGGGCGGATCGGCCAGGGCCGGGTAGGCGACGATGGCGAGGCCGGCGTGCTTGACCTCCACGTGCTCGGGGAGATCGCCGAAATCCCATTCAGTGATGCCGTCGCGGTTGAACTTCTTGTCGGGGAGCGTTGCCAGGGCCTGCTTGAGCTGCACGCGGAGGCCGGCCTTGAGCTTGTCGAGCTCGCGCCCGGCGGCCAGGCGCGTGCCCTTGCGGTCCACCACCGCGAAGTTCATCCGCAGGTGCTCGGGGAGGGTCTCCGGGCGCCACTCGCTGACGGGGACGGCCACGCCGGTGAGGCCGGCGAGCGTGGCGCTCAAGATCTCCAGGAGCGGGCCGTTCTCTGCGCCCGGCGGGAGCGACTCGGCGACGCGCTCGGCGAAGACCGGCGCGGGGACGAAGCGGACGCGGTACTGCTTGGGGAGAGACCTGATCAGCGCGGTGATCTTCTCCTTGAGCAGCCCGGGGACCAGCCACTCGGCCTTGGGGGCGGTGAGCTGGTTGAGGCCCTCCAGCGGCACGGTGGCGGTGACGCCGTCGTCGGGGTGGCCGGGCTCGAGGTGGTAGCTGAGGGGGACGCGGCTGTCGGACCCGGCGCCCAGGGGCAGGGCCGGGGGGAACTTGTCCAGAGTGACCAGCGCGGCGCCCGACCCCTCGCGAAGCAGGTCGTCGAGGGTCATGAAGAGCAGCTTGGGGTTCTCGCGCTCGGCCTTCTTGAGCCAGGCCTCGAAGAGCTCGCCGCTGTAGACGTCGGCGGGGAGCCGCTTGTCGTAGAACGTGAAGCGGCGCTCGGCCTCGGCGAGGAGGTTGCGCTCGCGCGACTTGGCCTCCAGGGCCTCGACCTCGTCGCGCAGGCCGAGGTTGTGCTCGAAGAACCTGGCCCGCGTGTGGAACTCCCCCTCGACGAGGGCGTGGTGGATGAACAGCTCGCGCGAGAGCTTCGGGTCCACCGGGCCGTAGTGCACGGTGCGCCGGGGGACGATCTCCAGGCCGAAGAGGAGCACCTTCTCGAAGGCGGCGACGCGGGCCTTTTCCTCCTCCCAGTGCGGCCCGGAGTAGGTGCGCTTGACCAGGTGGGCGCCGAGGCTCTCGATCCACAGCGGCTGGATCTTTGCGACACAACGCGCGTACAGGCGCGTGGTCTGCACGATCTCCGCGGCCATGACCCACTTCGGCGGCTTCTTGAAGAGC
>JBGPJM010000335.1:0-3153 GCA_041485385.1 Phycisphaerae bacterium | reverse complement strand
CGACGCGATGCTCGACATCCTGTACGAAGGGCGTCGCGCGAAGCTCCCGCACATCGAAGAGAGAAGAGCGAAAATGGGGCAGGACGCAGGCGCGGGGGACAAATACGTCGTGATCGCTACGGAACTCGCTCGCATTCGCCGAATGGACCGGCGTGTGATTGGGAACAAGCTGCTGGAGAAGAGCAGAAAGTGTGTGGAGCAAAAGCGTGACCGCTGGTTCGCCAGCGCCCCTGAACGAAGGCAGGGGCCAGCATTCGTCTTCCTTGTGTCGACGAATGATCGAGAGAAACGCATGCGATCCCTTGAGGTAGCGACCTGGGGCGGCAAGCTCTCGATGAACGCTCGTCGGATCATCGGAATTGCAACCGAACCAATCACGGGCGGCCATGGGTTCAGCGTCGATGCGTTTATGATCGACCAAAATCAAGCGGATGATCGCAAGATGATTCCGTCAGACGTGCAGAAGGAGCTTGAGGCCCAGTTCGGAGCGCCCCGCCGCGCAGACGATACGGAATTTGGAGGAGTGCCCGGCGCGAGCAGCGGCAACCCGAGTGAGGGGTGATCCGTATTCGCTGACACCGGTGGCTGCCGCCCCCCCGGCACCCCCCGGTCGGAGAAGGGCACTCCTCCGCCCCTCCGGGGCGGCCCCGGTTCAGCGATGAGCCGCGCCGGTTTCGTTTAGCCCGGTCCTTTGACAGCGAGCCCAAAGGCTTCTGGCGGACGACGGGATTGATGCCAGCGGCGATGGAGGCCGAACCGATGCGGGCGCTCCTTGGTTGACATCGTACAACCATTTGGTATACTAAACCATATGGTTGTCGATAGATCCCCCAGGCTCGACCGCGTCTTCCACGCCCTGGCGCACCCCGCCCGCCGCGCGATCGTCCGCCAGCTTTCGATCGGCGAGCGCAGCCTCAGCGAACTTGCTTCCCCCTTGAAGATGACCTTTCCCGCGGCCACCAAGCACGTGCGCGTGCTCGAGGCGGCCAAGCTGGTTCGCCGCCGTGTTGCCGGGCGCGAGCACCGGTGCAGCCTCTGTGCCTCACCGCTCAAGGACGCGATGCTCTGGACCGAGCAGTTCCGCCGGAACTGGGAGGCCCGCTTCGACGCACTGGACTCGCTCCTCGATGAGATGAAGTCTGCGGAGCAATCGCGTTCTCGCCGCCGCTGAGCGTCTCACCGGCAGTCACCCCTCCTCCCCCCCCTCCGGTTGTCAGCCACAAGGACCACACCATGAACCCCACCCCCCCCAAAGGCCTTCAAGTCTCCACGCCCACCGACACCACCATCGTCCTCACCCGCACGTTCAACGCCCCGCGCCGACTCGTGTGGGAGGCGTTTACCGTCCCGGACAAGATGCGCCGTTGGATGCTTGCGCCCCCGGGATGGACCCTGACCGTCTGCGAGTGTGAGGCGCGCGTGGGTGGCGCGCTCCGGTTGGCGTGGAAGAGCGAGGACGCCGATCCGGCCATGACGCTGCAAGGCACGTTCACGGAGGTGGTGCCGCACGAGCGGATGGTTCACACCGAAACGATGACGTTCGGGGGGTGGGGCGGGGAGGGGGGGTCCGGCCAGACGATCGGCTCGCTGCTGGAGACGCACGAGTTTGCGGAGGCGGGGGGGGGCGGCGTCACCACGATGCGCATCACGCAGGCGTATGGCTCGAAGGACGCCCGTGACGGCGCGCTCGCTTCCGGCATGGACCAAGGGATGGAAGCCGGGTACAAGCAGCTTGACGCGGTGCTCGCTCAGCCCGCGAAGAAGTAGAATGGACACATTATCAGGAGTAGTCCCTTATGCCTCTGCTTCGTGTGCACTGTTTCGGCCTCTCCGTCGATGGATTCAGCGCTGGACCCCGACAAAGCCTAAGTGACCCGATGGGCGTTGGTGGTATGGCGTTGCACGAGTGGGTCTTCCCGACCCGCTGGTTCAAGCAGATGCACGCCGAGATGGGACTGGCCGGAGGCGAAGGGGACGGAACGATCGGCGTCGATGACGACTTCGCCGCACGCGGCTTTGATGGAATCGGCGCATGGATCATTGGCCGAAACATGTTCGGGCCGATACGCGGCCCGTGGCCTGATGGCTCGTGGAAGGGATGGTGGGGAGACAATCCGCCGTATCACACGCCAGTCTTTGTCCTGACCAACCACCCCCGGGATCCTCTGGTGATGGACGGCGGCACAACGTTTCAGTTCGTGACCGGGGGCATCCGAGAGGCCTATGACCGGGCCATGGAAGGCGCCAAAGGCAAAGATGTTCGTCTCGGTGGGGGCGCGAACACGATCCGTCAATATCTTGCTGCCCGACTCGTCGATCACATGCATCTGGCCGTTGGCCCGGTGCTCCTCGGTTCGGGAGAGCACCTGCTCGTCGGACTCGACCTTCCTGCTTTAGGCTACGAGATTGCCCATCAGGAATGTTCTCGCGCGGCGGCGCACATCATCATCCGCCGTAAGGTCTGATCACGGGCCGCTCGCGGCCCAGCCGGTGATGCGCCCCGCACCAACATCATGGTCAGGCTGAATTAAACGAGAACGCCCGCAAGTCCATGACCTGCGGGCGTTGAGATCGTCAATCGGGGTGACAGGATTTGAACCACGACCCATCCCCACGTCCTGCGTTCCTTTGCCGACTCCTGGGCGCAACCCCCGGAAGGTCACCCGCCTTGCCGCCAGGGCGGACACCCGACCAACGTCACACCCCACGCCCCCGTCCGCCCGCAGAGGCAGCTCACCAGCCCGCGGCCCATCGCACTCGCGCCCCATAAGACCCATACGACCTATACGACCCATCCACCGCCCACGCACCCGCACCCCCAAGCGCAGCTCGGCCCCTCTTTCGCCCGCTTAGTTAGGGCCGCGCCAGCGTTGCCGGGAGTGGGAAGGAGGCGACCGAGTCCCGAGGGAGCGCAACCCCCGGAAGACCCCGCCTTTGTTCTCAGGGCGGACATCCGACCAGGATCACACCCCACGCCCCCGCCCGCCCGCAGAGGCAGCGCACCAGCCCGCGGCCCAGCGACTCGCGCCCCGCGTCCTCCCTCCCGCGGCCACCGCGCCAACCATCCCCCCCAAAAAGTGGAGCGCGCCCGCGCGCGCAGAACAGGCGCGCCCGGCGCGCACAAAAGCGCACACCTCACAATTTTCTTCTCCT
>JBGPJM010000334.1:0-3394 GCA_041485385.1 Phycisphaerae bacterium | reverse complement strand
GCTCGAGTGCAAGCACGAGTTCGCGCCCGGCGTGGCGGAGCTCACGAAGGAGTCGGCCGCGCCGCTGCTGCCCGATGCCGACGGGCGGTACCCCGTGCCGCAGCCAGGGATCGTGACGGACCGGGAGTATTGAGCCGGGCACCCCGCCGGCCCCGTCGTCTGGAGGGTGAACCCGCCGCGCATCATGGGCGAGCCACCCGACCCCAACGACGACCCGTCCAAGGACGTGTGTTCGACGTGCGGGCGGAGGCGGGTGCTGCGCGTGCCCTCGCCGAAGATCATGGGGCGGGGCGACTGACCTGCCGCATTCCGCCGCTCCGAGCAAATCGCGCGCTTCTCGGCCAGATCGAACCGGAGATCGCGTACTGCGAGTAGGTAGTCTCCTGCTCTCTCTCGTCTTTTTTTGGAGCTCTCACATGATTCCGGGACACGGTCAGCGGGCTCACGGCGGTACCGTCGCATCCTGGCGCGCGCGGGCATGGTTCGCGGGCGTCCTCGTTCTGGTGGGCGCCACGTCGGGGGCGGCCGGGCAGATCAGCTTCGAGGCACGGACGAGATTCGCCCTGGGCTGGGGTGACGGAGCGACGCCGATCACCGAGCCGATCCTGATCACCCAGCCGGGCCGGATCGACCTGACATTCCAGATGGGGATCTTCAACGCCCAGGGGTACGACAACTACGGGGTGGGCTTCTGGTCGGGAACAATCTTCTCGTCCGAGCCCGGCTTGTCGCGCCCCGCCTCTCCGCGTGTTGCGCCCTTCAACACCTCGTTCGGATTTGACGGGAATATCAACGCGGAGGGGACGCGGATCGGGCTCCCCGGTCAACGGCAGATCGAGCCGACGCGCAGCGAAACGGTGTATTTCTACAACGAGGGCGACCCCGTCCCCGGGCTCCCGCCGCGGGTAGGGAACGATCAGTACGCCGACCTTTATCGGTTCTCCATCATGATCGCTGATGTCGCCACGCCACGGGACATCCTGATCCGGGCCACGGGAGTGAACTGGCCCATCGAGGGGTTCTACCTGTTCCAACAGGTGCCGCCGGATCCGGAAACCGGCGCGCCGGGATACGTGTGGTGGTCGCCCAACCCGGCCGGAGACGGACCCGCCCCGGCCCAGCCTGCGCAGGCCAGCCTCGCGACTCTCCGGCTCGTCCCGTCGCCCGGCACCGGCGCGTTCCTGACGCTCGCTGGTGTTCTGATCCTTCGCCGACGCCGGTAAGCCATCCCCAACGAGCCCGATGCGCATCTGCCCCCGGAGCCGGCGCGGGCGGCGCTGAGAGTTGCCATTTTTGAGCGGAAGGCGACTCTCGGTCAGCAACCGGCGAAGAACGCGGTGAGGAAGTCGAAGAAATCCTGCGAATCGGTGCGGGCGTTCATGTTGAAGTCGGCCGCGCCGTTGAAGAAATCGGTGAGGAAGTCGAAGAGATCCTGCGAGTTGACGCGACCGGAGTTGTTCCAGTCGGCGCGGCAGCAGTTGGGATAGACGAACGCGAAGTCCGTGTTGGAGAGCCCCAGGGGGTCGGTGACGGTAAGCCGCGTCTCGTAGAAATAGATGTCGCCGGCGCACCCGATGGGCGAGAAGACGGTCGAGGTCGTGCAGCGGTGGTCGATCCCGCCGGGGAACGTGCCGTCGCTGTAGTGGAGGATCGTCTGCCACGAGCAGGTGAGCTGACCGGCCGGTTGCTCGGCGTCGCTGACCGTGGCGGTGAGGGGCATGTCGGTCGGGCCGACGATCGAGTACGTGGAGCCGTTCACGGGGCTGGTGATGGTCACGAGCGGCGGGGTGTTGTCCAGCCAGATCGGCAGCGTCGCGGCCGACGAGGATCCGGCGCGGTTCGTGACGGTGAGCGTGGCGTCGTGCCGGGCCGGCGCTGCGCCGCCGGCCGGTGTCGCCAGAACGCGGAGCTCACCGACGGAGATGAACAGGCCGTCGCCGCCGGGCACGCCCTGGATGCGGATGCCCGAGGCCGAGACCGGGTTGAAGCTCATCGTGAACGTCTCGTACGTGATGCCGTTGCCGCCGGGGTACGGCGGCGAGATGGCCAGCCCGCTGACGTCCGTCCAGACGCCGCCATTCAGGGTCTGCACGTGCAGCGTGTTGAACCAGCCGCCGTCGTCGAACTGCATCCCTTCCTGGAACACGAGCCGGCGGCACTGGTATGCCTGCGCGAACGTGTACCCGATCCAGTCGTTGGTGCCCTGGTCGCCGGAGTGGAACGTGTCGAACTGGCGGGACGAATCATCGGTCCCCACCGGCGGGAGGTCACCGTCGCGGATGACCTCGGGGTCGTGGTTGCCGCCCCCCTGCGGGCCGGGAGGGTTCAGCGAGAACACCCGCGCCACGATCGTGCCCTGGGCCGTCACATCCTCGATGGCCAGGTACGTGTGCGCGGGGTTGGGCAGCGACGAATGCGCCGTGCCGTCGCCGAAGTCCCAGTCGAACGTGAGGCTCTGGCCCCCGGGGTCGTTGCTCCCCGTGCTGAAGAACTGCACCGTCAGCGGTGTGGGGCCGTAGAACGGCACGGCCGCGGCGACCGCCACGGGCGGCGCGACGTTCTGGTGGTACACCCGCCGCAGCGTCGAGACGCCCAGGTCGTCGTAGTTGATGTAGTACAGATCGCCCGCCACCGGGTCCACCGTCAGGGCAACGATCGACCCCGCGGCGTCCTCGAAGTTGTGGACGAGCGTCGGATGGTCCGTCGAGTCGAACTCGAAGTTGCGGATCCATTGGGCGGCGAAGTCTCCCTGAAAGTACGTGTTCTGGTACTGCGCCGGGAACGAGGTGCCCGTGTACCACACCCCGCCTACCGAGCAGTCGCCACCGAACTGCGGCCCCTGCACCGGCGAGCCGGGGTCGCCCACCAGCGCGATGTCGGCGTCGTTGCCGTTGTAGATGCCTGTGCGGGCCGGCCCTTCGTAATGACCCCAGTCGATCGCCGGGCGCGTGTGCACGAAATGCCGGACCGACGCCGGGATCTGCTGGGCCGGGTTGCACGGGTTGGGGAAGGAGGGAGAGGGAACGAGCGTGTCCTGGATCAGCAGGGCCTGGAAACCGAAGTACCGGCGGGTGCACGGACCGTTCGGGGAGTAGAGCGGGTTGGGCGCGTCCTGGTTGTCGGGGTCGAGCGCGGCATATTCCGGCTGGGTCTCCAGCCCCTCGAAGATCGGCCAGCCGAGGTTGCGCCCGCCCGTCCTGACCACGTTCAGTTCCTCCAGGCTGCTCCAGCCGACATCGCCGACGTAGAGCGAGCCCGGGTTCGCGGCCGTGGGGTCAGGGCTGCCCGTGCCCGGGCGTACGGTGAAGCGGTAAGGGTTGCGGAGTCCCAGGGCCCAGACGCGCGATTTCGGGGACCGTGGCGTTGCCGGGTCGTAGAAGGGGTTGGAGGGCAG
>JBGPJM010000333.1:0-3432 GCA_041485385.1 Phycisphaerae bacterium | reverse complement strand
TCCTGTTCCCGATGCTGTACCTGATCCACTGAGCCGGAGAACGGCCGACCGCCCCGGGGGGCGGGAAACGGGAGGGGGGGTTTGGGAGGGGGGTTTGGGAGGGGGGGTTCGCGAGGTTCGACCCATGGCGCATGCACACGATCAACACAACGCGGCGGGGGGAGCGGGGGACCACGCGCACGGCGCGCCCCACCCCGAAGAGGCCGTCCACGCCGCCGGCGCGGCCGAAACGCTGCACCACCACGGGCACACCATCGTCCCCGCCAGCACCCTCATGGCCATCCTCATGGCCCTGCTCTTCTTCACCCTCCTCACCGTCGGCGCCTCCAAGTTCGAGCTGCTCATCTCCCACACCTTCAACTGGCACATCCCGGCTCTGTTCAACGTCGGCGTCGCCCTCTCGATCGCCGTCATCAAGACCACCCTCGTCGTCCTCTTCTTCATGCAGCTCAAGTACGACAGCCCCGTCAACGGCATGATCTTCATCTACTGCCTCATCACCGTCTCGTTCTTCCTCGGCTTCACCATGCTCGACCTGGGCAACCGTGGCACCATCGACCGCTTCAAAGCCGTCGCGATCGTCGAGGGCGGCACCGGCATCGACTCCCCCGCCGCCCAGGCGATCGGCGCGACCAACCAGCCCATCACCAAGATTGCCCACGACGCAGCCATCGCCAACGGCACCTACGACCCGGCCCAGGCCCACCACGTCGGTCACGGCGCGCACCAGGAGGTCGAGCACTCCAGCCCCCAGCGCAGCCGGCCGCTCACCGGGCTGACCCCCGACGTCCAAGAGGAGGCCGCGCCACCCAAGCCCGGCGCCCCCGTACCCGCCGGCGGGCACTGACCACCTTCCCGCCGCACCCCTTCCGTTCGGGTAAAAACAGGCGATGGACAAGAACCGGCGCACAGGCTGGATGATCGTGGGCCTATGCGCCCTCCTCCTTGGGGTCAGCGTGGCCGGCATGGTCGGGCGCATCCGTCGCTTCAACCAGGAGCTCGCCGCGAAGTACCCCCAGTACCGCTTCGAGGTCGGCACATCGCGCCAGTTCAAACCCTACGGCCGCCAGGTCACGCTTACCGACCTCGCCGAGGCGGGGGAGGGGGGGCGAACCTACCTCGTGGTGAAATACGGCGACACCGTCGAGAAAGTCCCCGTCAAGGCCCCGCCCGCTCCCGATCTACCCGATCTCGGCGCCGGGTACAACGAATGGGTGAAGGTCCTGGACATCTACGAGGTCGAATGGGTCGGCACCGACGGCGGTGGAGGGCCGAACAATCGCACGGACAAGCCGGGCTCCGAGCGGCTCGTCCTCGTCAGCCGCCGGACCCCCGAGGGGTACGATCCGCAGACCTGGGGCACCGTCTTCCGCGACAACTGGACTTTCGACATCTACCAGTTCAACCAGGACGGCACGATCGGGCACGAGACCTTCCGCTGGCCCCGCTCCAGAACGGCAGAGAGCGTCCTCGCCGACCAGGCCAGGAAGGGCGACGCTGTCGCCGCGGCCCTGCTCACCATCCCGCCTCTCCAGGAGCGCACCTGGCAGTACCAGGCGGCCCTGCACGTGATCCCCAGGCTCAATGTCCCCAAGCACCGCTTCGAGAACGACGCCTTCTCGCCGCACGTGCTCGGCTGGACGCTCCCCGTCGGCATGCTCTCCGTGCTCGCAGGCCTCGTCGGCCTCTTCATGGCCGTCTCGCCGCGCCGGCCCGCCCCGTCGCAGCGGTGAACGAAAAACCCCCGGCCGTCGCCGGGGGCTCGCTCGATTCTCATTGGGCCCCTTCGGTCCCCGCGATCACTTCGAGAAGTCGTCCGGCTTGGGCGTCTTCAGCGTCGGATCTGGCACCGCCGGCGCCGCGCTCGCCTGCTTCTTGTAGCTCCGCACCAGGAACACCTCCACGCGCCGGTTCGCCGGCGTGTTCCCCTTCGGGCCGTCCGGCGCGATCGGGTCGAACTCGCCGCGCCCGGCCGTCTCGACCCGGGTCGGCGTCACGCCCATCGTGATCAGCTCCCGCCCTACCGAGATCGCCCGGTGCGCCGAGAGGTGCCAGTTCGTCGGGTGCAGCTTCGCGGTGTTCGCACTGATCTTCTGTGAGTCGGTGTGCCCCACGATCCGGATGTCGTAGCTCGACGCCGCCGGGCTGATCAGGATCTTCCCCAGCGCGTCCAGCGTCTGCCGCCCGCCCTCGCTGATCGCGTCCGACCCCGACGCGAACGTGAAGTCGCTCTTGAACCGCAGCATCCCGCGGTCCGAGTCGTACTCCAGGACGTCGGGGAACTGCGCCGCCAGCTCGCGCAGCGCCGAGTCCGTGTCCACGTCCAGCTGCCCGAACTTGATCCCCCGCAGGTCCTCACCGAACTTGGCGAGCTGGTCCAGCAGCGCGTGGTTCTCCGACGACAGCTTGTCCCGCAGCGCCATCAGGTCGGCGATCGCCTTGTTCTTCGAGGCGCTGTCGGCCTTGCACGCGTCCAGCGCCGACTGCAGCGACTGGTTCTCGTTCCGCAGCGCCGCGTTCCGTTCCTCCAGCGTCCGGACTGTCCCCAGGAGGCCGCTGTTGTTGGCGCACCCACCCAGTCCCAAGCCCGCCACAACGAGCGCCAGCACCCCGGCAAACCGGGCGGTCCGAGCATAGAGCTTCATCGGTGTCTCCCTGTGTTCCTTTGAACGGCTGATCATCCGCCTCGCCCCGCACCCCGGACGGCCCAGCATACGCTCTGCATCCGCGCCGGGGGCCGGCCCTGCGCTGGGCGCGCTGACGAAAAGTATCGGTGAGGATAGGCCCGATCCATGAATCACCGCCTCATCAGGTTCGACGCCTTCGCCATCGCCGACGGCACCGGGTTCACCGCCTCCCCGGGGTCGGTCCTCGTTGAGCTCGCCGAGCCCCCGCGGGCCGCTCTCCCCACCCTCCTCGCCGCCGGCCCGACTGACGATGTCCGCCGCCACCCCGCCTCGCGCGACGCCCTCGCCATCTCCCGCCCCGCCAGCCTCCTCATCCCCGGCCTGGTCAACGCCCACGCCCACCTCGACCTCACCCACATCGGCCCCCGGCCCCACGACGCCACCGCCGACACGTTCGTCGCCTGGATCGACATGATCCGCTCCCGCCGCTGCCGCGACGACCAGCAGATCGCCGCCTCCGTCCGTCGCGGCATCGACCTTTCCCTCGCCGGCGGCACCGTCGCCGTCGGCGACATCGCGGGCGCCCCGGGCGGCCGCCCCTCCCTGGCCCCCTGGCGGACCCTCCGCGAATCGCCCCTTCTGGGCGTCTCGTTCATCGAGTTCTTCTCCATTGGCCGCGGGCGCGAGCAAGGCCTCGCCGCCGCCAACGTAGCCGTCGGCGACCTCGCGGGCGCCCCGGGCGGCCGCCCCTCCCTGGCACCCTGGCGGACCCTCAGCGAATAGCCCCTTCTGGGGGTCTCGGTGA
>JBGPJM010000332.1:0-3494 GCA_041485385.1 Phycisphaerae bacterium | reverse complement strand
GCAGGTTCGAGGCGAGCTGGTGGCGCACCTGCTCCTGCTGGTGCGGCGGGAAGAACGACAGCACGCGCTGCATGGTCATGGCGGCGTCGGTCGTGTGCAGGGTCGAGAACACGAGGTGCCCCGTGTCGGCGGCCATGAGCACGGTCTCCATGGTCTCGCGATCGCGAATCTCACCCACCAGGATGATGTCCGGGTCCTGGCGCAGCGCGTGCTTGAGCCCCGACGCGAAGCTCGGCATGTCCGCCCCGAGCTCACGCTGCTCCAGCACGCAGCGATTGGAAACGAACGTGTATTCGACCGGGTCTTCCAGCGTGATGATGTGCTTGCGGTACCGCTCGTTCATCGCCTGGATCATCGCCGCCAGCGTCGTCGACTTGCCCGACCCCGTGTCCCCCGTCACCAGCACCAGCCCGCGCGGCAGGTACGTCA
This sequence comes from Phycisphaerae bacterium, assembly GCA_041485385.1. Taxonomy (GTDB): domain Bacteria; phylum Planctomycetota; class Phycisphaerae; order Phycisphaerales; family UBA1924; genus JBGPJM01. Next base: position 3,065 of record JBGPJM010000332.1, on the reverse strand, counting down.
GCCGCGCGATCACGTCCGGCAGGTTCAGCTGCGCCAGCGGCGGCACCTTCGTCTTGATCGCCCGCATCGCCAGGCCCACGCTGCTCCGCTGCATGTGCGCGTTCACGCGGTAGCGGGCCAGCCCCTCCGCCTGGAACGAGAAGTCGGCGTCCTTCTGGCGATCGAACGTCGCTACCGCCTCCTTCGGCGCCATCTGCTCGAACATCGACCGCGCCGTCTCCGGGCTGATCACCGGAAAATCCATCGGCGTCATCACCTGGTGCACTCGCATCACCGGGGGATGCCCCGAGATCAGGTGGATATCGGAAGCGTCGGCCTCGTACGCGGCCTTGAGTATTTCGAGCAACTTCATCGGGCGTGTCTCCCATGCTGCGGCGTCGACCCAGAACGAGAAATCGACCGAACGGGGGGGCGGGTTGACCGAAGGGCGCGGGGGAAGTGGGCAATTTCGGGCGCGGGCGACACCCCCACGGTGGAACCCCCGCCTCCGGTTGCCGCAACGACCCCGTACAGGCTCGCCGCAGCCCTCGGCGCGCCCCGCGCCCGACATACCTCTGGTTATTGGTCAGCCCGCCCGCCACCCGGCAAGAGCCTCACCACAACTCGCCCTCATCCCCGCCACCCCGTCCATCCCCCCCACCGTCCACCGCCCGCCCACCCGCCTCTACGGCCGCGGCGTCCCGCGCCGCCACCGCCAGCGCATCGCACCGCTCGTTCTCCGCGTGCTCGTCGTGCCCCCTCACCCAGTGGAACGTCAGCGCGTGCACGCCCTTGAGCTCATCGAGTTTCTTCCACAGGTCCAGGTTCTTCACCGGCTTCTTCGCCGCCGTCCGCCACCCGCGCTTCTTCCAGTCCTCCATCCACTCGCGCAGACCGTTGAGGACGTACTTCGAATCCGACCACACCTCCACCGCCGACGGCCGCTTCAGCGCGCTCAGCCCCTCGATCACCGCGCGCAGCTCCATCTTGTTGTTGGTCGTCCTCGCCTCGCCCCCCGAGTCCTCCGTCTCCGATCCCGACACCGGGTGGCGCAGGATGTACGCCCACCCGCCCGGCCCGGGGTTCCCCGAGCACGCGCCGTCGGTGAAGAGCAGCACCCGCGGCATGTCATCGTTCGACATCGGCCAGACTGTAGTCCCCACGCCCAGGCCCCCACCGCCACACCCCTCCCTTGGCCCGCTCTTCTCTTCTGCTCACTGCTCACTGCTTACTGCTCCCTTCTTCCGGGGAAGGCCCCTCCTGCGCGCCCAAATCGGGAAATACCCTATGGTTTTGGCGCGTTCTTGGGGACGTTCGCTAGACTGACCATGACGTTCCGCGCGTTCTGTCGGCCTCTCTTCTCGTGCCTGATGCCCGAGGACGGGGGAGGAGGCGGCGGTGATCGTCGGGCGCGACGGCCGACGTTGTGGGGCCTGACTCTGGCGGCAGCCCATGCGCGGGCGGCGAGGGCGCGCCGCAATACTGATGCGGTGGTCCTCCGCGACAAGGACGCCAACATCCCGGGAGGGGGGGCGCCGCGGGGTGTGGTAGTCGAGCGCGTTATCTGGGCAATGGTGCGGCGACGGGCCGGAGACCACGCCGTTCGATCACCGGCGCAGGCCGCGGAACAGCCACGCCGCGGGGAGCGCAAGGCACATCAGGGCCACCGTGAGCTGCGCCGGGGGGAAGTCGTAGTGGTTCGCCACCACGAACCCTGCGAGGGCGCAGAGCACCCCGACCAGTGGCGAGAGGAGGAACATCGTCCGGACCTCCCTGCACAGCGACTTGGCCACCAGCGCCGGCAGCACCAGGCAACCGAACGTGAAGAGCATTCCGGAGGTCCGGATGGAGAGCCCGACACCGAGTCCCAGCCAGACTGAGGCCGCCATTTCAACCAGCGGCACGCGCACTCCGGCCGCGGATGCCGTCGCCGGGTCCATGACCCACAGCAGGAGCGGGCGCCACCACAGGGCGACGGCCGCGACGGTCGCGAGCGTCATCAGCGCGAAGACCAGGACGTCGACGCGGGTCGCACCGATGATGCTCGATGAGAGCAGCCGCTGCACCTCTTCCAGGCCGTGCGGGCTGTGCGAGACAACCACGATCGATCCGCTCGCCCCGAGCAGGAACAGCCATCCGGTGACCGCCTCCCGGCTCTCGCGCCGCCCGCCGGTGCTGCGCGTGGTGAGCAGCGCGGCCAGGATCGAGGTCGCCACCGCCGTCACGGTGAGAAACGTATCGGATCTGAGCCAGGCCGGCGCGCCGGCCCCCAGTGCCGTCCCCGCCCACATCGCCAGCGCGATCCCCAGCGTCGAGGCCTGCGACAGGGCGGCGCCGACGAAGACCTGGTTCCGGGCCACCACGAGAACGCCGATCAGCCCGAGCATCGCCGCGACCAGCCACCCCACCACGTACGTGTAGCCGAAGAGCCCCCAGGAGGAAATGAAGTCGTGGATCACCCGCGGTCTCCCGTGTGTGTCTGCGGCCGGCGCACGGCCTCGGTGTGCAGCTCGATCGGCAACCCGTACGCGCGGCGGAGCAACTCGGGGCGGAGCACGGCGTCCCTCGGTCCCGCTTCCACGGACCGGTCCAGAAAGAGCGCCACGTGCGTGGCGTAGCGGGCGGCCAGAGGCAGGTCGTGCGTGACGAAGAGGATCGTGAGCCGCTCGTCGCGGTTGAGGTCTGCCAGTGAGCCCATCAGCAGATCCTGCGACGGCGGGTCCAGCCCGCTGGTCGGTTCATCGACGATGAACAGGGCCGGTTGGCGGATCAACGCCCGTGCCAGGAGCGCCCGCTGCCGCTGTCCCCCGGAGAGCGACCAATACTCCCGATGGCCCATTCCTGCCAGCGCCGCCCGCTCCAGCGCCCAGGCCATGCGCTCCCGCCCTGTTCGCCGCGCATCGGGGATGCCCACCAGGCCGAGAGAAACGAACTCGCGCACCGTGGTCGGCAGGCTCGGGTTCAGGTCGCAGCGTTGCGGCACGAACCCGATACGCTCCGGGCGGGCCACGTCCGCGCGCCGGCGGATCGTTCCGACCTGGGGCTGAAGCGAGCCCAGGATCGCTTTCAGGAGCGTGCTCTTCCCG
>JBGPJM010000331.1:0-3631 GCA_041485385.1 Phycisphaerae bacterium | reverse complement strand
TGAGCATGACCCCCATGGCGAGCCCGAGGTCGCCGATGCGGTTCATCACGAACGCCTTCTTGCCCGCCGCGACCGCCGAGTCCTTCTTATAGAAGTACCCGATGAGCAGGTAGGAGCAGAGCCCGACGCCCTCCCACCCCAGGTAGAGCAGCAGGAGATTGTCCGCCATCACCAGGCAAGCCATGGAGAAGACGAAGAGGTTGAACGCGGCGAAGAAGCGGCAGTACCCCGCGCCCACGTCGCCCGCCATGTACTCGCTGGCGTACAGCCCGATGAGCGTCGCCAGCCCCGTGACGAACAGCATCCACAGGCACGTCAGCGAGTCGATGTAGAACGAGAAGTTCCCCACCAGCTCCTGCCCCCCCCCAGCCCCCCCACCCCACTTGAAGTTGATCCAGTCGAACGCCTTGGCCACCACCAGCGGCGAGTGGCCCGGGCTGGACATCTGCAGGTACATCGAGAGGGTGACGGCGAAGGAAGCCCCCAGGCACCCCACGCTCAGCCACGCCGGCAGCTTGGACTTGACTCTGAATGCGGCGCAGAGTCCCGCCAGCACGCACCCAAGGAGCGGCAGGAACGGGATCAGCCGCACCAGGCTCGACACCTCGCCCGCCGGCGCCTGCGCCCACGCGGGCACTTCCCCCACTCCGGCGTGCGCCGGCGCGGCCGCGTGCTCCTGCACGAGGCACAGCACCCCATCGACCATGCCCCGCAAGGCTTCAAGCTGTCCGACAAGCCCTGTCACGTCGTCGATCCGTCCTTACTTCCCGCCCACGGTTTCTTCGACATCTATCCAATCGGAACACCGCCCTACCCCCTCATCTCGCCCCACGCCGTCGCGTCCAGCGTCTCCTTCCGCCGGAACAGCAGCACGACGAGTGCGAGCGCCATCGCGGCCTCCGCCGCCGCGATCGTCAGCACGAAGATCACGAACGTCTCACCCGTGTGGTGCAGCCAGTAGCGGCTGAAGGCGATGAGCGCGATTCCGGCCGCCTGAAACATCAGCTCCGTGCACAGGAACATGATGATCAGGTTCCGCCTGGTCACGAACCCGATCAGCCCGATCGCGAACATAAGCGCCGACGTCACCAGGTAGTGGTAGAGCGTGGCCGCGTGCATTGGCAGCGGGAAGTTCGCCTGCCCGAGTACCGCCGTCATGTCCAGCAGGTTGCTCATGCACCGAGCCCCACTTTGCCCGCCGGCACTCTGTCCGTCGGCACCTCGGCCAGCGAGCGCTCCTCCTCCGCCGGGTCCAGGTGCCGCTGCTGCGCGGCGAGCTTGGCCTGCTCGTCCATCTCGACTTTCTTGCGTGCCAGCACCACGGCCCCCAGCATGGCCATCAGCAGCACCACGCCGGCGATCTCGATCGAGCCCGGATGATCGTTGAGGAGGGCGAAGGCCACACCTTCGACGTTGTAGAGGTTCAGATTGGCCGGCAGCGGCGCTTCCCGCACCGCCCCCCATGAACCCGACTTCGTAGCTTTCTCAAGCATCACAGTGCGCGTGGCGGTGCTGATGCCACCCACCCGCTCGTACGCGTGAATGAACGGTTGCCCCGGATCGTGCGCGTCGCGTGCGACCTGGAGCGCCGCCTCGACGCGCTTGGGAAGCTGCGCCAGAAGGGCTGAATCTCCCCCGCCTGCAGCGAATACAGCCTCGAGTTTCGGATTCGTCCTCAAGAGCGGGGACGACCAGATCCCGCCGATCGCGCTCTCCCCAGCGAGCAGACCCACCGGCATGCCCATCTCGAGACTCGACGGATCGAGATCGACCGTCTGTCCGCCCACCTGCAGAGCCAGCAGGCCGGATACCGCTCTCGGCGACCTTAGCCGCACGAACACCGACGGGTTCTCACCTTCTCGGCCGGGAGCGATGTCGACCGAAACAACCTCGACTCGGGCCCCGCCCGGGACCGCCAGGCCCGCCGCTCCCCGCCCGAGCATCGTTGTCAGCGAGGCGATCAGCACGAAGCCGACCATTGTCGCCGCTAGCGGCTCGCGGCTGTACCGGTCGTACTCCGCCAGCGCCTCCGACTCCCCGGCCGTCGGCGCCTCGGTCGCCAGCATGATCACGAACAGGTAGGTGATCAGGATCGCCCCGGCGTAGACAATCACCAGCGCGAAGGCCATGAACTCCGCAGAGAGCAGCACGTACAGCCCGCACGAACTGAGGATCGTCAGGATGAAGTAGAGGGCCGCGTAGACCGGCCTGGGGTGGCTGATCACGCGAAGCGACGCCCCCAGAGCGATGACAGAGAAGATGTAGAAGTTGATGTTCGGCAACCCACCCGCCACCTTTCCCGCGCGAAGACCCAGCCCAAGGAAGATCGCGCCCAGCCCGACGCCCGCCACGATCGCCCCCAGCACCCGCGGGCTCAGCCCCCGCCGGGGCAGCGCCATCACGACCCCCAGCGCCCCCAGCGCGCACCCGACGTACAGCAGTACCGGGCTGAAAAGTCCGTCCAAAGCGGGACGCTCCACGGTCCCGGCACGCCGCCTCGGCGCCCGGCCCGAGCAAACACGGAACGCAATCGACACCCGGGACGCACTGGCGCCCCATGGGGGACAGAGGATAGAGCCACCCGCCCGATCCTTCAACAACACACACCCATCGGAACCCCGACCAACAAAGCGAACCGCCCTGTACGGCCGGGGCCGCCGCGGGCGGGCGCCCCGCCGTCTGCTCTCTACCATGCTCCCGCATGCCCGAGCCCCAAGCTCATCCCCCCTCGCGCCTTCGCCCCCACATTCCCAACGCCCTCACCATTGCCCGCATCGTTCTCGCCGTTGCGTTCTTCGCCGTCCTCACGCCGTGGTCCTACCAGTCCTCCCCGCTGTTCGAGGGGAAGTCGCCCGACTTCACCCTTCTCGCGGCCGCCGCGATCTTCATCCTCGCCGCCCTCACCGACGCCCTCGACGGCTACCTCGCACGCAGGTGGCGGGTCGTCTCCGTCTTCGGTCGGATCATGGACCCCTTCGCCGACAAGCTCCTGGTCATCGGCGCCTTCGTGTTCCTCGCCGGGCCGGGGTTCGCCGGCGTCAGCGCCGTCCACCCCTGGATGGTCGCCCTTATCCTCGCCCGCGAGCTCCTGATCACCTCGATCCGCGGGGTCATGGAGTCCCAGGGCGTCTCGTTCGCCGCCTCACTCAGCGGCAAGCTCAAGATGATCCTCCAGTCGATCTGCATCCCGGCCGTGCTCGTGCTGCTCAACGTGCCCGCCCCGCACGGCGAAGGCGCCGGCGGCTGGGCGCACACCGCCATCACCGTCCTGGTCTGGTGCACGGTCCTTGTCACGGCCTGGTCCGGAATCCCCTACATCCTCCGCGCTGTCAAGGCCGCCCGGGCTTCGCGCCCTCTGGAGAAACCCCAATGAGAAAGGGCGCTCTCGGCCCCGTCGGCCGTTTCCTCATCACCTCCGGCGGCCTGGGTTTTCTCAGACCGGCCTCCGGAACGTGGGGATCGATGCCGCCCGTCGCGCTGGCCGCGCTCCTCCTGCTTGCGGGCATCGGACCCGGCTTCGGGTTCTGGCCGTGGCTGGGATATCACGCAGTGCTTGTTCTGGTCCTGATCCTCTTCACGCTCGTGTGCCTCATGCTCGGCGATGCCGCCGAGGCGCAGTTCGACCGCAAGG
>JBGPJM010000330.1:0-3636 GCA_041485385.1 Phycisphaerae bacterium | reverse complement strand
CGGGCCCCGCGCGCGGGGGGGGTGGGCCTGGCGCGGGGCGTGGGGGTGCCGGTGGGTCTTGTTGGGGGGGGCGGACTGGGGGCGTGCCCCCCGGCGGGGGCCCCGGGGGGGGGTGCGGGGGGGGGGGGTGATGGGAACGGTCCGCCCGCTCGGGCGGCACGCTTGGTCGTGAATCGAACCGGAACAGTCGCCGCCCGGGCTACGCGGCCGCCATCTCGGCTTCCTCCTGCGAATCGATCCTGATCTCTCCTTCGAACCGTCTCAATCCTCCGGCGAGGAAGGCGTCGAGTGCTTCATCGACCGCCGCGGGGCACTGCGCCACCCGGATCGCCTCGCGCAAGGGCCGGCACGGGCCCAGGCGCTTGGCGAACCAGCTGATGCGCCTGCGTATCTGGAAGAGCGCGAAGCGTTCGCCGCGGGACTGTAACATGAGCGTAAAGTAGCGACGGACAAGCTCGATCTTCGCGCCCTCGTCGGGCTCCGGGGGCTTTGCGCCGGTCGTCTGCAGCGCCCAGGCGTCGCGGAAGATCCACGGCGTGCTCAGGGCCCCGCGACCGATCATGACCCCGTCGCAGCCGGTGTGCCGGAGCATGCGGAGCACGTCCTCGGGCTCCTTCACGTCGCCGTTGCCGATCACCGGCACGGCGCGCCCCGCGGCCCGGCGCACCGCCTCGACCACGCGCGCGATGCCGTCCAGGTCCGCCTGGCCCGTGAACTTCTGCTCCGTCGTCCGGCCGTGCACAGTGACGGCCGCGATGCCCGCGTCGACCAGGCGCGGCGCGAGCCACTCCGCCACCAGCGGGTGCGGCGGATTGAACCACCCCAGCCGCATCTTCGCGGTCACGGGTATCCCATCACCGCCGACCGCCCCGACCACGGCGCGGACGACGTTCATCGCCCGGTCGGCGTCGCACAGCAGCTTGGAGCCGCCGTCCTTCTTGGTGACCTTGTCGACCGGGCAACCCATGTTGATGTCGATGACCGTCGCCCCATGGTCGGCGGCCCAGCGAGCGCCCTCGGCCATGATCTGCGGGTCCGCCCCGTAGAGCTGCATCCCGACCGGCTTGTCGTCCTCGCTGGTCCGCGCCAGGTCGAGCGAGGTGGCGGTGCCCCGGAGCAGGCCCTGCGGCGAGAGCAGGTCCGTGCACGCCAGGCCCAGGCCGCCTTGTGAGCGGCAGATGAGCCGGAACGCCTGATCGCAGTACCCCGCGATGGGTGCCAGGAGCAGGTTGGACGCGAGTTGGACCGGGCCTATTCGCAGCATACGAGGTCTACTTTACCCGCCGAACGGGCGGTGTTTGTAACTAGGTCGTCACTTTGGACAGAGGGCTCGGGCGTTGGGTATCCCTCGCTTCGGTGTATGTGCGGTGCGAGCACCCCGTCTTGCTGAGCAATCGGCGCAGCCACTGAACCTCTCGCCCCGTCCACGTCTTTCAATCTCTGCCGGTTAGGGGATTACCGCCAATCGCGGGCCGCGGTCGTGCGGCACCGCCGCGCTGACCGATAACGGTGGAGCATCCCGAACCCGTACCTACACTAGACCCCCCCCGTGTACCACCTTCTCTTGCTGCGACGGTATCTGACGAGCAAGGTACTGCCGTTGCTGGCGGCCCTGGCAGTGATGCTCTGCACCGCCACCGTCCTGGTCGTCTGGTCGATCATGGGTGGGTTCCTCACCATGCTGCTGGATTCGGGGAGGACGCTGGTCGGGGATGTGATCATCGCCTGGCCCACGGTGGGGTTCGGGTATTACCAGCAGCTCATCGATGATCTCGAGAAAGACCCGCTGGTCGACGCGGCCACGCCGATGATCGAGACGCCAGGGATGCTGCGCCTGCCCGACGGGCGCGTGGAGCTGGTGTGGATCAAGGGCGTGGAGGGAAAGGGATACGACCGTGTGACCCGCTACGCCGGCGCACTGTGGTGGCGATCTCTCGAGAAGCCGCTTCCCAAGGACCTGACTGCCGCCGACCTCCGAGTCTCGGGATCGCTGAAGTTCCTGAAGACGGAACTCCCGGATCTGCTGCGCCGGATCGAGGCGGGGATCGACAAGTTCCCCTCCGGCGCGGGGGGCCAGCCTTCCCCAGGCGTCGCGAAGCTCGCATCGCTCAAGTCGCAGTTCGGCGCGGCCCTGCAGGCGGCCCGGGACGCGATCTCGCAGCCCCAGGACTCGCCCGCCCGCCGCACCGCGTTCCTCTGGACGCTGGAGACGGTGGAGAGGCTGGCCGCCGACGCCGAGGACGCGCTGGCGGTCGTGCGCGCCGGCGACGCATCGCGCGATCCGCTGCTCTTCCGCGTGTCCAAGGAGGGCGAGCCGCTGCTGGGGGACCTGATCCACGAGCTCCGCGAGCGGGCACAACAGGTCGGCGCCGCCGAGCGCATCCTGTCGCAGATCTACGGCGACGGTCTCCTGCTCACCAAGCCCGACCCGAAGACGCACCAGCCGGTCCCGGCGATGGTGACGGGGATCGAGGTGAGCGGCTTCAACGACCGGCGCCCGGAGGGGTACTACGTGCCCGCCGCCGGGATCAGCGTCCGCGGGGAAGACGGCTCCACGACCGTCATCGACGGGCGGATGCTCACCAAGACGCTCACGCTCAGCGTGCTGCCGATGGGCAGGAAGGGGCGCGCCTTCGACACGGTCTCGCGCGCCTTCCCCGTGGCCAACGAGTTCAAGACGGGCATCTACGACATCGACAAGCGGACGGTGCTCGTGGAGATCGGCGCGCTGCAGAAGATGCTCAAGATGGACGAGGCGACGACCCTCGCCCCCGCCGCCGGCTCGGACCCCTACGAGATCCAGCCGGGCCCGAAGGGCGAGTCGTTCGCGGCCAGCGGCGCCGTCGGCAAGTCCCCCGCCCGCGTGACGACGATCCTGATCCGCGGCAAGCCGGGGGCGGACCTCGCCCGGCTCAGGGACGCGTGCGCGGCCGTGTACCAGCGCTTCTCGGGCGAGCACGGGGGCGACGTGCCCGAGATGGGCTCCATCCGCATCTCCACCTGGGAACAGGAGCAGGCCACGCTCATCGCCGCCGTGAAGAAAGAGATCGTGATGATGCTCATGATCCTGAGCATTATCTCGCTGACCGTCTCATTCCTCATCCTCGCGATCTTCTGGGCCATCGTCAGCGAGAAGACCAAGGACATCGGCATCCTGCGGGCCATCGGCGCCAGCCGCGCCGGCGTCGCCTGGATCTGGATCGGCTACGGCCTGGTGATCGGCGTGATCGGCTCGGCGCTGGGGTGCGCCGCGGCCTACTCGATCGTGTGGAACATCAACCCGATCCACGACTGGCTCGGGCGGGCGCTGGGGGTGACGGTGTGGGATCCCAAGATCTACTACTTCACGGAGATCCCCAACCACGTCGAGCGGGCCAAGGCCGCGCTGGTGCTGGGCGCGGGGATCGGCTTCAGCGTGCTGGGGGCGCTTATCCCCGCGGTCAAGGCGTCGCACATGGACCCGGTGCGCTCGCTGCGGTTCGAGTAGGACGCGGAATCAGCCATGGCGATCATCGCGGCCACCACCGTGTTCAAGACCTACCGCCTCGGGCGGGTCGAGGTGCCGGTGCTGCGCGGAGCCTCGATCTCCATCGACAAGGGCGAGTGGGTGTCGATCCTGGGCGCCTCCGGCTCGGG
>JBGPJM010000329.1:0-3696 GCA_041485385.1 Phycisphaerae bacterium | reverse complement strand
GAAGAACGACCTCATCGAGATCATCATCAACGAGTCAAGCCTGCAATCAAGCAAGCAGTCCCTGGACGCCAAGAAGGACGTGACCATCGCCGCGGAGGTCAAGAAGTTCCCCAGCATCCGCAACCTGCTGGAGGCCCAGCTCCGCAACGGCGACAGCCAGTCCCCCGCCGCCGTCGACGTCACCGCCAACAACAAGTTCAAGGGCGATGGCAAGTACGAGCGCTCCGACCGCTTCACCGCCCGCATCACCGCCACCGTCCTGGAAGTGAAACCCAACGGCTCCCTCGTGCTCGAGGCCCAGAAGACCGTCAAGTCCAACCAGGAGGAGAGCGCCCTCGTCCTCTCCGGCGTCTGCCGCCCCGAGGATGTCACGCAGAGCAACACGGTCCAGTCCAGCCAGCTCGCCAACCTGGTCCTGCGCGTCCAGAACGACGGCGACGTCAAGAACGCCGCCAGGAAGGGCATCATCCCGCAGATCCTCGAAACGATCTTCAACTTCTAGGCCGCGCCGGCAGGTTTGCCACGGGCGCACCCAGGGCCGGCCCCGCCCGTCCCCAATCCCCCAACTCCACCCAACCCGGCGCATCCAGGCCCGAGAACACCTGTTTCTTCGGGCCTTTCTCCGTCCGCGTTGTATCATTGAGCCGATTCGGCCCGCCCCGATCCGCGGGTCCACGCGCACCGTCCTCAGATCGGGCGTACGCGCCTGTGCGCCTCGGCGTCACCGGGTGCTGTCTTGCCCCGCCCTGCGCCCGCATCGACGTTCACCAGGAGCCAAGAGTCATGCGTCTATCGCACCTCCGCACCGCCCTCCTCGGCGCGACCGCCTCCCTCCTTCTCGCCGTCTCCGCCTCCGCCGGCGGCACCCCCGAGAACGTCATCCTTCTCATCGATCCCTCCGATGCCCTCTCCCTCTACGTCGGCAACTACTACAAGCTCGCGCGCAACATCCCCGATTCCAACGTCTTCTACATCAAGTCCGCGGCCGCCGACTTCCCCGCCTTCAGCACCAATGTCCTCGACGCCGTGCTGGCCTCTCTTGACCAGCGCTCCATCACCGACCACGCCGACTACATGGTCCTCGCCCCGCTCGACACCACCGCCATCTCCTCCGCCAGCCTCGTCGTCGACGGCTGCTTCCCGATCCTCAACTTCTCCATCTCGTCCTGCTACGCGATGGCGTTCATCCGCCCCGAGGTCCTCGCCGGCACCCTCAACCAGAGCGCCGCCAACCGCTACTTCAGCACCTCCGACAGCGCCGTCTACTTCGACTCCTCCCTCTCCTACCTCAACGGCCAGATCTCCACCCTCTCCACCGCCCGCCGCTACTTCATCGGCGCCATGCTCGGCTACACCGGCGACCGGGGCAACACCGTCCCCGAGCTGCTCGCCATGATCGACCGCAGCGTCGCCGTCGACGGCTCCCGACCCCCCGGCACGTTCTACTTCATGAACAACACCGGCGACCCCGTCCGCAACGTCCGCGCCTGCGGCGCCCAGTCACCCCCCTTCTGCAACGGGCCGTTCCCCCTCTACACCACCGCCGCCAACTCCATCATCTCCCGCGGCGGCGCCGCCCAGGTCATCACCTCCGTCCTCCCCGATAACCGCACCGACTGCCTCGGCATCATGACCGGCACCAGCCTCTTCGACGTCGCCGCCTCCGGCGCCGTCATCCGCCCGGGCGCCTTCTGCGACCACCTCACCAGCTACGGCGCAACCTTCGGCGACACCTCGCAGTCCAAGGTCTCCCTCTGGATCGCCGCCGGCGCCAGCGGCTCCGCCGGCGCCACCGAAGAGCCCTGCAACTACACCGGCAAGTTCCCCGGCGCCCGCTTCCACGTCTTCTACTACCAGGGCCTCTCCCTCGGCGAGTCCTACCTCCGCTCCATCCAGTTCGTCCCCTTCCAGAGCCTCCTCTACGGCGATCCCCTCACCCGCCCCTTCGCGTACATCCCCGCCGTCTCGCACAGCGCCTACCCCGCCACGCCCGTCTCCGGCAACTTCGTCATCACCCCCTCCGCCACCACCGGCCATCCCACCGCCGTCATCAACCGCTACGACCTCTACGTCGACGGCGTCTTCCGCGCACTCGCCGGCGTCGGCCAGTCGTTCAACCTCAACACCACCATCCTCGACGACGGCTTCCACGATGTCCGCGTCCTCGCCTACGACAACTCCACCGTGAAGTCCGTCGGGTCCGTCGCCGGCCTCCTCTGGACCGTCAACCACGGGCTCGGCGTCACGCTCGTCCCCGCCACCTCCTCCGGCGACCTCGCCCACCTCTTCTCCTTCAGCATCTCCGCCACCGGCGGCGACGTCCGCGAGCTCCGCCTCGTCCAGAACGGGCGCGTCATCGCCGCCACCACCTCCACCGCCGGCCTCTCCGTCTTCGGCCAGAACCTCGGCGCCGGCAACTCCGACGTCCACGCCGAGGCCGTTTACACCACCAACCGCGTCGCCCGCAGCGGGCCCGTCCGCATCAGCGTGCTCCCGACCGGCACGCCCGGCGCCGGCCCGCCCCTGGCCTTCAGCTACTCCAAGGACCTCTTCACCGCCACCAACTACATCGTCGAGCTCCCCGCAAGCTTTGACACCGCCCCCGCCTCCGCCACCTACACCCTCCTCTCCGCCCCCGACCTCGCGACCCTCGTCAACCCCGGGCTCACCGGCCCCTACCGCATCATCCGACCCAACGCCGGCGCCACCGGCTCCGAACTGATCACCTTCCGGGTCACCACTCCCAGCGGCGCGTCCAACATCGCCACCGTCACCCTCAACTACACCCCGCCGCCGCCCGCCTGCACCGCCGATTGGAACACCGACGGCACCCTCAACTCCCAGGACTTCTTCGACTTCCTCAACGACTTCTTCGCCAATAACGCCGACTACAACCACAGCGGCTCCACCAACTCCCAGGACTTCTTCGACTTCCTCAACGATTTCTTCGCCGGCTGCTAGATCGACGAGTCTCCGACGCGGGATGCCACGGCTCGTCCGGCCGCCTCGGCGGCAAGCCGTGCGGCAGCACCGTCAGCCTCAATCTGCTCCTCACGTCGGACCGCCCCATCTCACCCGGCGCGCCCACCTCAAATCTATTACCCTTTCCAGGATCTTCCTGTCACCCTCCGCTCCGCCGCGGCGGCTCTTCCATCCATCACCCACGCGCCCTTCTCTCGAAAGGCCCCGCGATGCTCACCCGTCTCATCACCCCGCTCCTCCTCGCGGCCTCGGTCGCCGCCCCGGCCCCGGCCCAGCACCAGCCATCCCCACCGCCCGCGCAGCCCTTCAAGCTCTTCGTCAACGCCAACATCTACACCCTCGACCCCGCCCACCCGCGCGCCGAAGCCCTCCTCATCGACGACACGCAGATCGCCTTCGTCGGTTCCGAAGCCCAGGCCCGCACCTACGCCAGGCCCGATACGCAGATCACCGACCTCGCCGGTCACACCGTCCTCCCCGGCCTCATCGACGCCCACGGCCACGTCGCCGGCCTCGGCTCCTTCGGCCTCGGCCGCCTCGACCTCTCCCGCGCCCGCTCCTTCGATGAGCTCGTCACCCGCCTCTCCGAGGCCGCGAAATCCTCCAAAAAAGGCGAGTGGATCCTCGGCGGCCGCTGGGACCACGAATCCTGGTCCAGCCGCGAGCTCCCCACCCACAAATCCCTCTCCGACGTCACCCCCGACAACCCCGTCT
>JBGPJM010000328.1:0-3712 GCA_041485385.1 Phycisphaerae bacterium | reverse complement strand
GCTGGATCGTTCGTCATTCGGCGTTCGATCGCTCGATGAGCAGGACGATGAGGGCGCCTACTGGCTGAGCAGGTCGCCCGAGGAGCGCATGCGGGCGCTGGAGTACCTGCGACGGAGAGCCTATGGAAACGCCGCTACCGCAAGACTTCAAAGAGTTTCTAGCGTTGCTCAACTCGGAGAGCGTTGAGTATCTCGTGGTGGGCGGCTACGCGGTCAGCTATCACGGGTACCCTCGTCCGACCGGCGATCTGGATATCTGGATCGCGGTGGATATTTCGAATGCGCAGAGGATCAGGACGGTGCTGCAGCGGTTCGGATTCGCGCAGGATCGGCGCGCGCCGGAGGAGTTCCTTGTTCCGAATCAGGTCTTCCGCATGGGTGTGCCTCCTGTGCGGATCGAGGTGCTCACCGGCGTGACGGGTGTTGAGTTTGCGGAGTGCTACTCGCGCCGCATCGAAGCGGACCTGGATGGCGTGCGGATCAAGCTGATCGGGCGCGAGGATCTCCTGGCGAATAAGCGTGCCGCGGGCCGTCACAAGGACCTGAACGATCTCGAGCATCTGACCGGTCGCGACGACGCTTGAGGCGGCGCGGCCACTGCCCCGACTGCGGGTACGACCGCCTCGGCGAGTTCGCAACCCCATGCCCGGAGTGTGGTTTGAGTGTGACGTAGCCAGCGGGGGGCGCTATGACGGGGCGCAGAGAGGGCTCGCCGCCCTCTCCGCACCTCTCCTGCCCGGAAGGGATCGCCGAATGGGTACGGGCAGCGTGCGACGGGGCTCGCCCGCACTCGACGAGCCCCCCCATCATCCAGCGCTCGTCCCCCCCCGCCGCCGCGACTCCCACCCGCCGTGCGAGCCTCCCCTCTCCGATTTCGCGGATTCGCTGCCGGACACGCCCGCATCCTGCGTATGAGGGTCATAGACGTCCCGCTCCCTTGACCCTGGCCCCCTTCCCCGGGGGCCGGGAATCCGACCATGATCCTCGCCCTTGCCGCACTCTGGTCCTGGCTCCTCCTTGGCGGCGCGGCCGTTCTGGGAGTGGGGGGCGTGGGCCTTACCGGGTGGGCGATCTTTGCCGATCGCTCGCGCGGGCGGGCGCGGTGTCCGAGGTGCTGGTACGACCTTTCGGGGGCGCCAGCGCCGGGGCTGTGCTGCCCGGAGTGCGGGCATGTTGCCCGGTCGGTCCGGCGCCTGCACAGGACCCGCCGGCACTCCCGGCTGGGGGCGGTGGGGATGGCGCTGGTGGTGGCCGCGGGGGGAGCGGTGGCGGGGCAGCGCGTGGGTGAGAAAGGGTGGCTCGGCGCGGTGCCGACGTGGGGGTATATCGCGGCGTTGCCGTGGATGGAGAGTGGGGAGGGGATGAAGGAACTCCGGAAGCGAGCCGAATCCGGGACGATGCGGCAGTGGGAGTATCGGTGGCTGGTTGAAAGGGCCGTCGGCTCATTGCGAAGCAGCAGGGGAGCGAGGCTGGTCGAGCGGCTGGGAATCATCGAAGAGGTGGCCAGGCTGGCGAGGTACGGCCCGCCGTCGATGCCGTACAAATCCTGGGCCGCGCCGGCGGCGGTCGACACCGTCTCGAACGCCGCCAGGGTTATGACGCTCCTCGATGATCAAGACCCGGACGTCCGGGTCGCGGCGGTCCGATGTGCCGTGCAGCTGCGCAGCAACAAGGCGAGGACCATGCCGGCGCTCATCGGGCGTTTAGGTTCGTACGATCCCAAGCTCGGCGAAGCAATCCTGTGGGTTTCCCTCATGGACGATGTGCCCGCGGACACACCGTTCTTTCCGATGCTGCTCCCGATGGGGAGGCACGACAGGGGGGTCGCGCCGTTGCGGGAGGAAAGGGAGTTCCTGAGCGCCC
Source organism: Phycisphaerae bacterium (assembly GCA_041485385.1). GTDB lineage: Bacteria > Planctomycetota > Phycisphaerae > Phycisphaerales > UBA1924 > JBGPJM01. The sequence goes on along the minus strand of JBGPJM010000328.1, from coordinate 1,849 downwards.
TGCACACGGGCGACGCGGAGGGTGATCCGCGACTGGTGCTGTCGGTCCTGATCGACGGACTTCGGCACAGGAGTTCCGCCGTACGGTGCACCAGCGCCTGGCTCCTGGCAGCGATAGCCCCGGAGGATCGTGAGATTCAGGGGAATCTCCTTTCGCTTGCCGACGATCCAGACAACGATGTCCGGCGTGTATTGGTCCGGTATGCCGGTCGCATTCCGCTGAACGCACAGACGCAGGAGATCATTACGAATGCGATCAGAAGCACCGATCTCCTCACGCGTCCCGTAGGGCTTTGGGCGGCGAGACAGCACGGCGCCGGCGACACGGCGTTCCTGCCCGAGGTTCTCGGTGCCCTGCGCGACAGCTCGGACGTCGAATGGGACGAAGCCACGCGGACGTGGATATCCCTCGGCGGCGATCCCGCGATTGCGGCCGCGGCGCTGGTGCAGCATGTGCAGGGTGACCACGCCGGGGAGGACGCGCTGTTGAGCCTCGCGCGCCTGCACTCGGACCTGCCTGATACGCGAGCCGCGATTACGCCATGCCTTGATTCGCCTGATACGGAGGTGCGTGGCGCGGCCGCCTGCGCCTATGCGTGCCTTGGCGGGGACATCGATCGAGCGACAAGGATTGTGCTGGGCGTGATCGAGAAGACGTCGGCCAGCACTCCGTTCATGTGGACTGTCCCGTCCTTCGCACATCTCGGCGTAGGCCTGATGGCGAGTTCCGGACGGTTGAGCATCCCACAGGTGACCGAGTGGCTCGCCAGCCCGAACGCCGATCAACGAATGCGGGCATTGGCTTGGCTCAGATTGGCCGGTGATCCGACCGTCTTGCCGCGTGTGCGTGCGCTCCGCTCCGACCCTGATCCACGGGTGGCCGAGGCCGCCGAGGAGGCCGCGAAGCGTCTGGAATGGGAGGTCAAACATCCAGTCGAGGCCGCAAGACTGCGGGCCGAGGAGCTGGCGAGATGAGACCGATGGGACACGCATGACCCTCGCGATGGCGGCAATCTGGTCGTGGCTGATGCTGGGCGCGGCGGCGCTCCTGGGCGCGGGCGGGGTGCTGCTGGGCGCGTGGGCGATGCTGTGGGACCGCGCACGGGGGCGGCGGCGGTGCCCGCGGTGCTGGTACGACATGGCGGGGGCGCCGGGGGCGGGGCTCAAGTGCCCGGAATGCGGGCATGAGGCCACCTCAGCCCGCAAGCTCCTCAGGACACGCCGCCGTTGGAGACTCGGCGCGGCAGGCGTCGCGATGGCGCTCGCCGGTGCGGGGCTCGCGGAAGGGCAGCGCGTGGGCGAGAAGGGATGGCTGGGCGCGGTGCCGACGTGGGGGTATATCACGGCGTTGCCGTGGATGGGGAGCGGGGGCGAGGGGATGAAGGAGTTGGAGAGGCGAACGGAATCGGGGACGATGCGGCAGTGGGAGTATCGGTGGCTTGTCCGAAGGTGCGTCGGTGAACTAGGTGAGAAGAGTCACGGGGGCGAGAAGGTTGAGTTGCTCCAGCTGCTTCAGCAGCTCGCACTGAATGCTGGGCCGAGCCGATTGCTCAAGCCGTACGCCTCTTGGACGCCCGCCACCATCCTCGTTGACGAGCGGATCGTCGGAAGGCTCTTCGACCTCCTCGACGACCGCGACCCGGGCGTGCGCGTCGAGGCGGCGACCTGTCTCGACTACCTGCCATTCTCCGCGGAACGGCCATGCCCGAAGCCCCGGACCATCACGAGGTTGCTCGGCCAGCTCACGACGCCGGACGAGCAACTCCGGGACGCGAACCTGCGGGTGTTGTCGGCGATCGGTCTACACAGCGAGGAGATATTCGCGATTCCGAGCGTGATCGGCTCCTCAT
>JBGPJM010000327.1:0-3722 GCA_041485385.1 Phycisphaerae bacterium | reverse complement strand
GACCCCGCCAAGCCGAACAAGCCCGACTCCACCCCCGCCAAGCCGGACAAGCCCGACGCCAGCCCCGCCAAGCCGAACAAGCCCGACTCCACCCCCGCCAAGCCGGACAAGCCCGACGCCAGCCCCGGCAAGCCGAACAAGCCCGACGCCGGCCCCGCCAAGGCGGACCAGCAGCCGGACAAGGCGAATCGTCCCAAGTCTCCGATCGCGGCCAAGCCCGCTGATCAAGCCGACAAGGGTCGGGCCCCACCAAAGAGGCCCGAGCCTCCCAAGCCGGATCCCAAGGTCGAGCCCAAGCCCAGAGGAAATGACCGCGGCCGGCCCGATTCGCCGCAGGCCAATCCGAGGGATAACTCCAAGGATGATTCCAACGACAAGTCCAAGGGCAAGGACAAAGAGAAGGACAAGAAGGGCGGCGGATGACAGCGCACTCGGTGTAGCCAACCTGAACCGCAAACCCGCCGGAGCGCCCGCCGCTTCGGCGGTTTCTTTTGATCCCCGGCGGCGGCGGTGGGTGCGCGGGCAGCGCCCGGGGCGGCGAGGAGGGGGGCGCCGGGGGTCGTCAGGCGTGCCCGCGATCGCTCGCTCGGGCGTCGAGAGCGGGGATGCCCCTCCGCCGATCGAGAGGAGAGCGGCCGCCGACCCGCATCCGACCGCCGCTCGTATTTAGGAGGTAGGGATGGCCCCCCTGCATCCTCTCGGACCTTCCCTTCCCCTCACGCGCGGCACGGACGCTCCAGGCGTTACGGCGGCGGGCATACCCGCGCCCCGGAGGCTTGCGTGGCTGGGCGCAGATGGGTGGTGGGGTACGTTCATTCATGGCCGGCGAGCCCCCCTCCCCCCGTCCCCTCCCGCATCCGCTCGTCGCCGACATCGCTCAAGGAGCACAAGAATGGAAATCATCCGCTCGGTGTTCATGCTCGTGTGCACGGCCGGCACCGCCCTGTACGGCGCCTCCAGCTTCAAGCCCGAATGCCACCTCCGGCCCGGCGCGATCCACCTGAAGGCCGGCGCGCCGGTCCGCATGGACGCTCTGAAGATCGCTCAGGGCGGCGGCGCGATGGACCTCGCGACCAGTCCCGACGACGACTCGCCTGATGCCGACAGGTTTGCCCCCCCCGCGGGCGCGACGCCGATCTACCGCGACGGTGAGATCATCGGGTGGGTGACCAACAAGAACCTCAAATCGGCGAGCTCGGTGACGGACCTGGGCCACGCGAAGCTGTTCACACTCTCGACAAAGCCCACGCGGAACACCTCCCAGCCCGCGCAGGGCGCGCGGGGCCCCGCCAGGAGCGGGACGACGACGAGCGGCACGCAGTACAGCAGCAGCGACCGCTTCCCCGTCAATCACCAGGCGCTGCCGACGTACGCGGAGTCGTTCAACGACGTGCGGAACGGGTACGGCAGTAACATGCGGCCGGGTGTGGTGAACTCCTTCAGCCGCGAGCTGAGCAGGAACTCGTTCAAGAACTCGATGGAGCGTGAGTTCAACGCGTTCCGGCAGAGAAGGATGCCGTGAGAGCAGTGAGAAGTGAGCAGTGAGCAGGAAGAAGTGAAAAGTAAGAAGCGAGAAGTGAAAAGAAGAGGGGTGGGTAGAAAAAACGATCAGTGAAGCCCGCGTGGACGGTGGATGTCTGCTGCTCTCTCAGTAGACATACCCGGCCATGCGGGCTTTTTTTCGTTGGAGTGAAAAGTGAGAAGCGAAATGTGAGAAGAAGAGGGGAGGCTCTCGCAGAGGCGCGGGGGCGCGGAGAGGAGCCGAAAAAGAGAGGGGCCGCCGCTCTTCTTTTCACTTTTCACTTCTCGCTTTTCACTGCCTCACGCCAGCGGATCGGGCCGGAACAGCCTGGTATCGAGGGACCAGAGCTTCTCGGTGAAGTTGCCGCCCAGGCCCCCCTCGGCGCCGGCCGCGGCCATGTCGGAGCGGGCGGCGGTGAGCGTGATATTCATCTTGGCGTCGAGGTTGTCGAGGATGGAGACCATCATCGCCTCGGGGGTGGAGGGGAGCTTGGCGGCGCCGAACTCCGGGATGCCGTGGTGGGAGATGATGATGTGCTGGAGGACCATGACGAGGTTGGGGGGCAGGCGCTGGCCGGTGGCGCGCATGACGAGCTGGGCCTTGTCGTGGAGCATGATGGCGCCGTCGACGATGTGGCCGATGAGCTCGCCGCGGTCGGAGTAGCCGAAGGTGCGGTCGTAGATGAGCTCGCGCGTCTTGCCCAGGTCGTGGAGGAAGAGGCCGAGCATGACGACGTCGCGGTTGAGCTTGGGGTAGAGCGGGCAGACACGGTCGGCGAGGTTGAGGAGGCTGAGGGTGTGCTCGAGGAGGCCGCCGATGCAGGCGTGGTGCATGCTCTTGGCGGCGGGGCACTGCTTGAAGGCGCCCATGAGGTGCTCGTCGGCGAGGTAGGTGGTGGCCAGGGCCCGCGCGGCGGGGTGCTCGATGGTGCCAAGGAGTTTGGTCAGCTCGGCGAACATCTCCTCGATGGGGCGGCTGCTCGCGGGGAGCAGCTCGCGGAGGAGCTCGGGAGAGGCGTCGACGGGGTCGATGGCCTGGATGATGAGTTGGAGCTCGCCCTGGTAGGGCTGGGTCTCGGCCTCGATGTAGACGAAGCCGTCGGTGGGGAGGCGCTTGAAGTGCGCGATCTCGATGGACCACATCCGCCCGGGGAGCTGGCCCGTCTTGTCGCCGATGAGGCACTTGAGGAAGGGCTTGTCCTGCTTGGTCTTGCCGAGCTGGGCGTTGGAGATGGAAAAGGCGCCGCTGATCCGCTCGGAGGGCTCGAGCTGGTTGATGAATCGACGGGGACGGGACGGTGCGGAGAGGGTGGACATGGGGGCTCCGGGGGTTGCCTTGCCGGGGATCGTACGCGGGGGAAGTGAAAAGTGAGGAGTGAAAAGTGAGAAGAAGCGGGCCGGGCCCGGCCCGGAAACGGGCGCGGGCGGTGTGGGATGGCGGCGGAACCGTACCATTGGCGCATGGCCCAGGCGCGCAAGCTGCACGACCGCTACTTCAAGCAGGCCAAGGCCGAGGGGTACCTGGCGCGGTCGGCGTACAAGCTGAAGGAGATCATTCAGAAGAAGCAGCTCCTGCGGCGTGGGGACCGGGTGCTGGACCTGGGGTGTGCGCCGGGGTCGTGGCTGCAGGTAGGCGCGGAGGTGGTGGGCGATCGGGGCGTGGTGGTGGGGCTGGACCTGCAGGAGGTGCGCGAGGGGCTGGGGCCGAGCGTGCGGGCGCTCAAGGGGGATGTGTTCAAGACGGAGGCGGGGGTGCTGCTGTCGGCGGCGGATGAGGGGAGGTCGAACGGGAAGCCGGCGCGGTTGTTCGACGCCGTGCTCAGCGACATGGCGCCGAACACGACGGGCGCGGGCGATCACTTCCGGTCGGTGGAGCTGTGCCGCCGAGTGCTGACGCTCCTGCCGGGTCTGCTGCGCCCCGGGGGGAACATGGCGATGAAGGTGTTCGAGGGGGAGGAGTATCCGGCGCTGCTCGCGGAGACGCGGCGCGTGTTCGAAGAGGTGAAGGGATTCAAGCCGCAGGCCAGCCGCGATGTGTCGTGCGAGATGTACGTGATCGGTCGTGGGTACCGGGGCGGGGGCGGGGGAGCCGGCGGCGGGGCGGGCGGTGCGCCTGGGGTTTCGCCTAGCGGCGGCGCGGGGGGCCGGGCGTGACGTATCTGTCGCCGCTTGCGGGGATCATCGGCGCGGCGGTGAGCGAG
>JBGPJM010000326.1:0-3821 GCA_041485385.1 Phycisphaerae bacterium | reverse complement strand
GCTCGCTCTGCTACGTCGACGACCTGATCGAGGTCATCATCCGCATGATGAACGCTCCCGATGACTTCGTGGGCCCGGTGAACATCGGCAACCCCGACGAGTTCACCATCAGGCAGCTCGCCGAGTTGACGATCGAGCTGACCGGCGCGAAGTCCCGGATCGTCTTCCGCCCCGCTCCGCAGGACGACCCGATGCAGCGCCAACCCGACATCACCCTCGCACGCACGCGCCTCGCGTGGGAGCCGAAGGTGAAGTTGAGAGAGGGGCTGAAAAAGACTATCGACTACTTCAGGTCGATCGATATGGAGCAGTTCAGGGCCCCGACCCCGAACTGGTGAATGGCCCCGCCCGGATTCGAACCGGGGACCAGGCGATTATGAGTCGCCAGCTCTAACCGCTGAGCTACAGGGCCAAGGTCCTCCCGACGCCAGAGTCTACGGCACGCGCCGGCCTCCGTGCAGCCCCGTAACGGTGCGCGACCAGCTCGGCCCGCTTCACGGCTCACGTCGGCGGATCCGGCTTCGCCTTCGGCTGCCCTGCGCTCGTCGCCACCACATCGAACTCGATGTGGAAGTGCACCGGCTCGGTGAAGTCGCCGGGGTTCGCCCGCTTCCACGGGTCGTCGGCGTGCTTGAAGAGCGCGTACGGGATGACCGCCGTCATCGTGATGCCGCCGTCCTTGTCGGTCGCGAACGCGACGGAGGCACCCTTGGTCGTCGAGAGCGCCCCGGGGCGGCCGTTCCGCCTGGTCATTCTCCCCCTGAGATTGTCCGCGGGGTCATACGTGTTGAACGTGGCGAAGAGGCCCGGGTCGTCGGCGCACCCGAGGACGGAGTTCCGATTCGTGAACTTGAGGTGCTGGAGCACCCGGTTCAGGCGCGGCGTCGCGGGCTGGTTGAACCGGACGCCCGAGAGCACGACGGTGATCGCCGAGTACTTGGCGAGCTTCTCAAAGAGGGGCTTCTTGTTGTCCGCCTTGTAGAAGCCGATCCGGACATCCACCGCGCCCGCTTCGCCCTGCCCGATGTCGCCGCGCGTGCCGCCGAGGGCGACGTAGGCGGTAAGGTTGGCGCCGATGGGCGTCGCCTGTTTCGGGGCCTGGTACTCGCGATCGGCCTCGAATGAGGCGGTCTTGCCGTCCTCCTGCGGCCAGGAGATCCTGGCATGGGGAAGGTGCTGGTTCTCCAGTAGTAGGACCGGCCGCGAGGCCCCGGGGGAAGCCGCGAGAACCAGTGCCAGGGCCGTCAGGCCGGCGAGGCGTGGGACGCTGTTCACGTGTCGGGTTCCTGGGCGGGGAATGAAGGCCGGAGGGGATCCGGAGTGCTCAGGGAGCGCATGGCGGTGGCGATTGTCCTTTGCAATCGACGGCTTTCGTTTATACTTGGCCGGAGTGATTCTCCGTTTCTTCCCGCTCGAATCGGTAGACCTTCCCGAGTCAGGAGTCCATACATGCCGAGGTTGACCCCCCGGGGGCGCACCGTGGTCTTCTCCGTGCTTGCCGCGACCGCTTGCGTGATGGCCATGCGGGCCCGCGCCGACGAGGATTGGCGGAAGCTCCGCGACCTGCAGCCGCCGTACCTCGGGCCGGGGATTACGGGGAGATACATCAAGTCGGTGCCGCTGGAGAATGCGGACCCGGCGGGCGGCGGTGGCGGGGGGGGAGCGGGGGCGCCGGCGCCGCGCGGGCCGGGGTTCACGTCCCAGAACATCCAGCTCTTGTCGTGGCTGCCGTCGAGCGCGTTCGGCACGCCGTCGAACTTCGCTGACTGCTGGGGGTACGTCTCGCCGGCAGGGCGCGAGTACGCGCTGGTCGGCAACTACCTGGGAACGCACTTCGTTGAGATCACCGATCCGGTCAACCCGGCGCTCGTCGGGTTCGTGGCCGGCCCCAACAGCCTGTGGCGCGACGTGACCGTCGTCGGGCACTACGCCTACGCCGTGAGCGAGGGGGGCGGCGGCGTGCAGGTGATCGACTTGGCGAACATCGACGGCGCGACCAACCGCGTCCGCTTCGTCGGCAGCCGCAACCCCAACGGCTACACCACCACGCACACGATCCTCTCGAACCCCGATTCGCCCTACCTCTACATCTGCGGCTCGAACATCAACGCCGCGAGGAGCCTCGCGGTGCTGAGCGTCGCGGCGGACCCGGAGAACCCCGTATTTGTCGGGCAGTGGTCGGAGGCGGGGGCGCGGTATGCCCACGAGGCGCAGATCATCAGCTACACGACCGGTCCGCTAGCTGGGCACGAGATCTGCTACTCGTACTACATCTACGGCGGCGGGGTGGACATCCTGGACGTGACCAACAAGGCCAACATCATCCGTATAGCCGTCGGGAGCTACCCGCAGCTCAACGGCACGCACCAGGGGTGGATGACGCCCGACAACCACTACATGTACATCGACGACGAGCTGGACGAGGACATCGGTGTGACTCCGTCGCTCACCCGCATCATGGACATGAGCAATCCCAGCGCCCCTGTCTTCGCTGGCTCGTTCACCACCGGAACCGGGTCCAAGGACCACAACCAATACGTCCGTGGCAACTACCTCTTCCAGGCCAACTACGAGGGTGGCCTGCACGTCTGGGATATCTCCAACCCCACCTCGCCGGTCCACGCCGGCTTCTTCGACACGCACCCCGAGTCCGAAACGACCGCCTACAACGGAATGTGGGGCAACTATCCCTTCTTCCCTAGCGGCACGATCATCGGCAGCGACATGCAGCGCGGCCTCTTCGTCTTCCGGCTCGACTTCAACACGGTGACGTTCACGTACCCGAACGGCCGGCCCACGCAGGTGACGCCGAATACACCAACGCTGTTGACGGTCGCGATTGCCACGAGCGGCTCGCCGCTGGATCCGGCGTCCGTGATGCTGCATACCAGCATCAACGGCGGCCCGTACTCCGGCGCCACGATGTCGCCGTCGGGGCCGGGGCAGTTCACGGGCAGCCTGCCGGCGGCGGCGTGCCAGAGCACGATCAGCTACTACCTGACGGCGCAGAACGCCGCGGCGACGTCGTATTCCGACCCCCTCGGCGCCCCCGGCGTCGGTGCGTACTCGGCGGCGGCGCAGCTGGGCACAACGACGCTGCTCACCTACGACATGGAGACGGCCGCCGGCTGGGTCGGCGGCGCGATAGGCGACACGGCCGTGACCGGGATCTGGGAACGCGGCGACCCGGAGCCGACGCTCGCGCAGCCGGGTGACGACCACACGCCGGGGGCGGGCGTGAACTGCTGGGTGACCGGGCGCGCCGCAGGCGCCGGCGACGGGGCCAACGACGTGGACGGCGGGCGGACCACGCTCCTGAGCGCGACGTTCAGCCTCGCGGGCCAGGACCCGGCGGCGACGCGGATCGGGTACTGGCGCTGGTACTCAAACAGCGGGGGCGGGGCGCCCAACGCCGATGTGTTCACCGTCGACATCTCGAACAACGGCGGCACGACGTGGGCAAACGTCGAGGTCGTCGGCCCCGCCGGGCCGGGGACCTCCGGCGGCTGGATCTACCACGAGTTCAACGCTGCGAGCATCGTCCCGCTGACGGACGCGGTGAAGATGCGGTTCATCGCCGAGGACGCCGGCGCGGGCTCGCTGATCGAGGCCACGGTCGACGACTTCGTGGTGTTCACGGTCGACTGCGGCACGCCGTGTGCGCCCGATTGGAACCACGACGGGGCGCTGAACAGCCAGGATTTCTTCGACTTCCTGAACAGCTTCTTCGCGGGCAACGCCGACTACAACCGCAGCGGCGCGACCAACTCGCAGGACTTCTTCGACTTCCTCAACGCCTTCTTCGCCGGCTGCTGACCGTT
>JBGPJM010000325.1:0-3906 GCA_041485385.1 Phycisphaerae bacterium | reverse complement strand
GCCGGCCCGACAGGGCGCTGTCGGTCCGGATGGTCTGCTCGTAATCGCTCAGCTCCACGTCCGCCCGCTGCGCGAGCTGCAGCATCCGCAACGCCACCTTCGGCTGGGTTTCGATCCCCACCTCCTCCAGCCTCCGCGCCAGCCGCGTGTGCAGCGCTTCGACCTCTTCGGTTGTCAGCGTGTGGCGCGGTTTCATGGTGGGAACGGCGGGGGAGATCCTGGCGTATCCCGGACGCGACGATCGCGCACGGACAACAGATCCCCCACTCCCAATTTCGGTCACAGGCCGGGCCTCCATCGCCCCCGCCGGTGTATTTCCGGGCCGATTCCTCGCCAACCGCCGGCTTACCGGACGTTCACCTCCTCCCCCGGTCAGGGCTGCAGTCTCGTCCCCTTCCATATTCCCTTCGCTACAAATCCCGGCGCACCGTCCTCCATTGACGGCTCCAGTGCTCTGTTCCATCCGGCTCGATCGTGCAGGCGCCCCGTCCCTCCCACCCACAGCTCCACTCTTGCGGCCCAGAGCCGCATGCCTCCCCAGTGCGCCGGGCGAGGGACCGCGGTCGCCGAGCGTTCGTCGGGGTGCATCGGGTCCGGTGCCCGCACTCCGAATCGTTCCTCCACCGATCGGAGCCTCGCTCGCAGGGCCGCGCGGGAGACGATCGGCTCGCTCTGGTCGCTCGCCCACGCGGCGAGCCGGCTGATCAGCGGGCGGCCGGCGAAATACGCGTCGCTCTCGCCGGCCGGCGATTGCGTCACCGGCCCCTCGATCCGCACTTGCCTGTCCAGCGCGTCCCAGTGGAACGCGACGGCGGCGCGGGGGTTGGCCGCGAGCGCCCTCCCCTTCCGGCCCCGGTAGTTGGTGTAGAACACGAGGAACCCGCGCCGCAGATCGATCTCCTTGCACAGCACCATCCGGACCGACGGCGTCCCATCCGGGTCGATCGTCGCCAGCGACATGGCGTTCGGATTGGGCTGCACCCTCTTCGTGGCGGCCTCGTCGAACCACGCCTTGAAGATCGCGAGCGGATCCGCCGGGAGCGGGTCGGGGAGCGACTGATCGAGGTCGGGCGCTCCGGATTGATCGGCGCTGGGCATGTCGCATGGTATGAGCCGGAGTGGCGGGGCCGGCACGCCGGCGTGCAGCGCCGATTCGGGACAGGTTGTCGGCGGCTGTCGGTTGCACGACGGTGCGACAGGCGGCCCGGCATACTCTCCGTCATGAGCCAAGTCGGCGGGAGCATGTTCGAGGGATCGCGCGGCGACAACGGCCCGTCGGGGAAGGGCGCGCCCGAGGCGCGGCGCCGGACGCCCACCGTGCTCGAGGTGAAGCTGGACAAGCTCTTCGAGAAGCCGCCGCCGCATTCCCCCGAGGCGGAGATGGCGCTGCTGGGGGCGATGATCCTGGACCCGCGCGTGACCGGCGACGTGATCATGATCGTCAAGTCGCCCGCGGCCTTCTTCCATGAGGCGCACGGGGCCATCTTCCAGGCGCTGGTCGAGCTGTACGACAAGCACCAGGCGGGGGACCTCGTCCAACTGCTGGACTCCCTGCGCGACAAGGACGTGCTCAAGGACGTCGGCGGCACGAAGTACCTGGAAAAGCTTGCGCGGGAGACCCCCGGCGCGGCGGGGGCGCCGCACTGGGCCCGCATCGTCGCCGACAAGGCCCGCCTGCGCGTGCTCATCACGACGGCCGGGGCCATCGTGTACAACGCGTTCACCCTCGGCCAGGGGGATTCGCAGTCCGCGTCGGAGATCATCGATCAAGCCGAGCAGCAGATCTTCGAGATCGCCCGGACGCAGGAGCTGTTCGAGCCGCAGTCGATGGCCGAGCTTGTGCAGGCCGAGTACGACCGCATCGAGTCGCTCCAGGGCAAGGGCGTCAGCGGCCTGCGCACCGAGTACCACGAGCTCGACCGGATGCTCTCGGGTTTCCAGCCCGGCGAGATGATCATCATCGCCGCCAGGCCCAGCATGGGAAAGACCGCGCTCGCTTTGAACCTCGCCGAGCAGGTCTCCATGGGCGGCCTCGGCACGCATGCAGGGCGTGCCAAGGTCCCCGTCGGCTTCTTCTCGCTCGAGATGTCCAAGTCGGCCATCGCGCAGCGCCTCCTCTCGGCGCGCTCGGGGATCTCGGCCCACGATATGCGCTCCGGCAACGTCCGCACCGAGGATCTCCGCAAGCTGCTCGATGCCGCGGGGGAGCTGCATGATGCGCCGATGTTCATCGATGACATGCCGGCGCTGACCGTGATGGCGCTGCGGGCCCGGGCCCGGCGGATGGTCCAGCAGTACGCCGTCAAGTGCATCTTCGTCGACTACCTGCAGCTCATGACGGCGCCGGCGTTCGCGCGCGAGTCGCGCCAGGTGGAGGTGGCGGCGATCTCGCGCGGGATCAAGGCGCTGGCGCGCGAGCTGGAGATGCCGATCATCTGCCTGTCGCAGCTCAACCGCGGCCCGGAGTCGCGTTCGGACAACCGGCCGCGGATGAGCGATTTGCGCGAGTCGGGGTCGATCGAGCAGGACGCCGACGTGGTCATGCTGCTGCACCGGGAGGAGTACTACCACGTCGGGGACACGGGCTGGCTCAACGACCCGGACAACACCGACAAGATCGGCGTGGCCGAGCTGATCATCGCCAAGCAGCGCAACGGCCCGACGGGCGTGGTGGAGCTGAAGTGGGACGCGGAGACGACCCGCTTCAAGAATCTCGCTCATCGCGGCAGCGGCTACGCGCATGATTCCTCCGGAGGGGGGTACGGCGCGCCGACGCAGCACCAGGCGCCCCGCGCGCAGCACCCACCTTCGCCTTTCCCTACATCCCACATCCCACATCCCACATCCGAGACCGAGCCCCCGCCCTTCGCGCCCGGCAAGAAATCGGGTCCGGAGGCGGGCTTCCGCGACGGCGGCGGCCCCGACCGTGACGACCTCCTTCCGCCGCCGGAAGAGGCCGACGACGACGTCGGCGGCCTGCCGATCTGAACTTCGATAGACGATTGCCCGCAGGATTCCTCCACCCCGGAGGTTCGGCAGGTTTTTTGAGGTTCGATGGGGGTTTTTTGAGGTTCGGGGTAGGTTTTTTGAGGTTCGATGGGGGTTTTTTGAGGTTCGGCGAGGTTTTTTGAGGTTTTTGGGGGTTTTTTGAGGTTCTTTTTGGGGGTGTTTTTGATGTAAGTGGTTGTGGCGTGAGGAGTTGTGGTGGTTAGTGTTGGCTTGGTTGGGGTGGGGACTGAAAGTGAGCAGTGAGCAGAAAGCAGTGAGCAGAAGAGAAGAGGAGCGCGGGGAACAGGGGTCGAGAAGGATCGAGAGATGCAGAGTTAAGGATCGAGAGATTTTGAGAAAAGCAGAGAAGGGCAGGGAAAGATCGAGAAAAACAGGGCAGGTTTTTTGCATAAGTGCTTGTGGTTGCTGGAGTTGTGGTTTTTGGAGGGGTGTTTTTGCCAAATAGGGGGGGGGGTCGATTTTCTCGGGGTTTTTGGTGGTTTTGGAGGGTCGGCGGGGGCGGTCGTGTCGCTGCAAGTTGCTTTGTGCAAGGCACTTGCGGTGGTGCGTGGGTGGTTTGGCGCGGGTCTGAAATTTTGCGTGGTCCTGGGGGAGGCGTTGAGGCGTGAAGGCGTTGAAGCGTGGGGAGGCGGCGCGCGGTCTGGGCGCGTGAGGTGAGACGTGCACTGACCTCGGAGGACCGGGGTCAGTTCACGTGTGGCCCCTCTACCTATGGGCCAACGGTCCAGTTTGCGCGCCCAAACGGGGAAATAGCGGAGGGTGAAATCGCGTAAGTGCTTGTGGGACAAGGAGAAGAAAATTGTGAGGGGTGCGTTTTTGTGCGCGCTGGGCGCGCCTGTTCTGCGCGCGCGGGCGCGCTCCACTTTTTGGGGGGGATGGTTGCCGCGGTGGCCGCGG
>JBGPJM010000324.1:0-3938 GCA_041485385.1 Phycisphaerae bacterium | reverse complement strand
TTCTCCTTGATGATGTAGACGACGTGCCGGATGACCGAGGGTTGGCCGGCGTGGGCCGGAACGGGAACCGGCGGCTCGGGGGACGCGGCCTTCTCGGCGGCGCAGAGGATCTGCGGGACGCGCCCGTCGGCGCGGACCTGCGCCGTGTAACGGTCCAGCGTGGCGGTGTCCGGGATGGGGATGCGGCTGGCGGTGCCGAGGTACCACTGGACGCGCCAGCCGGTGCCCTTGGCGCTGGCGGGCCTGGCGCGCGAGCCCAAGCCCTTGACGCTGGCGACGAAAAGGTGGCCGGTGGTGGCGGCGAGGGCGCCGGGGTACCAGCCGGTGGGGATGAAACCGCGGATGTGCGGGGGTTTGTCCCTGGGGCCGCCGAGGTCGACCACGGCCACGGCGTTGTTGCCGGCGCAGGCGACGTAGAGGGACTTGCCGGCGGGGTCGAGGGCGAGGGCGTTGGGGGCGCTGCCGAAGGGGAGGGCATCGTCGGGGCGGACGAGGAACGTCTGTGTGACGGTGCGCGAGGCGGTGTCGATGATCGAGACGGTGTCGGAGTTGGCGTTGGAAACGTAGAGCGTGGCGCCGTCGGGGGAGAGCACGAGGTCGGTGGGCGTGAGGCCGACGGCGACCTGCGCGAGCTCCTTCCCCTGCGCGAGGTCGACGACCGAGACGGTGCCGCTGGAGGCCACGCCATGGGCATCGACCAGCGCTGGCGTCCCGGACGTCGGGGCGGTGCGCTCGCCGGGCTGGGTCATCCGTCCCCCGAGGTTCGAGACGTAGGCGATGTCGCCGGCGGGGGAGAGGACAACGTCGAAGGGCGCGACGCCGACGGGGATCTCGGAGACGGGCTTGCCCTGCGCGAGGTCGGCGATGGCGAGGGAGTTGTTGCGCGAGAGACAGACCATGGCGCGATCAGGGCCGGGGAGGACCGCGACGCCGCAGGGATACGAAAGGCCCTTGCCGCCCGGGCCCGGAAGGCCGACGCGCCGGCCCCAGGCCAGCGTGCCGTCGGTGCCGACGGCGGCCTCGCAGAGGAGGTTGTCGGTGTTGGTGATGAGGAGGCGGGCGCCGTCGGGGCTGATTGCCAGGCCGTGCATGGAGGAGCCGCCCGCCGGAAGCGGGAGTTCCTGGCGGAGTTTCCAGGCTCCCCCCGCCGCATCGAGGCTCACCAGACCGCGGTCGTCCTTCAGATAGACGGATCGGCCGTCGGGTGACAGGACCAGGTCCACCGGGCGGCCGGAGAACTCGACCGTCTCGCCGGCGGGATGGAGGAGTTGGCCGGTGGCGACGACGTGCCCGCCGCTTCCCCCCGAGGCAGGGCCGGGCTTGCGGGCGGGGTCGTCGGGCTGCGCAAGGGCGGGGACCGCAAGCAAAAGCGCAGCGACGACGATCGCGGGCTGGTTGGGGTGCATGGTCACTCCGGTGGATCGGTGTCCTCGCGCCGGGGCGCCGGCGGAGGTGCGATTCTACTCGGGATCGTCGCGTGCGCCGATCCGGGCACCGGGCGGTGTGCCGCTCGGTCAGTCGGTCAGCAGCCGGCGAAGAACCCGGTCAGGAAGTCGAAGAAGTCCTGCGAGTCTGTCGCGCCGGAGGCGTTGAAGTCGGCGTCGCCGGCGAAGAACGACGTGAGGAAGTCGAAGAAGTCCTGCGAGTCCAGCGACCCGGAGTGGTTCCAGTCGGCGGGGCAGGGGATGTCGCAGGTGTACCCCTCGAAGAGGATGTCGTCCACGGCGGCCTCGACGATCGAATCCAGGCCGAGGTCGGAGGCGACGAACCGCAGCTTCATCAGAGCGGTGGGGGGGAGGATCGGCGAGACCCGGAACTCGTGCTGGATCCAGCCGCCGATGGTCTCGCGCCCACCGGGGCCGACGGTCTCGACGGTTGACCAGCTGGCGCCGTCGTCGTTGGAGATCTGTACGACGAACGTGTCGAGGTTGGGGTTGGGATTCAGGTTGTCGGAGAACCAGCGCCAATAGGAAATCTTCGGCTCCATCACGGTCGAGAGATCGACGGTGGGGGAGGTGAGGGTGGTCGTGCCGCCGTCGACGTCGGCCAGGCCTGTGCCGGTGTAGTAGCAGTTCACACCCGAGCCGGGCGTATGGTCAAAATCGGCCTGGGAGGTGGAGCCGGCGGGGTCGCCACGCACCCAGCGGCCGAAGGTGGCGGTGTCGGCGGGGTCGCTGAGCGACCAGCCCCGGAGCGTCTCGACGTCGTCGGCGAAGGCCTGTGCGCTGGAGGACGCGCTGATGGCGGTGTACGACGAACCGGGAGCGCCCAGCGGAGCGGTGACCGATGCGCCGCCGGTCGCGTAGGCGGTGACGTAGTAGCTGACCGCACCGCCGCAGGGGACGGCCGGCAGCACGGCCTGGTAGATGTTGGGCTCCAGCTCGGTCATCGCCGCGGTCTGGAAGCCGGCGTCGGAGTCGACCGAGAGCGTGGCCGAGCCGGCGAGCGGCGCGACCGTGTTGGCGCGGACCTGCACGCGGAACGCTGCGCCCGTCGAGGCGCTGATCACGTCCGGACGGCCGTCGGGGAAGATGATGCCGATGGGATCGACGGCGGGCGGGGGAAGGTTGTGGGAGGTGAACCCCGCGCTGATCTGGGGGTAGTGCGGTGTGCCGTTGCTGATGTTCCCGTCGTCATCGTCGAGGGTGAGGTAGTCGATCGTGATGTCGGCGGCGATCCCGGTTCCTGTGTGGAGCGGCACCGCGTTGACGACGAGCGAGTTGAGGATGGTGCGGTAGTCGGACGGGTTCGAGGTGTGGAGGGCGTTGCGGGTGTTCCACACGGCGCCGGAGATGACCTGGCCGCAATAGTGCGGGTCGGGGTTGCTGCACGGCGCGTTGATGGTGTTGACGGCGGACCGGCCACCCTGGGCGCAGTTGCCGAAGACGCCCGCGCCCGAGATCGGATCGTCGGCGAGCAGCACGCCCATGGTGTCGCCCATCCCCTCGCCGTAGCCGCCCTGGCCGCTCCCGCCCATCTGCACGACGTGGTGGCCGTACTCGTGGGCGACGACGGTGGCGATCGTCATGTTCGAGCACCCGCCGCCCGAGCGGTAGTAGTGCACCGAGCTGGCCTGGTAGTAGGCGTTGCACGTGCCGGCCTCGTCGACGTAGACGGGGAAGTTGGTCTGCGTGCCGATGGTCGGGTAAGCCGGGTTGGCGGCCACGACGATGTCGCGCGTCTTGTTGATGTTCACGTAGGCGTTCATCTCGGCGCGACGGAACTCGCTGGAGTTCGCGGCGTTGAAGAGAAAGTCGCCGGGGCTCCCCTCGGGCACGCTCAGGGCCAGCGACTCGACCGTCGTGGCCGAGTCAAACACGCGGAAGAACTGGCCCCACACCGTCGCCGTCAGCGCGAACGGGCCGGGGTCGGTCGTTGGCACCGTGAAGTTCCCCAGCGCGTCCGCCGGGTACACCGTGCCGTTGTAGGTGACCCGCAGGTACGGCAAGGGCGTGGCGGCCTCGGGGTCGCAGGTATCGGCGCGAAAGCTGTTGGTGGCCAGCCCCTGGGTGGTCCCGGTGACGTCGAAGTCCAGCACGAGGTTCTCATCGAAGAGCACCGCGCCCGTGAAGGCATCGACGATGAACCGATGCGCCTTGAGCGCCGTCCCCGCCTGGCCGTTGTCGGCCGTGAACTCGAGCGCCAGAGCGGGGGCGACGACCATGTCGTCGATGCCGGCCCAGATCACGACGCGCGGCGCGGTGAAGTTCGCCATGCCGGGCACCACGCCGCATGCCGCCTTCTGCACCTTCCCCTGCCCGATCAGCCGGTCCTGGTAGCCGTCCGGGACCTTGAACCCCCGGAGGTCGCGGAGGGCCGATTTCACGAGCACCAGCGGGTTGCCGGCAATGTTGCGGCAGAGCAGGCGTGCCTCGCCCGCGTAGACGGGGATGCCGGACCGCTCCTGGGCGAAGTACACCAGGTTGAACTTGTAGGTC
>JBGPJM010000323.1:0-3953 GCA_041485385.1 Phycisphaerae bacterium | reverse complement strand
GCGGCCCGTCTGCCCGGGCGGGGGGCGGGGCGACGGCGCGGGGCGACCGGTGGGGCGTGGCGGGGGGCGGGGCGGGGGCGGAGAGCGTGACGGCGGATTCGATCCAGATCTACAGGGGGCTGGACATCGGCTCGGCCAAGCCGACGGAGGCGGAGCGGGAGGGGATCCGGCATCACCTGATCGACGTGGTCGAACCGACGGAGCGGTTCAGCGTCGACGCGTGGCTGGAGCTGGCGGAGCGGACGATCGGCGAGATCACAGGGCGCGGCGCGGTGCCGGTGGTGGTGGGGGGGACGCACCTGTACATCAAGGCGCTCCTGGAGGGGCTCTTCGAGGGGCCCGAACCGGACGAGGCGCTGCGGGCGGAGCTGCGCGCGATGGACGCGGCGGCAAGGCGGGCGGATCTGGAGCGGGTGGACCCGCGTGCGGCGGCGAGGATCCACTTCAACGATGAGCGGCGGACGGTGCGGGCGCTGGAGGTGTTTCGGAAGACGGGGCGGCCGATCAGCGACTGGCAGACGCAGTGGGATTCGGCGCGGGGGAGGACGGACTGCGTGCTGGTTGGAGTTGAGTGGCGGGTGGAGGAGTTGAACAGGCGGATCAACGCGCGAGTGAAGGGGATGATCGAACGTGGGCTGGTGCCGGAGGTGCGCGGTCTGTGGGAGGCGGGCCGGCTGGGGCCGCAGGCGCGGGAGGCGCTGGGGTACAAGCAGCTGGCCGAGCATTTCGAGGGGCGGACGGGCCTGGAGGGGGCGATCGAGGCGATCAAGATCGAAACCCGTCGATTTGCCAAAAACCAGCGCACGTGGCTGAGGCGGCTGAAGATCACGCCCGGGTCGGTCTGGGTGCAGATGCCGGAAGGAGGGGAGGGTGATGTCGCGCAAAGACTTGTGGATCAGATGCTTAGGATCGATGCCGCGCGGGTGCCGCCGGGGGTGATTGGAAGCGGTGACGGAGGGGGTCCGGGGAAGGGGTGATTCCAGTGGACGGGGTGGTCAAGCCGAGAAATGGTGCACTCGTCAGGCTTGACAAGGCGCTGGGCACGTACGTACCACAACCGTAGTCGTATGGCGAAGATCTCTTCCAAAACCCGACCGAAGGCCTCGAAGCCTCCTTACAAGGCGAAGCCGGGCGGACATATCCCCATAGTGGGGGGTAAACAACTCGTGATTGTCGAGTCGCCTGCGAAGGCCAAGACGATCAACAAGTACCTGGGGCCGGACTACGTCGTGCTGCCGAGCATTGGGCACGTGCGCGATTTGCCCAGCAAGAACCCCAAAGGGGTGAAGTCGCCGGTCCCGGGGGTGGACCTGGAGAAGGACTTCTCGCCGACGTACGAGGTGCTGCCGGGGAAGGCCAAGCAGATCGCGGAGTTGAAAAAGGCCGCGAAGCTGGCATCGGAGGTGTGGTTCGCGACGGACCTTGACCGGGAGGGAGAGGCGATCGCGTGGCACCTGGCAGAGGAGCTGGGGATCGATCCGGGTCACGCCAAGCGGGTGATCTTCGCGGCGATCACGAAGGAAGACATCCAGCACGCGTTCCAGCATCCGCACCCGATCGACATGGACCGGGTGAACGCGCAGCAGGCGCGCCGGGTGCTGGACAGGATCGTGGGGTACCAGGTCTCGCCGCTGCTCTGGAAGAAGGTGGCGCGGGGGTTGTCGGCGGGGCGGGTGCAGTCGGTTGCGGTGCGCCTGGTGGTGGACCGCGAGCGGGAGATCCGGGCGTTCGTGCCGGACGAGTACTGGCAAATCACGGCGAACTTCACGCCGGAGCTGGCGCGGGTGGGGGAGCTGGCCCGGTCGTGGCAGCAGGCGCTGGCGGCGCGGGACGAGAAGGGGAAGGAGCCGACGTTCAAGACTCTCAACGCCTGGCTGGCCGATCACGGGGCGTTCAAGGCCGAGCTGGGGGAGGTGGCGGGCGAGAAGTTCGAGCTGCGGCTGGACGGTGCGGAGGAGAGGAAGGGCGCGTTCGCCGACCCCCTGAAGAGCGACCTGATGCCGCAGGTGTGCGCGATCGCGGACGCGGCGGGGCTCAAGAACATCAAGGGGGAGATCGTCCCCGACGAGAACGGGAAGGGCCCGGCGCGCTGGGTGCGGACGGTGAGCGGGGAGATCGACCCGGCGACGCCGTACCGGGTGAAGTCGATCGAGTTGAAGCGGACGACGACGAGGCCCTCGGCGCCGTTCATCACGTCGACGCTGCAGCAGGCCGCGGCGTCGAGGCTGGGGTTCGCGGCCCGGCGGACGATGCAGACGGCGCAGCAGCTGTACGAGGGCGTGGATCTGCCTGGGGAGGGGCCGGTGGGGCTGATCACGTACATGCGCACGGACTCGACGAACCTGTCGGGGGCGGCGCTGGAGATGGCGCGGGAGTACATCAAGCGGACGTTCGGGGACAGGTACCTGCCGGAGAAACCGAACTTCTTCTCGTCGAGCAACAAGGACGCCCAGGAGGCGCACGAGGCGATCCGGCCGACGAGCCTGGCGTACCCGCCTGCGAAGGTGCGATCGGCACTGAAGCCGGACCAGTTCCGGCTGTACTCGCTGATCTGGGAGAGGTTCGTCGCGTGCCAGATGACGCCTGCGCAGTGGGACCTGACGACGGTGCTGATCGAGGGGGGCAAGGATCCGTCGATGCCGCTGGTGTTCCGGGCGAGCGGGCGGACGCTGGTGTTCGACGGGTTCTACAGGGTGACGGGCGTGCCGACGGCCAGCGACGAGCAGACGCTGCCGGGGTTGAAGGAATCGCAGCCGGTGGCGGCGCTGGCGGTGGAGCCACGCCAGCGGTTCACGGCGCCGCCGGCGCGGTACTCGGAGGCGTCGCTGATCAAGATGCTCGAGTCGGAGGGGATCGGGCGTCCGTCGACGTACGCGTCGATCATCCAGGTGATCCAGGAGAGGAAGTACGTCGAGCAGACGGACCGGCGGTTCTACGCGACGGACCTGGGCGAGGTGGTGACGGACAAGCTGGTGGAGGCGTTCCCGACGATTCTCGACGTCGGGTACACGCGGGACATGGAGCTGGAGCTGGACAAGGTCGAGGAGGACCATCTCGACTGGGTGGACATGCTGCGGCGGTTCTACGGGCCGTTCCGCGATGCGCTGGAGCACGCCCACGACACGCTCAAGCACGCCAAGGCGGAGACCCGCCCGGCGCCGCGCGCGTACCGGTGCGCGAAGTGCGGGAGCGACCTGGTGTACCGGTTCGGGAAGAACGGGCGGTTCCTGTCGTGCTCGCGGTACCCGGCGTGCGAGTACGCGTGCCCGGTGGACCGCGACGGCAAGCCGCGCCCGCCGACGTTCACGGACGTGGCGTGCCCGAAGTGCGGGGGGCCGATGATGAAGCGGACGGGGAGGTTTGGGGCGTTCCTGGGGTGCGTGCGGTACGGGGACGAGGCTAGCCCGTGCGACGGGATCCTGAACATCGACAAGAAGGGGCACGTGGTGGCGCCGAGCGTGCCGCCGGTGGTGACGGAGCTGAGGTGCGAGAAGTGCGGGTCGGCGATGAACCTGCGGAACGGCGTGCGGGGGCCGTGGCTGGGGTGCTCGGCGTTCCCGAAATGCCGGGGGAGGCTGGCGTGGGCGAAGCTGGACGAGGGGACGCGCGCGAAGCTGGAGGCGGAGCTGGCGACGCACGAGAGAGCGAACCCGGCGTTGATCATCCGGACGATGGACGGGAAGGCGCTGACGGACGCGAAGGGGAAGCCGCTCCCGGACGCGCCGACGGTGGATGCGCTCACGACCGGCGCTGAGGGGGCGACGGCGACGGAACCGCGGGAGGGCGGGGAGGAGCCGCTGGAGAGCGTGGCGTAGGACGATGCGCCGGGGCATGAGGGCGCGGAGGGTCGAGCGGGGGATCGAGCGGAAGCGGCGCAAGCAGAAGGCCCGGGCCAGATGGCCCGGGCCTTCGGTGTCTGATGACTTGTCGTGGATCAGCAGCCGGCGGGCGGG
>JBGPJM010000322.1:0-4048 GCA_041485385.1 Phycisphaerae bacterium | reverse complement strand
TTCCTGGCCCTGCTCAACTCCGCCGCGGGCAGCACCCACGACTGGGCCCTCGCCCCGTTCGTCCTCAACGGCGGCGACTCCAGCAACGCCCTCTTCTACCGCACCAGCAAGCTCGCCTTTCTCGACGTGTTCACGCTCGACCAGAACACCGGCTCCGGCCCCGACCAGCCGCCGCGCGACAACCAGCGCTGGCACGTGCGCCTGGCCGGCTACACCTCCCCCGGCGCCGAGCTCTACCTCTACGCCGCACACATGAAGGCCGGCAGCGCCAGCAGCGACCAGCAGCGACGAACTCCCGAGGCCCGGCGCATCCGCGACGACGCCCAGGTCCTCCCCGCCGGGGCGAACTTCCTCCTCGGCGGTGATTTCAACATCCAGTCCTGGAACCAGGCCGCCTACCAGGTCCTGGTCGGTTCCGAGCCCGACAACGCCGGGCGCTTCTTCGACCCCATCCGCTCCCCCGGCTCGGCCACACCCAGCGGCGGCTGGAACGGCAACAGCGCCTTCCGCTTCGTCCACACCCAGGACCCCGCCACCTGCGACGCCGCGTGCGGCGCCGGCTGCGGCGGCGGCGGCATGGACGACCGCCACGACCAGGTCCTCGTCTCCACCGTCCTCATCGACGGCAACGGACTGGACTACGTCGGCAATCCCAACCTCGCTTACTCCACCACCACCTGGAACGACCCCAACCACTCCTACCGCTCCTGGGGCAACGACGGCACCAGCTTCAACTGCCGCCTCACTGTCACCGGCAACGCCATGGTCGGCCCCGCCATCGCCCAGGCGCTGATCAACTCCGCCAACGGCCTCGGCCACCTGCCCGTCTTCCTTGACCTCCAGGTCCCCGCCCGCGTCTCATCCCCCGCCGTCGTCGACTTCGGCACCGTAAGCATCGGCTCCTCCGCGACCGCGACGATCACCCTGTCCAACTCCGTGAGCGTGCCTCTCTGGAGCCGCGCCGGCAACGGCACCGGCATCGACGACCTGGACTACACCCTGACCGCCTCATCTGGCTTCACCGCCCCCGCCGGCGCGTTCTCCGCGCTCGCGGGCCTCCCCGGGAACACCCACACCCTCACCATGTCCACGACGACCGCCGGCCCGCAGAGCGGCACCCTCACCATCACCTCCGACGACCCCGACCATCCCGTCCGCATCGTCACGCTGATGGGAACCGTCGCCGGCGTCTGCCCCTGCGACTGGGACCACTCCGGCACCCTCAACAGCCAGGATTTCTTCGACTTCCTGAGCGACTTCTTCGGCGCCGGCGCCGACTTCAACGCCGACGGCGCAACGAACAGCCAGGATTTCTTCGACTTCCTGGCGTGCTTCTTCGGGTGTGGCTGAAGCGAGCGGTGACCAGCCGAGGGTGAGAAGCGAGTAGTGAAAAGTGAAAAGAAGACCTCTTCTTTCAACTTTTCACTTCCGACTTTTCACTCTTCATCATCAACCGGCTCTTCCCCGCCGCGCGACTCCCCGAAGATCGCCGACCCCACCCGCACCAGGTTCGCCCCCTCCTCGATCGCCACCTCGAAATCGCTCGACATCCCCATCGAGAGGATGTTGAAGTCCCCTTGCGCGATCCCCGCGTCGCGGATCTCCAGAAACAGCTCGCGCGTCCGCGCGAACGTCCAGCGGGAGTCGTCCGGGTTCGTCGAGTACGGCGCCATCGCCATCAGCCCCCGCAGCCGCACCTGGATCATCGTGTCGATCTGCTCCGCAAGGTGCAACGCCGCGGCCACCGCGCACCCGCCCTTGCCCCGCTCGCCCGAGGTGTTCACCTGCAAGAGCACGTCGGCCGGCGTCTCGCGCTTCGATACGGCCGCCTGGATCTCCTCCGCGAGGCGCAGCGAGTCCACCGACTGGATCAGGCGCGACACGTCCAGCACCTTCTTCACCTTGTTCCGCTGGAGCTGGCCGATCATGTGCCAGCGCACGGCCGCGACCGGTCCGGGCGTGGCCGGCAGGCGCGCCCGCCTGGCCGACGAGACCGGCGCCGGCGCGCCCGAGCTCTTGCGTCGCGACGCCGCCCCGCCCCCGCCCGGAACCTCGCCCCCGCCACCACCCCCCCCGCTCCCGGCGCTCTCCCCACCCCCGGCCCTCGCGGCCATCGACACGCCCGGCAACGTCCGGTGCCGCCCCAGCCACTCCTCGATCATCGCCGCCCGCTGCAGCAGGTGCTGCACGCGGTTCTCGCCGAAATCCGCCTGCCCGAGCTGGATCAGCTCGCGGATCTGGTCGGGCTCGGCGTACTTCGTCACGGCCACGAGCAGCACATCGTGCGGGCGCGACCCCGCGCGCATCGCCGCACGGGCGATGCGGTCTTTCACACCGAGGTAGCGGTCGCTGAGCGACAGAGTGGCCGTCATGGAGGAAGGATACTCGGAAGAAGTGCGGAGTGCTAAGTGCTAGGTGCTGAGAGCCGAGTGCGGGGTGCTGGGTGCGGTCGTCGGGTGGAATTCTTAATCGCGGACCGCGGCGTATCCTCTTCCCAGTTCCTCCACTGAGCACCGAGCACTCAGCACTTCCCGGAGCCCCCCATGCCCACCCCCAACTTCGCCCTCAAGCCCCGCGAGAAGCTCATCGCCTCCGGCGAGGCCGCGCCCGACTTCACGCTCAAGGACCAGCACAAGAACGACTGGAAACTCTCCGACGCCCTCAAGAAAGGCGACGTCGTCCTCTGTTTCTTTCCGCTGGCCTTCACCGGCGTCTGCTCCACCGAGATGAAATGCGTCAACGACGAGATGAACAAGTGGACCGTCAGGGGCGCCCAGGTCGTCGGAATCTCCTGCGACTCCTTCGCCACCCTCAAGGCCTGGGCCGACCAGCTCGGCCTCAAGCAGACCCTCCTCGCCGACATGCACCGCGAGGTCTGCAAGGCCTACGGCCTCTACTGGGCCGACCTCAACGTCTCCACCCGCGGCACCGTCGTCATCGGCAAATCCGCCACCGGCCAGGGGAAGGTCACGTGGTCGCAGGGGCGCGAGCCCGGCAAGGCCATGTCCTTCGACGAGGTCCTCGCCCACGTCGGTTGACCGTCCCCAACGGGCAGTCCGCCTTACACGCCCGTTACGCGCACCCGTAGACAACTCCCCGTCCCGGGCCATCCATCCAATAGACTGCCCACGCCCCCCCCCCTCCCGCGCCCCCGCGCGTGTGTGAGCGCCCCAACCAAGGAGCCCGCGATGACCCTGCGCACCGGAATCGTCCTCGTCCTCTCCGCCTCGTCCCTCCTCGCCTGCGCCGGCCTCGCCGTGCCGCGCACCGCCTTCGCCCAGCCCGCCGCCGCCGCGACCAAGGACGCCGCCGCCGTCCTCACCGGCGCCATCGACGCCGTCACCGTCTACCGCGGCCAGGCCCTGGTCACCCGCACCATCGACGTCCCCGGGGCCGCGGGCCTGCGCGAGCTGGTCGTCACCGGCCTCCCCGAGGCGATCATCCCCTCCAGCCTCTACGCCGAGTCCGCCGACGGCGTCGAGGTCCGCAGCGTCAGCTACCGCATCCGCCCCGTGGGGGAGGACGCGCGCGACAGCGTCCGCGCCGCCGAGAAGGCCGTGCGCGACGCCCGCGACGCCCTGGAAGGCGCCAAGTCGCGCCAGTCGTTCCTCGACTGGCAGCGCACGTACCTCGACAAGCTCGAGGGGTTCGTCGCCCCCACCGCGCAGACCGACCTCAAGAACGGCGTCCTCAACGCCGACACGCTCACCAAGCTCACCGAACTCGTCACCACGCGGCGCAAGACCCAGTCCGACGAGGGCCAGAAGCTCTCTCTCGAAACCCGGACGCTCAACGAGACCCTCCAGCTCAAGGAGCGGGAGCTGTCGGTCCTCACCGCCTCGACCTCGCGGACCGCGCGCGAGGCCGTCGTCTTCGTCAACGCGACCAAGGCCGGCGCCCGCCTGCGGCTGAGCTACCTCGTCAGCGGCGCCAACTGGTCCCCCTCGTACAACCTGCGGATCGCCGGGGCCGCGCAAGGCGGCGCGGCGGGCGCGCCCGGAGCCTGCGCGGCAGCGGCCGCCGGGGCCGGACGTGGCGCCGTCCTAGA
>JBGPJM010000321.1:0-4060 GCA_041485385.1 Phycisphaerae bacterium | reverse complement strand
TTTTGAGGTTCGATGGGGGTTTTTTGAGGTTCGGCGAGGTTTTTTGAGGTTTTCGGGGGTTTTTTGAGGTTCTTCTTCGGGGTGTTTTTGATGTAAGTGGTTGTGGCGTGGGGAGTTGTGGTGGTTAGCGGCTGCTTGGTTGGGGCGGGACGGAAAAAGTGAGCAGTGAGCAGAGAGCAGTGAGCAGAAGAGAAGATGGGGAGCAGGGGGCGTGGGGAACAGGGGTCGAGAAGGATCGAGAGATGTTGAGAAGGGTCGAGAGATTTTGAGAAAAGCAGAGAAAGGCGGGGAAAGATCGAGAAAAGCGGGGCAGGTTTTTTGCGTAAGTGCTTGTGGAATCTGGAGTTGTGATCTTTGGCGGGGTGTTTTTCGCGGCGAGGGGGGGGTCGGTTTTCTCGGGGTTTTTGGGTGGTCTTTGAGGGTGGGCGCGGGGGTCGGTGTCGCTGCAAGTTGCTTTGTGTAAAGCACTTGCGGTGGTGCGTGCGTGGTTGGGCGCGGGTCTGAAATTCGGATGGTCATGGGTGGGGAGGCGTTGAGGTGTGAAGGCGTTCAGACGTGGAGTGGCGGCGCGCGGACGTGGCGCTCGGGGTGTGGGAGGAAGTAAGCAGTAAGCAGAAAGCAGT
Organism: Phycisphaerae bacterium; assembly: GCA_041485385.1. Lineage (GTDB taxonomy): Bacteria > Planctomycetota > Phycisphaerae > Phycisphaerales > UBA1924 > JBGPJM01. The sequence continues at coordinate 3,437 of JBGPJM010000321.1, read as the reverse complement.
AAGCAGAAGAAACAGTGGTCCCCTCTACCTATGGGCCAACGGTCCAGTTTGCGCGCCCAGAATGGGAAATAGGCGGGGGTCAAAGCGCGTAAGTGCTTGTGGGACAAGGAGAAGAAAATCTTGAGGTGTGCGTTTTTGTGCGCGCCGGGCGCGCCTGTTCTGCGCGCGCAGGCGCGCTCCACCGTTCGGGGGAGTTGGCTGCCGCGGTGGCCGCGGGTACCTGGGGAGCAGTGAGCAGTGAGCAGAAGAGGGGAGGGGCGGGACATCGGGGGCGCGAGTGTGCGCTGACCCGCGGGCTGGTGCGCGGCCTCTGCGGGCGGTTGGGGGCTCGGGATGCACGTCCGCCCTGGAATAAGAGGCGGAGCTGTTCCGGACAGACACGCCGTACCGCCGCTGAAGCGGGCTGATAGAGCGTAACGGGCGCGTATCCCCACGGCCTTCCGGCCTTGGACGGTTGGTAGGTGTCGCACGGTGCTGGGCCGGCGCGCCGTGATGGCCATCGTCCTGGGCGTATTCACAACTGTCGCCCTCGCCTGGATCTTCGTCGCGCTGGTCACGCGCAGAGGAGCAAGAGTTTCCCGGCGAGCGTTCGGCGTGGCTGAGCTGTTTGACGCGCTTTCAGAGCTACGCCGTTCGCCTGCCTAAGGGGACGATGGGCGCCGGGCGCTCGCGCGCTCTGTACCCGGCGTAGCAGATCGCGCCGCACGCCGCGACGAACGCGGCGGGGAAGACACAGCCGATGACCGCGCGGCCCACCTGGACCGACTCGATGCAAACGCCGCTGACGCGGTTGAGGGCGACGATGACCTTCTGCACGCAGGGGTCGCCGGACATGCCGCTGATCTCGATGGTCCTCGTTGCCGCCGGTCGCATGAATGTTCCTTGATCCAGCAGCGACCAGTCAGCGTTGCCGTCGCGCACGGCCGACTGTCTCATCGTTCTCCGCAGACCCGCGGCCGTTGACCTTGCAGCTGACGATGCCGTTCTCGCGAGCCGCCTCGCTGGAGTAGGGCTCGCTGACGCCCAGGACCTCGTCGTGTCCGCCGCGGAGAACGAAGTAGGGCGAGCCCTGCTCGGTAATCCGCCGAACGTAGTTCTGCTCGTGCGGCGAGTGGGTCCGGCACGAATCGATGGCATTCAGCGCCCCCTGCTTGCTCCAGAATTCCTCGCTCTGGAAGATCATCTCGTGCTTGTCTCCGCGCAGGCAGAAATGAAACTGCCTGTTCTCAGACTGTTGGACGTGGTACGTGCTCAAGAAGTCGGTCTCCGGGATTGTGAGGAGGGCCGCGGTGCTCGCCGCCGCAGGCACGCCCCGGGGCACCGCGCCGCGGCGACGCCTTCGGCCGGCTATCCCTCGTACGCCCGAGCCGCCCAGGGATCGCCGCCAATCCCTTGGATTGCGCGAGATCGGTGTACTCGCTAACAGACAGAATGCCGCGGAAGAGTGCTCGGGTGGGTGGGGACACAGGCCCGACCGCAGCGGACCTCCCATACGGCGACCGAACATCGCCTATGCTCGCGCATGCGGCGGGCCCTCCCCATCGACGAACAGCTCTGGGCGCGGATGAAGGCGCTCGACGCCGTCGCGGACTTCTGCATCGAGCGCATCACCCCGGACGAGCCGCCGCCGGCGGAACGGCCCAACGACCGCCGCGGGCAGTTCGACGACCGGGCGTGGCGCGTGCGGATCGTCCCGCGCGACGGACGCCCGGGCGAAGGCGTGTCGTACCAGGCGATGTGGCTGCGGAGCGCCCTGGAGCGGGCGGTGCGGGACGCCGAGATCCTGCGGGCGTCGTGGAGCGAGGGAACTCGGCCGCCGGGTCCGACACCTGGGGCGGCTGCGCAGTAGCATGGCCGCGGAGTTGTTGCGAGGATCGCCGCCGAGGTGGGTGTGGCCGCGGTCAACAGTGGTCACGTCGCACGATTTTGGGTACCCTCAGATTGCGCTGACGGCGCCCGGTCCGTCGGATGGCCGCTGGACCCGGCACAAGTGCAGCGCGGCGATACACGCGGCCACGCGAGGGAAGAGCCATGACCAGGCAGACGACGCGTCGCGAGTTCCTGAACGACGCCACCGGAATCACGGCGGCCGCGCTGCTCGGGGCACGTGGGATCGCGGCCGTGCACGGGGGCGGCGAGGGGGGGGGCGACAGCATCCAGGTCGCACTCGTCGGGTGCGGCGGACGCGGCGCCGGCGCCGCGGTGGATGCGCTCTCGGTGAAACGGGGCCCGATGCGACTGGTCGCGATGGCCGACGTCTTCGAGGACCGCCTCACGTCGAGCCACGGGGCGCTCACCACGTCGCTCGACAACAACGGGGGGGGGTTCGACGTGCCGCCGGACCGCCGTTTCATCGGCTTCGACGGGTACCGGCACGCCATGGACTGCCTTCGACCCGGCGACGTGGTCATCCTCGCGACGCCCCCGGCATTCCGCTGGGTCCACTTCACGTACGCAATCGAGAAGGGCTTGAACGTCTTCATGGAGAAGCCCCTCAGCGTGGACGGACCAAGTAGTCGGAGGATGCTCGAGCTGGCCGAACGGGCGCGCCGGAAGAACCTCAAGGTCGCGGTGGGCCTGATGGCGCGGCACAGCCGGGCGTTCCAGGAGCTCGCCCGGCGCGTGCAGGACGGCGAGCTGGGCGAGATCATCTCCCAGCACGGCTACCGCATGCAGGGTCTCATCGGGACCTTCCAATCCCCGCCAAAGCCCAAAGGGATCAGCGAGCTCGAGTACCAGATTCGACGCTTCCACAGTTTCCTGTGGGCGAGCGGGGGCGCGTACAACGATTTCTTCATCCACATCATCGATCAACTGTGCTGGATGAAGGGCGCGTGGCCGGAGAAGGCCCAGGCGCTCGGTGGTCGCCACTACCGGACGCGGAAGGACGGCGTGCCGTACGTGGACCAGAACTTCGACACCTATGCGGTCGAGTACACCTACCCCGACGGCACCAAGCTCATGTTCGACGGGCGGAACATCGATGGGTGTGAGACCCGGTACTCGAGCTGCATGCACGGCACGAAGGGCTCGGCGATCGTCTCGAGCAACGCCGACTGCGGACTGCCATCCCGCATCTACAGCCATCACGACTTCAGCCGTGAGAGCCTGGTGTGGAGTTCGGAGGTTCCCCCCGCCGAGAGCAATCCATACCAGAACGAGTGGAACGACCTGGTCGACGCCATCCGCGACGGCCAGCCGTACAACGAAGCCAAGCGCGGCATCGAAGCCAGCCTTGTCTGCAACATGGGACGCATGGCCGCCCACACGGGACGCGAGATCACCTTCCAGGAGATGCTCGAGTGCAAGCACGAGTTCGCGCCCGGCGTGGCGGAGCTCACGAAGGAGTCGGCCGCGCCGCTGCTGCCCGATGCCGACGGGCGGTACCCCGTGCCGCAGCCAGGGATCGTGACGGACCGGGAGTATTGAGCCGGGCA
>JBGPJM010000320.1:0-4070 GCA_041485385.1 Phycisphaerae bacterium | reverse complement strand
CCCAGCTCGCCGACGACCCGCCCCTCGCGCATGACTGCCACGCGATCGGCGAGTGAGAGCAGCTCGGGCAGGTCTGAGGAGATCATCAGGACGGCGGCGCCGTCGTCGGCGAGACGGCGGATGATCGCGTGGATCTCGGCCTTGGCGCCGACGTCCACGCCGCGGGTGGGTTCATCGAGGATCAGGACGCGAGGCCGGTGGGCGAGCCACTTGGCGAGCATGACCTTCTGCTGGTTTCCGCCGGAGAGGGTCCAGGCGGCCGCTTCGCCGCCCTTCCCGCCCCCGCCCGCCTTGATTCCCAGTTGGGCGATCTTCTCCGCCGCGAGGTTCCGCTCGTTTCTGCGAGAGAGGAAGCCGTGGCGCACCAGGCCCGGGGGGTCGGCCATGCCGATGTTGCCGGCGACGGTCATCGCGAGGACCAGGCCCTGGTCGCGCCGGTCCTCGGGGGCGAGGACGAGGCCGGCGGCGATGGCCGCGCGGACATCGCCCGGGGGCAGGAGGTGCCCTTCGACCCGCACCTCGCCTGCGTCCGGGCGCTCGACGCCGGCGATGGTGCGGGCGACCTCGGAGCGCCCGGCGCCGATCAGGCCGGCGAGGCCGACGATTTCGCCGCCGTGGACGTGCAGGGAGATGTCTTCGAACTCGCTTGCGCGGGAGAGGCCGCGGACGTCGAGCCTGGCGCCCGCGCCTTGCTCGAGCGCCGGCCCGCCTTGGCCCGCCTCTCGTTTCGAAGTGAGCGACTCCACATCGCGCCCGACCATCAGACGCACGAGTTCCTCGCGAGACAGCCCGGTGGCGTCGCACGTCTGAACGTGCCGCCCATCGCGGAGCACCGTCACCCGCGCCGAGAGGGCGAGCACCTCGTCGAGCCGGTGGCTGACGAGGAGCACGCCGACGCCGCTCTGCGACACGCTTCGCATCAGCGAGTGCAGCGCCCGGGCCTCCTTTTCCGAGAGCGACGCCGTTGGCTCGTCCAGCACCAGATAGCGGCACTCCATCGCCATGGCCCGCGCGATCGCCACCATCTGGCGCTGCGCGAGCGGGAGTTCGCCGACGGGCCGGCGTGTGTCGAGTTCCTCTCCCAGCGAGGCGAGCAGCTCGCGGGCCCGCCGGCGCATTTCCCGACGGTTCAGCCACAGCCCGCGGGCCCGCACCGGCTCGCGCCCGATGAAGATCGTGTCCTCCGCCGAGAGGTCGGGGAAGGACAAGGGTTCCTGGTGGATGACGGCGACGCCGGCGGCCTCGGCCGCGCGGACTCCGGGGGCGAGCGGACGCCCGTCGACGCTGACCCGGCCGGTCCCGGGGCGGATCGCGCCGCCCAGGCAGCGGATGAGGGTGGATTTGCCCGCGCCGTTCTCGCCGCAGAGCGAGTGGATCTCGCGGGGCAGCACATCGAGCGAGACGTTCTCCAGGGCCCGCACGGCCCCGAACGACACGCCGATACCAGCCGCCCGCAGGCCTGTCGATCCGATGGGTTGGGTCTGGGTGTTCATCAGGGGCAACGATCGGGCCGGGCTGGCGGCGCGCCATCAGAGTACCGCTTGCGGGCGAGACCGCGGGGACGCGCGGCGCCGGTCCGGCCGAGCCTGCATCGGGTGCGCGGCGGCCCGCCGGCCCTCTGGCCCGGGAGCCCGGATGGACGTAGGGTAAGGGAGCCGTGCCGCGGGTCGCGCGGGCAGCGCGACGGGGCGGCCGGGTCAGGTTGGCCGCGTGTTTTGAAGTGCGTTGCGCCCGTAGCTCAATGGATAGAGCATCGGTCTTCGGAGGCGAACCCAGCACCGCTCGCCTTCGCGGTCTTTCGTCCGAGAAACTCCGCAGAATCCGAGAGTCCTGCCCCGGCTCGTTCCCCGGTGCGGTGACACCCGTTGCGTCCGTTTGCGCCCGCTTGGAGGTGTCGGCGCGGGTGTCACGACGCCCCGCCTCGCGTGTCGTGACTCGCCTATTGCGTTCGCAGTGCCAGACGCCTGGAGCCCGCTTGGACGCTTCGTCCCGCATTGCATTGATCGCCTCTACTATCGGGGTGTGCGCAAGTTCATCGTTCAGGATGCGAATTCATCAGTCTGCCGGTAACACATAGACCACCATTCGATGTATGGGGTCAACTAACACCTGAAACCCCTCCCCCTGGCTGTCTACTGTGATCAAAAGCGAATCCTGCAAAGCGGTGATTCGATTGATAACTGCGTTCTCCCGAAATACATCCGGGCACTGTAACAGCAGCAACTGACCGCTGGGTGTCTCGATGTAGACAGCACTGCCCTGACGCTGAATCGTGTTCCCGCCGGCACGCCACGTTTGGTCGCTTATGTTGGAGAGCTTGACTCCGGGCAACTCATAAATCTTGCATCTTCGCAATACTTCAGGGTCTCCGGGCTCACCGTGGTAGCGAGCACTGATCCAAGTTGCCATCTTTGGACTAGAAGCTCCAGCACCGCAGCATCCGGCGATCATTGCAACCCCTGCCAGTGCGCCGATTCGACCGCGCATGCTCAGTTCACTGAGATCTTCTTTGTGTGCGCACAAAAGCTCGTCTCCGTGTTGTTAGCTAGTTTGTCGCAGCAAAGCACGCCTTGCTGACGGGTGATAGACGCACTGATCCCTCGACTCGAAATCGCCCGGTCTACCTGTGGGGGCCATTGGCGGGCCAGATATAGTATGCCATCGGGCATGCTTGGAATCGACACTTCATGGAGCTCAGAGTCGAAGTCCCACAGATGGCGCTTGCCGTCGCCGGTGAAGTTCGTGGGGTCGTGGTACAGCGCCTTGCCGTACGGCTCGTACTCCACCCCCTCCTCGACCACGGCATCAGCACGGATCAGGGCCACCACGCTGAACTGTACGTCGGTCAGGTAGTACCAGCCACCCTCGTACGTCCCGGGGTCCCCTTCGCTCACCCGGTCGATGCGGCGCATCACGGCGTCGTCGATGTACCGGATGCCCCAGAGGTTCTGGGCGATCCGATCGTCGGAGTGGCCGGCGCTGGTGCCGCCCGAGCCGGGGTCGAAGTCGTCGTCGATGTGCTCCTCGATCAGACGCCAGGAGGCGTCGTAGCACATCACCCGCTGCTGGTCGATGGCGTTGTCGGGCGTCCGGTTGAATCCCGGCCGGATGACGAGCCCCCTCGACGGTCCGTGCGCCGGACGAATAGGATCCCCTGCCGCGCCCGTAGCTCAATGGATAGAGCATTGGTCTTCGGAACCAAGGGTTGCAGGTTCGACTCCTGCCGGGCGCGCTTGGATTGATTGGCCGCGGATCGGCGCGCCCCGCGGGAATGGCCCCGCCGGGCCCGCCGGGGCCCGGGCCTAGGTCGCCTCGGTCACCCGCAGGATCTCTTCCACGCTGGTCTTCCCGGCGGCGGCCTTGGCCAGGCCGTCCTGGCGCAGGGTCGTCATGCCGCGCTCCATGCAGATCCGCCGGAACTCCGACACGTTGGGGTTGCGAGCGATGATGTCGCGGAGCTGGTCGTCGACGGCGAGCAGCTCGTAGATGCCGACGCGCCCGGAGTACCCGGTGTTGCGGCAGCGGTCGCACCCCTTGCTGGTCCAGACGGAGTTGGGGTCCATGCCCTGCATCGCCAGGAACTCGGCCCGCTCCTCCGAGCAGGGCTCCTGCTTCTTGCAGTGCACGCACAGCTTGCGCACCAGGCGCTGGGCCAGCACGGCGCGGACGGCGGCGCCCACCAGGAAGGGCTCGAGGCCGATGTTCACGAGGCGCGTGATCGAGCTGGGCGCGTCGTTGGTGTGCAGGGTGGAGAGGACCAGGTGGCCGGTGAGGGCCGCCTGCACCGCGGTGTGCGCCGTCTCGTGGTCGCGGATTTCGCCGAGCATGATCACGTCGGGGTCCTGACGCAGCAGCGCCTTGAGCGCCTTGGCGAAGGTCATGCCGATCTTCTCGTGCATCTGTGTCTGCGTGATCCCGTCCAGGTGGTACTCCACCGGGTCCTCGACGGTCGAGATGTTCATCGCGGTCTTGTCCAGCGTCCGCAGCGAGGCGTACAGCGTCGTGGTCTTACCCGAGCCGGTCGGGCCGGACACCAGCACGATGCCGTGCGGCTCGTCGATGGCCTTCTT
>JBGPJM010000319.1:0-4074 GCA_041485385.1 Phycisphaerae bacterium | reverse complement strand
GCAGTTGTGGTGGGCCTTGACCAATTCTTCATCGACCACGAGCAGGAGATCGCCCAACTGGCGTTGAAGAACCAGTTGGCGACGATTTATTCGATTCGGGATGAGAGGCTAGGAACTCCAAACGCCCTTTCGCGGCTGCCACCCCGTGCCCCCCTGCCCCTGGGCCGCGCACCGGGATCGCGCCCCCGGCGGCCCCCGTCAAGCGCCCCGGGAGGCGCACGACCGTCGGCGGGGCTCCCCGAGCGGAGCGCCCCCCACGCCGGCCGGCGGGCCGGCCGACGCCGGACGCAGCAGCGCGCGGCCCCCGAGGGGGCGGGCAGACGACTCTCATCCCGAATCGAATAAATCGTCGCCAACTGGTTCTTCAACGCCAGTTGGGCGATCTCCTGCTCGTGGTCGATGAAGAATTGGTCAAGGCCCACCACAACTGCCTGCGCGCGCGCCTGCTTCATAAGGGCGAAGCCCCGCCCAATCTCCTCCGGCGTGCGCGCCTCCACCGGCAGCACCTTGATGCCGACCCGTTGAGCGGCGGCCTGGATGGCCTTCAATACAATGGGATGGGCCGGGTTGCCGGGATTTACCAGCACGGCGAGCTGCGACAACGTTGGTGCGATCGCTCTTAGCAGCTCGACATGCTTCGGGCTGATGTCGACCGTGTTGCGGGACAGTCCGGTGAGATTGCCTCCGGGCCGCGCCAGGCTCTTCGCGAAACCGGTGGAGATCGGATCATTCACCACCGCGAAGACGATGGGAATGGTAGAGGTCGCCTGCTGCACCGCGCGGGTCGCGGCCGCACCTGCCGTCGGCCCAGGGCGAGGCCCAACAGCAGTTTTCGGCGTGTGATCATTGGATCACCTTGTCCGCGCGCAGCAGCACCGACTGCGGGATGGCGAGGCCGAGCGCCTTGGCGGTCTTGAGATTGACGACCAATTCCACGCTGGTCGGCAACTCGACCGGAAGTTCGGCGGGCCTGGCGCCCTTGAGAATCTTGTCGACGTAGGTCGCAAGGCGCCGGTACGAATCCCGCAGATTGGGACCATAGGACATGAGGTTGCCGCTCTCCGCGAACTGCGCCCAGCCGGAGATCGCCGGAATGCGGTGCTTTGCCCCAAACTGGGCGATCCGCTCGCTGTATCGCATGACAAATCCGTCGGGGAACACATTGATTGCTTCGCTGCGCGATTTGGGCATGGCGGCGAACGCTTCCTCGAATTCCGCTGCGGTCCGCACCTGAAAATATTCAAGTGTGAGGCCGAGCGCTTTCGCTGCGGCCTGCGATGCGCGCAGCTCGCTCTGCTCGCCGAAGTGCTGAGGATTGGCGAGAATGGCGACCCGCTTCAGCCCCGGCTTCACTTCCTTGAGCAGTTCCAGGCGTTTGCCCACCAGTTCGAGCGCAAGAAACGAAACTCCCGTGAAATTGCCGCCGGGGCGGGCGAAGCTCTGCACCAGTTTCCCTTCCACGGGATCGCCGCTGTGTCCAAACACGACCGGCATGGTGGCGCCGGCTCGGAATACCGAGTCAGTCGCCGGCCCGCCCTGTGTCACGATCATTTGCAGTTTCGACCGTGCCAGTTCGGCGGCGAGGCGCTCGAGGCGGTCGTTCGATCCTTCACCCCAGCGCGCCTCGATGATCAGATTGCGTCCTTCCACGTAACCGAGATCGCGCAACCCCTCGCGAAATGCCTCGAACATCGGCGGGTTGCCGCTGCCGCGATCGTTGGAGATCCAGCCGATGCGGAAGACCGTTGCCTGTTGCGCCGCCACGCGGCGCGACGACAGCAGCGCCAGCAGCGCGCCGGCGGAAAGACCTCGAATCAGTTTGCGGCGTTGGTTCATTCGATCACCTTTTCCGCACGGGTTTCGTCATCCCGACCGGATGGTCGCCTGCGCGACGCCGAAGTCGATTCGTCACGCAGGCACACTGAGTGCGGCACCGCCGGTACCCTCCGATGCCCGCGTTCACGGTATCCGCCTTGCAGCATAGGATCACGGAAGCACATTCTCGGCGAATGCGCATCGGTTTCCATCTCACGCCGCCGTTCTGGAGCCCGGCGACCCGCAGCGCCACCCAGCTCATCGACGAGGCGATCCGGCTCGTCGCCGCCGCGTCGAAGATGGGCTTCGCGTGGGTGTCGGCGCCGCATCACTGGCTGGGTCACCCGTAGTTCTTCCCGCACCCCTTTCTGGGACGTGCTGCACTGGTCGCGCGGCGGCGGCCGGCGCCTCGCGGGCGCCGCCGCCCGGGGGACGTGGCCCGTTGACCGACGCCCCCGGATCGGCCCTCGCGCGCCCGGCCTGGCTGACCGGGCTCTCGCGTCCCGCCGTCGTCTGCCCGCCGCCTCGGGGGCCGCGCGCTGCCGCGTCCGGCGTCTGCCGGCCCGCGGGCCGGCGTGGGGGGCGCTCCGCTCGGGGAGCCCCGCCGGCGGTCGTGCGCCTCCCGGGGCGCTTGACGGGGGCGGCCGGGGGCGCGATCCCGGTGCGCGGCCCAGGGGCAAGGGGGCACGGGGTGGCGGCCGCGAAAGGGCGTTTGGAGTTCCTCGCCTCGGCACACGTTGACGCGCCACATCCGACGTCAGTGGGCTTGGCGGGTCCTTTGAGGACAGGGCGTCAAGGGCGAACGCTTGCCGCAAAGGGAGTGCGTGCGTGGAACAGCTCTGGATCTCGCGCGTCGATCCCTCCACGGGAGGTTGAACGCGCCGACCAGATCCTTGGATCGAGGACCTACAGGGCGGGCGCCGCGGCTCGCTTTCCCCTTGACCGGGTTTTCCTCCCAGCGTAGAAGCAGGGGCGGGGCGGGGGGAGGAGCGGCGCGGCACGGCCGGCTCGTCGAATCGGGCGGACCGTCCGAGAAGGGCTGGTCTGTCGGCAACTCGAGAGGGCGTTTATGCTTCCTGCCCTCACGCCAGGTCGTGGGCAAGGACGACATGGGAGAAACCCGGCCCAGACGCTCGTGGGCGTCACCCGGCTGGCGATGAAGCACTTCCTCGTCGAAATCGAGGCGACGGCGGTGGTGCCGGAGTGAACCCGCGGCGCACGAACAGGAGGCTCGCGATGAGAGGCCGTTCGACCCGATCGCTCGTGGTGGCCGTGCTGCTGGCGGCCGTGCTGGTCCCCGCGTGGGCGGCGCCCGCAGCCGCCCAGAAGCTCGAGAAGCTCACGCTCGCCTACCCCGTGCCGGTCCCCGGCTCCGATTCCACGTTCCTGTTCGCCGGCAAGGAGCTCGGCTTCTTCAAGGAGCAGGGCGTCGACCTCGAGATCAACAACACCCAGGGCACCGTCGCCGCCACCGGCTTCGCCGTCTCCGGCGCCGCCGATCTCGGGCTGGGCGGGCTCGAGGCGCTGCCGGGCTACGTGGTCCAGGGCGTCCCCCTGAAGGTGATCTACGTCTACGTGTACCGCCCGATCTTCATGGTCGGCCTCTTCAAGGGCGGCCCCATCAAGAAGGTCGCGGACCTCAAGGGCAAGCGGGTGGGCGTCTCGACGCTGGGGAGCGGCGCCATCCCGGTGCTGCAGTTCATCCTCTCCGAGGCGGGCCTGACGATGAAGGACATCACCATGGTGCCCATTGGCGCCGGGCCCTCGGCGCTGGCCGCCATCAAGAAGGGGGGCGAGGTGGACGCGCTCGCGTTCTGGGACACCGCCTTCGTCTTCTACAAGGCGCAGGGCGTGGAGCTCGACATCGTGCAGAGCCCGAAGCTCCAGCAGGCCTACGCCGGCCTCGGCATCTACGCGCTGGAGCGGACGCTCGCGAGCAAGCGGGCCCTGGTGGAGGCGTTCCTGCGGGGCCTGACCAAGAGCCTGGCGTACTCCGAGAAGAGCCCCGAGGGCGCGACCGCGGCCTTCGCCCGGCTGCACCCGGCGATCGCCAAGAACCTCCAGCTGGAGGAGGCCGTGTACCGGGAGCGGCTGAAGATCCACCCGATGCCGCCCGAGGCCCGGGGGCAGTACGGCTACATGGACCGCCGCCATTTCGAGAGCCTGCTCGACGTGCTGCACACGGGCGGGCTCATCAAGGAGAAGCCGCCGATCGAGAAGCTCTACACCACGGAGTTCCTCAAGGCCGCCAACGAGGTC
>JBGPJM010000318.1:0-4089 GCA_041485385.1 Phycisphaerae bacterium | reverse complement strand
GTCATCGACACCATCCCCTACGGCCTCAACCAGACGACGCTCATCGAGAAGATCAAGGAAGCCGTGGAGGGGGAGCGGATCAAGGATATCTCCGACGCCCGCAACGAATCCGGGCGCGAGGCCCAGTCCCGCGTGGTCATCGAGCTGAAGCGCGGGGCCGACCCGGCCGTCGTCGAGAACCAGCTCTACCAGTTCACGCCGCTGCAGGTCACCTTCAGCATCCACAACATCGCGCTGGTCAACCGCCAGCCGCGGACGCTCTCCCTCAAGGAGATGATCCGGTACTACATCGAGCACCGGGTGGCCGTGATCCGCCGCCGGACCGAGCACCTGCTGCGCGAGGCGCAGAAGCGCAAGCACGTGCTCCAGGGGCTGGTGTACGCCGTCTGCAGCATCGACGACGTGATCCGCATCATCCGCGCCAGCCGCACCCGCGAGCAGGCCATCGAGCGCCTGATGGAGCGCAGCTACCGCATCGCCCCCGCCAGCGACGTCGAGAAGCTCATCTCCAGGGACCCCGAGCTCCTGGAGCAGATGAAGCGTGCGGCGGGGTCCGAGGGGATCAGGCTCACCCGGGTGCAGGCCGAGGCCATCGGCGGCATGCGCCTCATCCAGCTGGTCAACATCGAGGTCTCCCGCCTGGTGGACGAGCTCCTGGCGCTGGAGGTGAAGATCCGCGATTTCACCGACATCCTCGCCCGGCGCGAGCGCATCAACCGGATCATCAAGAGCGACTGCGACGAAATGAAGGCGCGCCTGGGCGCCGGCCCCACCGGCAAGCGGCTCACCCGCATCGAGGAGGCCGAGGGCGACATCAACATCGAGTCCCTCATCCAGGTCGACGATGTCGCCGTGACCATCTCCCACCACGGCTACGCCAAGCGCGTGTCCCTGGCGACCTACCGGCAGCAGGGCCGCGGCGGCAAGGGCATCATCGCCTCCAGCGCCAAGGACGACGACTTCATCGAGCACATGTTCGTCGCCAGCACCCACGATGACCTGCTCTGCTTCACCGACCTCGGGCGCGTCTTCAAAATCAAGGTCTACGAGCTCCCCGACCTGCCCCGCCAGAGCAAGGGCCGGGCCCTGGTGAACCTCATCGAGCTGCGCCGGGACGAGGGTCCCGACCGCACCGTCGAGCAGCAGAGCGCCAGGACCGACGACGGAACAGCCCCGGGCGAGCAGCCGGTAGGTGGCGAGGCAGCCGCAGGCACGGGGGCCGGGGGAGGGGGGGTCGGCGGCATCCGCAAGGGCGAATCCGTCCGCGCCTTCCTCGCCGTCAAGAACTTCGAGGAAGGCAGCAACTTCCTCACCTTCGTGAGCAAGGAAGGCATCGTCAAGCGCACGCCCCTGAAGGATTACCGCAACGTCAACAAGTCCGGCCTCATCGCCGTCGGCCTCAAGGAAGGCGACCAGGTGCTGGACGTGACGCTCACCACCGGCACCGACGACCTTCTGCTGGCGACCTCCAGCGGCATGGCCATCCGCTTCAACGAGCAGGACGTCCGCCTGATGGGCCGCTCGGCCGCGGGCGTCAAGGGGATCGAGCTCGCGGGCGGCAACCAGGTCATCGGCGTGGTGCGCATCCCCATGGCCCCCGACGCCGAGGGCGACCTCATGACCGCCGGCCCCGCCAGCGACGACAAGGGCTTCTGCCTCCTCACCGTCACCGCCCGCGGCTTCGGCAAGCGCACGCCGGTCGATGAGTACCGAGTGCAGCCCGAAACGGGCAAGCTGCGCTCGCAGTCCCGCGGCGGGAAGGGGCGCGTGGACATCGGCACCAGCGAGCGCAACGGCCGGGCCGTGGCCGCCCTCGGCGTGCACGCCGCCGACGACGTCGTCGTCGTCTCCCGCGCAGGCAAGCTCGTCCGGATGCCCGTCGCCGAGATCCGCTGCACCGGCCGCGGCGCCCAGGGCGTGCGCGTCGTCTCCCTCGACGACGGCGACAACGTCGTCGCCGCGGCACGCGTGGAGGAGGAGAATGGGACGGGCGGCGGGGAGGAGACGCCCGCCTGAGGCCGCCGCGCCGGATCAGTTGGGCGTGTCGTGTTCCCGCCTTTGCTTGATGAGTTCGAGGGCTCTTGCCGCGGCGTCGCGTACCCGAACGTCGGGGTCGCTCATCAACGCTTCGACGCGCGGCACGATGTCGCTGAAATCCATCGTCGCGTATTGGCTCATCCAGCCGATCTGGTCGAGGGCCTCGCCGCGATACGCAGCGTCGCTCGACGCAAGAAACGGTGTGACGTGCGGGAGGAGTCGAGTCAACATTTCACTGCGTGCGGCGTCCAGCCTTGCGAATACAGCCTGGGGACAACTCGGATCGTTGACAAGCTCGTTCTGAAAGCGGTTGTAGGATTGGTCGAACCAGCCACGAAACTTCGCGAAGAAGTCGATTGTCTTCCGGCCAATCGGATCGACCGCGGGTGGCGTCGGCGCCAGGAACCAGCGCGTGTCAAAGTGCCCGAGGTCCAGAAGCGAGGCCAAGGCAGTCATCCGATTCGCCGCTGATCCATCGCCGAGCCGCGCAATGAGGAGATCTCGACCCTGAGGTGATGTGTGGGCGAGCCGCCCGAGCGTGCGGATGGTGACGTCCTTTGGAGAGCCCAGAGAGGAGGTCGAGGCCGCGATGAGGTCATGGACGACCGTTGCAGGATCGCCCATACAGGCGAGCATCTGAGCAGCTTCGGCGACCGCAGGAGTGGGGTTTCCCAGCAGCGTCAAGAACGACGGGTAGGCGTTGTCGACCAATCGGCTCAGGGAGGGATCGCTCCGCACGAGGTCCGTGATTCTGTAGAGTCCAAGCGCGAGGAACGGGTAGGGGTTCGCACTGGGAGTCGGCGCGAGGAGGCCGTCGATGGCGGCGGTCAAGAGACACCGGGCGACCCTGGGATCGGAAGAGTCGGCGAACTCGATGGCCCTCCCGAACGCTGGATCGCTCGCGCCACGCTGAAGGATCTCGAGGCAGGTGGCGTGGAGCGATCTCTGCTGCGCCTGTGACAGGGCGCCGATCTCCACGCGACGCTGCAGGCAATCCGCCTCGGGCGCGAGGGGATTGCTGGGGAAAATCATTGAATCGGGCATGCTCTCGAACCAGGCGATCAAGGTGCCCGTCGGTACCCCCGCCCGCCACGCGCCGGTCCGGATCGGCGTCACGAGCAGCCCCAGCCCTCCGAGCACGATCACCGCGATGCCGATGATCGCCGGGCGCCGGAGCCGGCGCGTGCGGTACAGCATCGCGACCTCGACGGCGTCGTGCCCGCATTCGGGGCAGACCAGCGTCGGCGCCCCCGCCATGTCGTACCAGCACTTCGGGCAGCGCCGCCGCCCACGCGAGCGGTCGCCCCAGATCGACCGGCCGATGACGGCCGCGCCGAACAGGATGACGCCGGCGGCCACAGCGGTCCAGGGGCCGATCGACACCCCGCGCACGCCGCCGAAGTTCGCCCACCGCCTGACCTCCAGCCCCGCGTAGAAGATCGCCGGCGACGTCGCCAGCACCGCCGTCCCCGCGCCGATCATCCGCCAGTGCAGCTTCAGCGCATGGAAGTGCTTCTCCAGCTTGCTCTCGTACCCGCACGCCACACACCGCTTGATCGACCGATCGGCGATCTCGACGCGGCACCCCGGGCACCGCCGCCGCCCCCGCAGCCGGTCCGACCAGATCCCCCGCACCACCAGCGACAGCGACCACAGCCCCAGGAACCCCGCCAGGACAAACAGGAGTGTGTCGGCTCGGGGCACGCGAGAGTCTACCGGTCGGCCCGGCGTGCGCGGCGTGGCGCCGTCTCACGCGGGTGACAGCGAGTGGGGGGGGGCAGGGCGAAAGGGGGGTGTCACGAGAGGAGAGCGCCCGCCACCCCGCATCCGGTCCCCGATCAACCGCGGACGCACCCAAGCGGCAGGAGACGTAAACCCGCCCTCGACGCACGAGCGATCGCAGACGCACCTGACGAGATGTTCTCTGTGCTGTCAAGGGCGATTTCGATGTTGTTGCCGACATGGTGGCACCGGGGGTTGAGGTTCTCTTTCTCAGGATTGTGCGGGGGCGGGTAGGCCGGCGGGGGGGACGACCCAGGAGCCGTGGGCGAT
>JBGPJM010000317.1:0-4105 GCA_041485385.1 Phycisphaerae bacterium | reverse complement strand
TTCGAATCGATGACCACCACGACCACCACCGTCAACCACAACTACCTGACGGGCGCGACCGTGACGCTGCGCACCGGCACCGACCCCTCCACGGAGGTCACCACCTCGGTGCAGACGCTCAACGAGCCGGAGGTCCCGTGACCTGCCTCTCCCCGGGCGCGGGCTCCCTCGCCGGCGCGTGCCGACGCTGGGTGCGTCGCGCCCGCGCCGTGACCATGGTCGAAGCCGTGGTCGCCATCGCCATCGTCGGGCTGATGCTCGTCGCGGCGCTGCGGACCGTCGGCGCCGCCCGCGTTCTCGAGGTCAGGAGCTCCGACAGCTTCAAGGGCGCCCTGCTGGCGCAATCGCTGATGACCGAGATCCTCGCGAAGCCGTACAGCGACCCCACCGCGTCGGTCACGCTCGGCGTTGACCCCGGCGAGTCGACCGGCACGCGCGCCAAGTTCGACGACGTCGACGATTACAACGGCTGGGACTGCACGCCGCCGCAGCAGGCCGACGGCACGCAGGAGACCAACCTCAGCGGCTGGCGCACCGCCGTCGCCGTCGTGTGGGTGGATCCGTATGACCCGCGGAAGACGTCGCTGCTGGAGACGGGCGCCAAGCGGATCACCGTCACCGTGCAGCGGCGCAACGGGCTCGCCGCCACGCTTGTCGCCGTCCGGACCCGCGGCACCTGAGCCGTCGGCTCCCGCATCGGCGGGGGCGCGACGGGAACGTAGGAGAACGCCATGAACGAACCCAGCACCCGCCGCCGCCGCTCCCGCCGGGGAAGCGTGTACCTGGCGCTCTTGATCTGCTCGATGATCGTGACGGTCATCGGGCTCTCGGCGCTCTCGGTGACCCGCATCCGGCAGCGCACGGTGCAGTCCGACGTCGGCCTGGCGGAGGCCCGCCTGCACGCCCGCTCCGCGCTCGAGCTGGGGCTGTTGTGGATCAACACCACCCCCAACTGGCGCACCAAGTACCCCAACGGCGACTGGGTGGTCAAGCAGCCCATCGGGGGCGGCACCTTCACGCTCAACGGCGTGGACCCGGTGGACGGCAATCTCGCCAACTCCACCTCCGACCCGGTGGTGCTCACCGGCACGGGTGAAGAGGGGAACGCCCGGTTCATGCTGCAGGTGCGGATGCAGCCGCAGCCGGGGCCGATCGACGCGCTGAAATCAGGGCTCGTGGCCAACGGCCAGATCACCGTGTCGTCGGGAAGGACGCTGACGATCGACTACGGGCCGGTCACCACCAACAGCCTGCTGCAGATTGACGGAGCGGTGATCGGCGACGTGCAGGCGGCGGCGGTGGCCGGCTCGGGGCTGATCACCGACCCCGTCACCAGCGAGCCTGCCACGGTCGCGATGCCCACCTCCACCGTCGTGAGCGACTACGCCGCCAAGGGCGTGACGATCCTCAAGTCCGGAACGATCAGCGGCTTCGTGCTGGGGCCGGGGGTGAACCCGTGGGGGGCGACGAACGCCGACGGCGTGTACGTGATCGACACGCAGGGCTCGGACCTGACGATCCAGGACGCCCGCGTCTCGGGCACGCTGGTCATCAAGGCCGCGGGCAGGAAGGTCACGCTGAGGGATGCCGTGTTCTTCAAGAGCGTCCGGTCCGACTACCCAGCGTTAATCGTCGAGGGCAACCTGGACATCAATCTGGATTCGAGCCTGTCGGTGCTCTCGGAGCCGGTCCTGGGGATCAACCTGAACCCGATCGGCGCGCCCCTGGATGGCCTGTTCAACAACTCCACCACCGACACGTACCCCAAGGAGATCGATGGTCTGGTGCACGTCCTGGGCACGCTGAACATGCTCAAGGACGCCACCGTCAAAGGCGCGATCATCTGCGAGGGCACCGTTACGATCGCGGACACGAATCACCTGGTGTACGACCGCACCGTGTACGACCTGCCACCGGTCGGGTACACGGCTCCGCTGGGGCGAATGGCGGTCGTGCCGGGGAGCTGGCAGCAGGTCACGCTGCCTTGAGACCGCGGGGACGGGCAGGGCGCCCGGTCAGGCGGCCAGCCCGGTCGCCCGGGTGTGGCCGGCAACCATGCGGTCATATTCGGCGAGATCGAGCGTGAGGAACTGCTCGACGAGCGTGGGGTCGAACTGCGTGCCCGCGCCGCGGCGCAGCTCGGCGAGAACCTGGTCGCGGGTCATGGCGGGCCGGTACGACCGGCTGGTGCTCATCGCGTCGAAGGCGTCGGCGACGGCGAGGATCCGGGCGATCATGGGGATGTCCTCGCCCTTGAGGCCGTCGGGATAGCCCTTGCCGTCGAGCCGCTCGTGGTGGTAGAGCACGCCGGGCAGGATGTCGTCGAGGAAGGGGATGTCCTTGAGGATCCGCTCGCCGGTTCGGGGGTGCAGCTTGATCTGGTCGAACTCCTCCTTCGTGAGCCGCCCGGGCTTGCAGAGGATCGCCTCGGGGACGCCGATCTTGCCGACGTCGTGCAGGAGGCCGGAGATGCGGATGCGCTCGGCCCCGACGTCGTCCATCCCGGTCGCAAGCGCCAGATCCCTGGCCAGGTGCGCAACCCGCTGCGAGTGGCCGCAGGTGTAGCGGTCCTTGGCGTCGATGGCCGCGGCGAGGGCCTCGACGGTGCCCACGAACAGGGAGAGCTGGTCGGCGTAGAGGTCGGCGTTCTCGATGAACACGCGGATGCAGTCGGCCACGGCGTCGAGCAGCTGGGTCTCGAAGCTGCTGATCTCCATGTCGGGCGGTGGCTTGCCTCCGGCGAGGAGCACGCCGATCGTCCGGTCGTCGCGCGTGATCGGGTGGACGAGCACTTCGGAACCGACCAGCCGGGCCAGATCCGAGCCGCGCGGGGTGGCGAGCGTCCAGCGCTCGGGGTTCGCGCCCTGAAGGAGCCGGCAGGCGGCCGCGTCGAACTGCTCCTCGTCGCAGGGGAGCCGGCCGGCCACGACAAGCTGCCCGGCGACGCCCACCGCCGCGCGGCCGGTGTCGACGAATCTCGCGGCGATCCACGCGAACGACAGGGTCTGCTGCAAATCGGCGCAGGCGTTCTCGACGAACTCGTCGGGGCGGGCCAGCTGGCTCATCGATCGGCCCAGGCGGTACAGGAGCCCGATCTCCTCGTACATCTCCGCCAGGTGGAGGCCGAAGCCGTCCAGCGAGGCCTTGTCGCGAGAGATACAGAGCTGGTCATGGAGCATCCAGGCCAAGATCCGGGCGATGCGGGCGGCGTCCTCCGCGGAACGGCAGGTCGGCGGCGCGGCGGCACCGCCTTTCCGCGCGCGCGGGCCGGCCTCGGCGCACGCTTCGGCGTACAGAGCCGACTCCGGGAACGATTCTCCCAGGGCCAGCGCCACGAGCCGGTGCGCGCCGCGCGCGTTGCTGGCGGGCGGGAGCACGATGAGCCAGCACCCCGCGTCGAGATCGACGACCCCGCACTCTTTCTCGTCGGCGCGGGCACGCACCGCGGCAGCCACTCGCTCCCGGATCGCCCGCGACCGGACCGGCGCGCCCCAGCCGCGGGCCTGCGGGGGCTCGGCGACAACGGCTCCGGACCGGAGGTCGCACAGCCATGTCGGGTGGCCGAGCAGCCCGCAGCGCTCGCGCACAGCGTGGTAGGCATCGTCCTCCGGGCGCGGCAGGGGGGGATTCGGGGCGGAGGGGGTCATGCGGCGGCCGCCCCCGGGGCCCGCAGGGCGCCCGGCGCGAGATCGGAGACTCCGAGGATGTCGCGAACCTTCTCCAGGACGTGGCGCGGGCTGAAGGGCTTGCACATGACGGCGCGGATGTTCGTCCGTGCCATCTCGTCCGACGTGAGCATGTGCCCGCGCGCGGTGATCATCAGGACCGGGATCGCGGCGGTCGCGGGGTCGCTCCTGAGCGACACGCTCAGCTCGTACCCGCTCATCAACGGCATCTGGAAATCGGTGACGACCATGTCCGGGCGCGCCGAACGGGCGAGGTCCAGCGCCTCCTGTCCATTCGAGGCGGTCAGGACCGTGAGACCCGCCTGGCGGAGCTTCAGCGCCACCACGTGCGTGATGTGCGTCTCATCGTCAACGACAAGGACGGTCTTCGGTTTGTTCATTTTGGTGCTCGCGTCGTCCGTCGCTTGCCGGTACGTGCC
>JBGPJM010000316.1:0-4134 GCA_041485385.1 Phycisphaerae bacterium | reverse complement strand
CTGGGGCTGCTGGGAAGGCGATTCGCGGCCCGCCCGGCGTAGGCGCTACAGCCGCGGGTCCACCGGCTCGCTCTCCAGCGCCGGCACGCCGAAGACGCATTCGTGCACGCGCCGGAGCGGCTCGGCCCGGACAAACCGCTCCAGGCCTCCTTCCCCTACCATGAAGGCATGAGCGCCGCAGCATCCGGTGGAGCGGCAGCCGCGGCCGCGGAAGCGGCCCGCCGCCGCCGTGAAGAGGAAGAGGCCATGACCCCGTACAGCCACGCCGACCTGGCCGAAGGCTGGGAGTTCAAGTTCCTGCGCTCGGCGACGGGCGCGTTCCGAAACCCGGACCGGCTCCGCCAGGCCCTCGACGAGGAGGCCCGCGCTGGCTGGGTGCTGGTCGAGAAGTTCGACAACCAGCGGGTGCGCCTGAAGCGCCCGGCAGCCGCCCGGGCGGGCGACGCCGGTCTGGGCTTCGACGCGTACCGCACGTCCTATGGCCTGAGCGACGGCAAGTTGGCGGCGATCATCGTGGGATCCATCTTCGGCTCGATCGGCCTCGTCGCGCTGGTCGTCTTCGTTGTCTTGCACCTGTAGGGCCTGACAGCTACGTTCCGCGGAGAAAGCGTGGCTCGCATCTCACCGGCGCCGCTTCTTGCGGGTTCCCCGGCTCCTCCCGTGTGCCATGACAGCCGAGTTGAACTCCTTGATGAAGTGCGAGACGCGACTTCCCAGGATGGTCATCGAGGGTTCGTAGCACCGACTCTGGACGGCGACAATCGCTACCTTTGCTCCACCCTTGCGGAAGCGGAAACCGAAGATCGGGCCACCGCTCATCCGGCGATGCTCGACAACGTCGCCGTCCGCCCATCTGGATAGGTGCCGCGAAGGCTCACGATCCTCCCGATGAACGGACTGTGGCGACGATCAACTCGAAATCCTGGCCGAGCCTCTTGTCGCACCGGCAACATCGGTGTTCCGATGTTGAGGTACATGTCTCGTGCATGTGCGCTATCGATGTGCTTGACCTGAAACTCTTGTTTGGGGAAGCCAACCAGTGCAAAGCCATGGAACCACTGTCCTGCTCGCGCGACTTGCTCCACTGCGACCGCGCGGCTGCCTGCGCGAACGAGGTTGTCCCGAATGATGCGAGGGATTGCGATGAGCCCAAAATCACGGCCTCCGCATTCATCGATGGCCAGACACTTGCCCAGGTCGAATGGAAAAGGCTGGCGCTCGGCGCGGTAGTCGGAGCGATGAAAACCGGCCATCAGTTCAAACCGCAGGGCGGTGCGGCCAGCCGCCTCTGCACCGCTGATCTCATTGAGGACATGCCCGGCGGTGAGGAAGTACCAGCTGCCGTACAGGCTCAGAAGGCATCCCGAGGCGATGTGCGGGCTGGGGTCAAATGCCGCCCCTAGCGTCGCGCCTGGCTTGGGTACGGAGCGCACATCGGACCAGCACAGCCCGACGATGCACTTGAACAGTTCGTCCTGGAACGCCGGCCATACAGCCCGCATGACCGAGTCCCGGTTCACACTGCCCCGCCGCGTGGTCGATGCTTGGCCACGGGGGAAAGATATGGCGCGCCAATGCGGCAATGACAATCGCGCCTCTCCAGCGGAACGACACTCTCAGGCAGCCGCCAAGGGTCCCCTTGCGATCCGCTTGTTCTTCCAGGCCGGGCGACCCGGGCATTCCACTGGCGCTCCCGGCAAGAACGGTCTCAACAGCGCAGCGCCGAGGCGATTCCGACCCCGGCTGCGCAGCGCCGGCACGCCATCGTGTACACTGCCCTGGGAGCGGCGCGAATGGACTGGGTGACCACGAGCACGGTGCTGGATCGGCTCGGCCGTAACGACGATCGCTCGATGTGGGATCGGTTCATGACCCGTTTCCAGCGCCCCATCCGGGCGCTGGCGATGAAGCTGGGGCTCTCTTCCGCCGAGGCCGAGGATGTCGTGCAGGAGACCCTCGTTGCGTTCCTCGAAGGCTTCCGTGCCGGAAAGTATCGGCGCGAGGTCGGCAGGCTGAGCAGCTGGCTCTTCGGGATCGCCTACCGCCAGGCCGCCAACGCGCGCCGCAGGCGAGCCGGCGCCAAGGAGAAGCCGGTGGCCGGCGACAACCGCACGGCGTTCTGGGATCACGTGCCCGAGGAGTCGGACGTGTCGCAGGCCTGGGACCTCGAGTGGGAGCGAGCGATGCTGGAATCGTGCCTGGAATGCGCCAAGGCTGAGGTCGCCCCCACAACCTACCGCGCCTTCGAGATGATCGTCAGGGAGGGAAGATCACCCGACGATGCCGCCCGCGAGACCGGCCTGAGCCGCGATGCCGTGTACGTCGCCAAGCACCGTATGCTGAAGCGATTGGCCGAGTTGACGAAGGAGTTCGAGGAAACAGAGCCGTCCTGAGCGATCGCCCCACGCACGCTTCGCGCGAGCACGCCGCGCCAACGCCGAACGGGACCCACCCCCGTGACCTGCCCCGACCTCGCCACCCTCGACCTCTTCGCCAGCGGCGGACTCGCCCCCGCCGACGAGGGTGCTGTGCGGGCGCACTTGTCCTCCTGCGCCGGCTGCGCCAAGGTCCTCTCCGACATCCGCGAGAACCTCGCCCTTGCCGCGCGCGTCGCCGTGGAACCAGCCGCCGACTCGCCCACCCGGTTCACCGCCCTGTCCCCGGACGGCGATACACCCTCAGCCCACCACGCCCACGCTATGATTCACTCCATCCCCGGCTACGAGGTGCTCAAGGAGATCAGCCGCGGCGGGCAGGGGGTGGTCCTCCAGGCCCACCAGCGCTCCACCCGCCGCTCGGTGGCGATCAAGATCCTCAGGGAGGGCCACTTCGCCGACAGGCACGACGTCGCCCGCTTCGAGCGTGAGATCCGCGTGCTGGGCCAGCTCAAGCACCCCAACATCGTCGCCATCCACGAGAGCGGCTCGGCCCAGGGCCGCTCCTACTACGTCATGGACTACATCTCCGGACAGACCCTCGACGAGTACGTCGAGTCCCTCCGGCAGAAGAGCACATCCCGTGCGTCCAGGCCGCCGGCCGCGAGGGGCACGCCGAGCGAACCTCCCACCCACGCCGCCGCCCCCGCTCCCACCCTGCCCCGCGATACCCTCCGCAGGATTCTCGAGATCTTCGTCAAGATCTGCGACGCGGTGCACGCCGCGCACCTCCGCGGCATCATCCACCGCGACCTCAAGCCCGGCAACGTCCGGGTGGACGCCAATGGCGAACCCTTCGTGCTGGACTTCGGCCTGGCCAAGCTGGCGGGCGTCTCGGACGACTCGTCGCCGGCGATGACCATGACCGGGCAGTTCCTGGGCTCGGTGCCGTGGTCGAGCCCGGAGCAGGCCGAGGGCTCCCCCAGCAGGATCGACGTGCGGACCGACGTGTACGCCCTGGGCGTGATGCTCTACCACGCGCTCACGGGCCGGTTCCCCTACGACACCGTGGGCGCGATGCGGGACGTGCTGGAGCGGATCCAGCACCAGGAGCCGGAGCGCCCCAGCCGCGTGCAGCCGGCCATCGACGACGAGGTCGAGACCATCGTCCTCAAGTGCCTGTCCAAGGAGCGCGAACGCCGGTACCAGTCGGCGGGGGAGCTGGGGCGCGACCTCGCGCACTATCTGGCTGGCGAAGCCATCGAGGCCAAACGCGACAGCGCGATGTACGTGCTGAAGATGGCGCTGCGCCGGAACCGGGGACCGGTCATCGCCGCGGCGGCGGTGTTCGCCGCGCTGCTGGTAGGGCTGGCGGCCACGCTGTGGATGGCGGGGATTGCCCAGCGCGAGGCCGCCAACGCCCGCACGGCCGAGTCGGAGCAGCGCCGGCTGGCGCAATCCGAGGGCGCGGCCCGGCGGACCGCCGACGCCAAGACGCGCGAAGCCGAGAATGCTCTGAAGACAATCGAGTACAACTCCTACCTCGCCAACATCGAGATGGCCGCGGCGGCGATGGACTTCCGGCAGTTCGACCGCGTGCGGCGGCGCCTCGACGCATGTCCGGAACGGCTCCGCGGCTGGGAATGGCGATGGTTGAACGCCAGCGCCGACAACAGCCTGGCCGAACTCAAGGGGCACACGAACGAGGTCACTTCCGCATCGTTCAGCCCGGACGGCACGCGGGTCGTCACGGCGTCGG
>JBGPJM010000315.1:0-4134 GCA_041485385.1 Phycisphaerae bacterium | reverse complement strand
TGTGCGATCAGGCGCTGGGGTTCAGCGAGCAGGAGAACAGCGCGGTGCTGGACCTGCTGGATTACGACCTGACGCGCCGGATCACGCGGACGGTGCCGACGGGGGAGCTGGGGATCGCCGACCAGGTGGAGCCGGCGGTGCGGCTGGTGTGGACGCACGACATGCAGGAGCGGCCGAAGCTGCTGGATAGCTTGTTCACGGCGAAGGTGGGGGAAGGGTTGCTGGTGGTATCTTCGCTGGACCACTCGGAGGATGCGGGGCAGTGGCTGCTGGGGAAGGTGCTGGAGTTCGCGGCGCGGGAGGATGCGTGGTCGGGGGCGGAGCTGGAGGGGAAGGTGCTGCGGCGGTGGACGGTGGAGACTTCGCAACGCTAAGGGGAGTGATGGATGGTCGCGGAGATAAGCTACGACTTGGTTATGAGCGACGACATGGGGTGGGCCGAGGGCGCTTTCCGGCTCCCTGGCGGTGAGTGGCAGGTGTTCATTTTTGTTTCGTCTGAGGACCCGGAACCGAGCGTAAAGACCGGTACTCGTTGGAAAAGCGGAGTAACGGGAGTATTCGTCAGGTGGCCGAAATCGAAGAAGCTGAGTGGAGCCGTCATCGAAGAGGTACTCTCGGCGGCGTATGGCGTTCAGGAGTGGCTTGAGGTCCGCGGTCCTGATTCGATCAAGATCCGCTGAATTAGGTTGGCTTGAGCCATGCCCTGCGAGGTCAGTTGCGCTTGACGGTTGGCAGGCCCTTGGCTGCGCGGTCGCGGTCGATGATGCGGTGGGTGTGGTCGACGACTTGGTTGAGGGCGGCCTGGGCGGGGAGGGTGCTGGAGGGGTTGAGGTACTCGTTGAGCATGCGGTTGATCTCTTCCTCGAGCTCGGTCTGGTAGGGGCCGACGGGGACGAAGCCGGGGGGCTTGCCGGTGAGCGGGTGGGGCGTGTTGGCGTAGAGGATCCAGGCGGCGCGCTTGTCGAAGTTCTCGGGGGACATGGGAGGCACTTCATATCCGCCGCCGGGCTTGCGGATGCCGCGGGTTGAACGGAAGCCGGGGGAGTTCTGGGCGGCGAGGCTGGCGGGCGGGGCGACGCGGAGGGTGTCCCAGTATTCGATGGCCTGCTCGGGGGCGATCAGCCACTGGAGCATCTTCCAGCCTTCGTCCTTGTATTTGGCGTGAGCGGAGATGCCCCACATGACGCAGCCGGAGACGACGGCGGGGACCTTGCCGCGGGGGAGCGGGGCGACGGCGAAGTCGAGCGTGGGGGCGACCTGCTCGATGTTGGGGATGCGCCAGGAGCCGTCGAGGAAGATGGCGGTGCGGCCGGCGGCGAAGAGGACATCGGGGCCGGTGCCGGATTGGTAGCCGCTGAGGGAGGGCTGGAAGCTGCGGTCGTCGCGCTGGAGCGTGCGGAGGAACTCGAGGGCGTCGACGCCGGCCTGGGTGTTGAGGGTGCAGGTGAGGCCGTCGCTGGTCCAGAGCGCGCCGCCGGCCTGGGCGAAGAAGGTCATGAAGGGCCAGGCCCAGACGGTGAAGTCGAAGCCGGCCAGGAGGATCCTGCCCTTCCCCCTGGGGTCGTCGTTCTCGTACTTGGTGAGCTTCATGGCGGCGCGGCGGAGGTCGTCCCAGGTCCATTCGGGGGATGGGTAGTCGATCCGGGCGTCCGGGTGGGCGGCGTTGAAGTCGTCGAAGATCTTCTTGTTGTAGAAGAGGCCGTACTGGGCGTTGTCTTCAGGGAGGGCGTAGATGCCGCGGCCTTCGGGGCCGTCGGCTTCGAGGAGGGGGAGGAGGTGGGCGGGGATATCGCCGAGGATGCGCTGGCGGCCGGCGGAGTCGATGAGGGTGTCGAGGCGGGCGAGGAGGCCGCGGGCGGCCATGCCGTGATAGTCGGTGACGCGGAGGCGGAGGACCTCGGGGCCCTGGCCGCGGGTGTGCCAGGCGTTGTACTTCATGAGGAGGTCGTCGCCGTAGCGGCGGTAGTCGACGCGGATATCGGGGTTCAGGTGCTCCCATTTCTTCGCGTAGCGGTCGAGGAAGAGGCGGTCTTCGAAGGGCATGCCCCAGACGGTGAAGGTGACGGTCTTTTTGCCGGAGACGAGGTCGGGAGAGGGCCAGAGGATGGCCGCGGCGGTGGCGAGGATGAGGAGGGCGGTGATGAGGTGGGAGGGTCGCATGAGCGGGGGGGATTCAAGGCGGTTCAGGGCGGAGGCGTGGAGGCGTGGAGGCGTGATTGTCGCGTCGATTGGGGAGGATGTGTGGGGGACAGAGGACGAGAAGGGTCGAGAGATTTTGAGAGGGGTCGAGAGTTTTTGAGAAAAGCAGAGAAGGGCGGGGAAGGGTCGAGAAAAGCAGGGTAGGTTTTTTGCGTAAGTGCTTGTAATAGCTGGAGTTGTGGTTTTTGGCGAGGTGATTTTCGCGAAGAGGGGGGGGTCGGTTTTCTCGGGGTTTTTGGGTGGTTTTGGAGGGTCGGCGGGGGGGCTGGACTCGCTGCAAGTTGCTTTCTGCAAAGCACTTGCGTTGATGCATGGGCGATCGGGCGCGAGTCTGAAATTCGTGTGCTCCCGGGCTGGGTGTCGGACCTGGCTCCTGACGGGCGGAGCGTGCGCGCGATGCCCCTCTACCTATGGGCCGTCGGTCCTGTTTGCGCGCGCAGAATGGGAATTCGGCGGGGGTCGAATCGCGTAAGTGCTTGTGGCGCAAGGAGAAGAAAATTGTGAGGTTTGCGCTTTTGCGCGCGCCGGGCGCGCCTGTTCTGCGCGCGCGGTTCGGGGAGTGGGGGACTGGAGGACGGGGAGACAGGGCCTGTGCCACTCAGGTGCGGGAGGCCTGTGCTACAGGGACGGTTTCGACAATCTCGAGGCCGAAGGCTTCGAGGCCGGGGAGGGCGCGGGGGTGGTTGGTGATCAGGCGGAGCTTGGTGAGGCCGAGGTTGCGCAGGATCTGGCCGCCGATGCCGAAGTCCCGCTGCGGCATCGGCAGGGCTCTGGCGCCGTGCCCGCTGGTGTGGGTGAGGTGGGGCGAATCGGAGCCGGCCTGCGGGTCGGGGACGCGGAGGGTCTGAAGACGGCCCTCCAGGTCCTCGCTCTCGGCGGGGGTGGGGGCTCCCCCGGATGGGGCTGAGCCGGATTGAGTCCGGAGGTACACGATCGCCCCGCCACCGCCTCCGCTCACGGGCGGGACGCCCGTGGGACTCACGGGCAGGATGCCCGTGCCACCCCGGGCCGCGTCTTCCTGGATCATGCGCATGGAGGCGCGGAGGAGGTCGCCGGTGGAGCCCTCGGGCGCCGAGTCGAGGTCGCCGAAGATGTCGCCGAGCATGTGGCGCCTGTGCATGCGGACCAGGGTGGGCTGCGGGCGCTCGATCACGGCGCGGGACGGGGAGGCGTCGAGCCGGCCGACGTCGCCGGCGGTGAGGACCAGGTGCGGCAGCGGGTCGACGAGGCTCTCGAAGACGATGGCGTTGAATGTCCCCAGCGCGGTCCGGACGGGGCGTCCCCCGAGGGGCTCGAGGCGCCTGACGAGGCTCTCGCGGCTCAGGCGGTGCTCGATGATCTGGGCGACCGAGCACATCTTCAGCCCGTGCCGGCGGCAGAGGTCGGCCAGGTCGGGGACGCGGGCCATCTCCCCGTCGTCGCGCATGACCTCGATGATGACGGCGGCGGGGGTGAGCCCGGCCAGGCGGCAGAGATCGATGGAGCCCTCGGTCTGGCCGGTGCGGACGAGGACGCCGCCGGTACGTGACCGGAGGGGGTTGATGTGGCCGGGGCGGACGAAGTCGTCGGGGCGGGAGGTGGGGTCGATGGCCATCCGGATGCAGCGGGCGCGTTCCTTGGCGGAGACGCCGGTGGTGAAGCCGTGCTTGGAATGGCCGTCGATGGAGACGGTGAAGGCGGTGCCGCGGGCGGTGGTATTGACCTGCGACTGGGGGTGGAGCTCGAGGCGGTCGCAGTCGGCCTCGGTGAGGGAGAGGCAGAGGTAGCCGCGTGCGACCGAGAGCATGAAGGTGATCGCTTCGGGGGAGACGAACTGGGCGGGGAGGACGAGGTCGCCCTCGTTCTCGCGGTGCTCGTCATCGGTGAGGATGATCATCTTGCCGGCGTGGAGGTCGGCGAGGATGTCGGGGATGGGGGAGAACATGGGTGGGGGAT
>JBGPJM010000314.1:0-4176 GCA_041485385.1 Phycisphaerae bacterium | reverse complement strand
AGGGAATGACCACCGCCGCGAGGTTGATCAGGCGGGTTTTGAGCGATACGGAACGGACGGGGCGGGGGGTCGGAGCCGCGGTGACAGCGGCGGGGCTGGGTTGCAGCGCTTCTTGAATGAGGTCAGGCATGGGGTCTCAGGGGGACGGGGATTCGGACGCGACGGGTCGCGGCCATCCACGTGAGGGGGATGGTCGGCCAACCCCTCCCCGCGATGCATTCCGCTCTACTCGTACGCAGCGATCACCTCCGATGATCGACCAATCGTGCCGGAACGCCATGGCGAATGGTAGGTCCACGCGCTCTGGCTCCTTTCTGCGCCTTCGCCCCCTTCCGGGCACCGCTCAGGCGGCCGAGAACCCGATGCCCGCATGGTCGACCGGCACGGCTCACGCCTCGAGGTGCTCGACCTCCGCCAGGCGCGCCATCAACTCGGTAGGGAGCGCCGCCCGCACCCGCTCGTCGATCAGCCCGACCCCGAGCATGTCGGCGATGTGCACCTGGTCGATGGGCCGGAAGGACGTCAGTTTCATCCGCACGAGGGCGGGCAGATCTACAACGAGGAACCCCTCGGGGTCGCGCACGGCCTCATCAACGGTGGGCGAGAGGACCGTGTACGACGGCCGGATTCTCTCGCCCGCCCAGACCAGATGAACGCCCGATTTCCTGCTCGGCTCCTGGGGGTCGGTGAACAGCACGATGTCGCGCAGGTCCTCGCGCGTGAAGCCCAGGCCGGTGATCACGGCGGTGATGCGCGGCACGTCCTGACGGCTGACGAGGAGGTCAACATCTTTGGTGGCGCGCGTCGCGCCCGGGTCCACGCGCCCGACCCATGCCGCGACGGCGTTGCCTCCCACCACGGCGTACCGGATACCCGCGGCGTCCAGGGCCGCGGTCACCTTGCGAAGCCGTTGCTGGACGCGTTCGATGGCCATGACGTGCGCTGAGAGACCCATCGGGGAAGGGTATGCGGCCAGTGGCATCGGCCAACGCGCTCGCAACGTAAGAGAGTATTCGTATCAACGGCCTCCTCGCGCGCGGGTGCCGCCTCTCCGTTGCCGATCGACTCGACGGTGATTCGCACGCGTTCCTGCTCGCGCAGGGGCAGGGGCTCGGTGGGAGTCAGGACCCCGTTGGCAAAGATCGCTTCGGTGACCCTGGTCATGTGGTGCTCCTGAGCGTCATGAAAGGGCGAGCCCGTGTGGAGCCCGCATCCAGCGATGATGCACGCGTGCGGCTCGAATCATGCCCCCGCCGCCACCGCCAGCATCGCGCGGGCTCGGGACTCGATCGCGTCGAAGCGGCCGGCGGCAATATCGGCGGGGTCGAAGAGCGAGTTCACGAAGCCGACCGCGAAACTGCCGGCGCGGAGGTAGGCCGCGGCGTTCTCGAGCGTGACGCCGCTGGTGGGGACGATGCGGAGGAAGGGCATGGGGCCAAGGGTCTGCGCGACCCAGGCGGGGCCGGTGCCGGGGGCGGGGAAGAGCTTCTGGAGCTGGGCGCCGACGCGGTGCGCGGCGAGCATCTCTGTGGGGGTTGCGCAGCCGGGCATCATGGCGACGCCGAGGCGCGCGGCCTCGGCGATGACGGCGGGGTCGAGGACGGGGGAGACCAGGAACCGGGCGCCGGCCGCGACTGCGGCGCGGGCGTCGTCGGGGGTGAGCACGGTGCCCGCCCCGACGATCAGGCCAGGGCGGGCGGCGAACTCGCGGATGAGGTCGAGGGCGCCCGGGACGGTGAGGGTGAACTCGCAGATGCGGAAGCCGCCCCGTGCCGCGGCGTCCATGGCGCGGCGGGCATCGTCCTGGCGCGCGGTGCGGATGATGGCGGAGGCGCGGTGGTCCTTGAAGGCGGCGATGAAGTCGGAGGGGGTCATGGGGAGGGTTCTCCGGGGAGCGGGGCGTTGGACCCATGGGACCTGTTCAGGGTGAATCGTTTGTGCGCGCCTGAAATTCGTTGGCACTCTTAGGCATCCTTAGACATCCTTAGGCATCCTTAGAGAAGTTTTAAAAAATGGGGAAGCGAAGGCATGGGGGCGCGGAGTGGGCGATTGGATAGTCTGGCCGCTTCGGTGCATGTTTGGGGTAAGGTAGCATTAATTCGGTGTTTGTCAAGTGCATTGATGTCACATCTCGCGTTTTCTTGGCGCGCGGTGCGCACGATCGCTTTGGGTCCTCTCGCGAGGCGCTTCGGCTCCGCATTCGGGGCAGTTCGCTCCCAATGGCAGACCTGCGCGGTCGTAGCTGCATCCGGCACACGTCGTCGGCGACTGCGAGCGACGCCGACACGTGCAGGCAACACACGAAAGCCCGATGACGAGCGGCGTCCACGATGGAATGCCCACATACGCAGGCTGACGTCCCGAACTGCCGGACGAGATCCCAGGCGCGTAGAAGCCCAGACGTTTCGGATTCTCGATTTGGTAGGCCCACCACGATCGCGACAGCAAGGTTGAGGGTCCCGAGGTCTCCCATCGCCAGTCGGACGTCCAGCCCATACCGGCGCCGGAGGCCGGGAAGAACGGCCATGAGAAGTTGTTAACCACGAGGGTGTTGCGGTCCTCCGCTTGCTCGCCCCAATAGATCGCAAGGTAGCCCTCTCTTGCGCTGACCGTCACCTCGTCGCCGTAGTAGGTCATTTCGAAGAGAAGAACTGTGGCCAGCCAATACGCGCCCGCCCCAAGCGAGAGAGCCGCGCCGATGAGCCGGATTCTCCTTCGCGCCCGTCCCATGGAGGGCTCCCTTCAGATCACGCGATCTTCTTTCGCGATCCCCAGCGCCGGGCGCACATCCACCTGCAGCAGCACCTCGCGACTGGCCTTCTCGGCCTGCATTCTTGGCTGACTCGGGGTCGACGCTGTGGCAGGAGACCTTCTGCGTGTCGGCTGCCCGCTGGTGTGCGGGGGCTGGACCCAGGGACTGCTGTCCCTGGGTTTCTGCACGGGGGCTCATCGCTGCGCCCGAACCCGAGCATGTCGGCGATGCGTTGGGCGCGGTACTTCACCGGTGGAGCGTATCAGATCGAGGAATCCGTTTCCGTTTTCTTGTAGCGCGGGCTCCGCGCTGTCCGGCGCGGCGTCGAACCCACGATCGCGCCGACATGGAAGATGTCATCAACGGGGAAGTCGACCAGCACCTTTGCAGCCGCGGCGACGTGGTTCGGCACGTGCAGGAGGAACCGGATCACAATTTTTTCGACGCGCTCCGATGTCCAGCGAGATCGCCCGGTGAACAAGGCGTGGAGGTCATGAAGGTCCGACAGCCAATCCACCATATGGAACGAGGTTTCGTCCGCGACGAAGCGTGAGTGGCCGCGCGCCAGCAATGCCGACCTGATCCGGTCCCGAAGGCGCTGACAATCCTCGAGGGTCCCCGGACTCTGTCGCAACCTGCGTCGCGCCTGCCCCTCGATCGCCGAGGAACGACGATCCAGGCGCGATCGCTTCCGCGTCCGGGATCTCGATGCCGTGCCGGATCGCCGCGCCATCTTAGACGATCCTCCGCTCGTTCGTCGCGATCCCCAGCGCCGGGCGCACATCTACCTGCAGTAGCACCTCGCGTCCGGCCTTCTCCGCTTGCAGCTTCTTGGCCGACTCGGGATCCACGTAGTCGCTGTGGCAGGAAGCCTTCTGCGTGTCGGCGGCCCGCTGGTGTGCGGGGGCTGGACCCAGGGACTGCTGTCCCTGGGTTTCTGCACGGGGGCTCATCGCTGCTTTGGTTTTCGTCGCCAGCTTGTGGATCTCGTCGGGGCTGAGGACGCCGCGTTTGGCGAGGATTTCCTGCTGCTCGGGCGTCAGCGCGGCGGATTTCTTCACGCCGCCGGGGGTGTGGCCGTCCTTGCCGCCCATGCGCTCGAAACCCTCGGCCTTGCCGCTGGCGAACTCCTGGATCTCCTTGGAGATGCGGACGCTGCACCAGTCGTGGCCGCACATGGCGCAGAAGTCGGTGTCGACGTCGAGGTCCTCATCGTGGTAGGCGCGGGCGGTGTCGGGGTCGAAGGAGAGCTCGAAGTGCTTCTCCCAGTTGAGGGCGGCGCGGGCCTTGGTGAGCTCATCGTCGCGGTCGCGGGCGCCGGGGATGCCCAGGGCGACATCGGCGGCGTGGGCGGCGATCTTGTACGCGATGCACCCCTGCTTCACATCGTCCTTCTTGGGGAGGCCCAGGTGCTCCTTGGGGGT
>JBGPJM010000313.1:0-4193 GCA_041485385.1 Phycisphaerae bacterium | reverse complement strand
GCCGCGCGTGACCAGGCCCAGGCGTCCGTGGCACGATCGCCGCTGCCTCCTTCTCTTCCCTCTATGCGGAGCAGGACGCGCGCGACGTTGCCGTCCACCAGCGGCTCGCGCTGGCCCAGCGCCATGGAGGCGATGGCGCCGGCGGTGTACCGCCCGACACCGGGCAGGGCGCGGATCTGGTCGATGTCCACGGGGAAGACGCCGCCGTGCCGGTCGACGATCGCGCGGGCGGCCGCGTGCAGGTGCCGGGCGCGCCGGTAGTAGCCCAGGCCGGACCAGAGGGCCAGGACGTCGTCCTCGGTCGCGCCGGCGAGGGTGCGGACAGTCGGGAACCGGTCCATGAACTCGGTGAAGCGAGCGACCACGCGCGAGACCTGCGTCTGCTGGAGCATGGCCTCGCAGACGAGCGCGCGGTAAGGGTCGCGCCGGGGACCGGGCGAGCCATTCTCGCGGCGCCACGGGAGCTCCCGCGCGTTCGCGGCGAACCACCGCTCGACCGCGCGGGCGATGGCGCGGTCACGCTCGCGCGATCGCTTCGCTGCTGGTCTGGTGGTTGTCTTCGCGCTCGCGCCGGCCATGGGCACTCTCAGGCCAGCTGGGCCAGCGCCCGCTCCAGCCCCTTCTTGATCGGGGCCCAATCCGCCTCGGGGGACTTATTCACCGTCAGCCAGTCGCCGCTGAGCAGGAGGCTGGAGATGCCGGGGATGGCGAAGATGGCCGCGGCGGTGGGGTCGGCGGCGCCCTCCTCGGGCTTGCGGAACGAGCGCGGGCGGTCGCCGACAGGGGGAACGACGAAGCACTTCAGGGCGTTGGGATTGGGGGTGGGCTGGTACTTGGTGACGGTATGGGGCATAGGTGGGGAGGGGTGTCGCCGAGGGGCCAGGGCAGCAGCAGCTCGTTACTTCTTCTTCTCCGGCGGCGGAGCGGGCGGCTTGGCATCGGGCTTCTTTTCCTTTGGCGCCTCCGGGGCGTTCTTGATCGCCTTGTCGGCGTCGGCCTTGGTGATGCGCACGACCGACTTGATGACGACAGGCTCGTCGGGTACGCCCTGGAGATCCTTGGACACGTCGTGGATCTTGACGGCCGCGATCTTGTCGACGACGTCCATGCCGGCGATGACCTTGCCGAAGACGGCGTAGCCGGCCGGGCCCGCGCCGGGCACATCAGGGCGGACGCGGTCGAGCTTGTCGTTGTTCACGAGGTTGAAGTAGAACTCGCGGGTGGCGGAATCCGGGTCGGCGTCGCGGGCCATGGCGATCGTGCCGCGAGCATTCTTCAGGCCGTTGGTCCATTCGTTCTTGATGGGCTTGTCGGACGGGAGTTCCTTGAGGTCGGGCGTGCGCCCGCCGCCCTGCACCACGAACTTGGGGACGACGCGGTGGATGATGGTGCCGTCGTAGGCGTGCTTCTCGGTGTACTTCAGGAAGTTCGCGACGCTGATGGGCGCCTTCTCGTTGTTGAGCTCAACGAAGATGTCGCCCAGGGAGGTGGACATCTGGATGTACACGAGCTTTTCTGCGGCAGGCTTCTCCGGCGCAGCGGGTGTCTTCTCGGCGGGCTTGGGCTGGGGGGGCGGGGGCGCCTTGTCGGCGGGCTGCTGCGCGAGCGCGCCGGCGGCCAGGCAGAGGGTCAGCGATACGGCGGAAATGGCACGCAGAATCGTCATGGGGGCACCTCCGGAGATTGGGGGATGGTACCAGACCGCGGGGGCCAGCGGGGCGGCGCAGCGCTCGCATGTCGGTCGCATCTCGAGGGCCATGTCTAGCTCGCTCCAGCCCGTGTGAGCGCCACCGGCGCGCCGGCAAGGGTGCGCGCACGCCGCAGCAAGGGGTTGCCCAGCTGGCCGCACGCGGCCATGGTGTCGCGCCCCTTGGTGCGCCGGCGCTTGGCGTACACACCGGCCTCGGTGAGCCAGAGAAGGAACAGGTCCACGTCGGCCTCGTCGGGCGCGGGCCAGGGCGACCCGTCGCGCGGGTTGTACGGAATGAGGTTGACCAGCCCGGCCAGGCGCGGCCGCCCGCTCCACCGGCCGCGCCCCAGGATGAACTCCGCCAGCGCGAGGGCGTGCTCGGGCCGGTCGTTGACGGTCGGGATGAGGACGTACTCGAGGCAGAACTTGAAGCCGCCGTAGATCGGCCATTCTTCCAGGGCCTCGCGCAGGTCGGCCATCGGCATGCCGCGGTTGACCGGCATGATCTTCGAGCGCACCTCGTCGTCGGGCGCATTCAGCGAGATCGCCAGCCCGATGCGGTGCCACCCCGGCTTGTGCACCTGCTGCGCCAGCCGCCGGATGCCGTCGATGCGCCCGACCGTCGAGATGGTGACCTTGGACATCGGCAGCTCGGGCCCGCGGTGGTCGGTGAGCACGGCGATCGCCGCGATCACGTTCTCCAGGTTGTCCATCGGCTCCCCCATGCCCATGAAGACGACGTTGGCGATCTCCCCCTCGGGGTCCATGCCATGGGCCGGGTCCGGGAGGAGCACGTGCCGGGCCGCGAACCACTGCCCGACGATCTCGTGGGCTTCGAGCGAGCGGATCAGCCCCATCTGCGCCGTCTGGCAGAATGTGCACCCCATGGCGCACCCCACCTGGCTGGAGACGCACAGCGTGTAGGTCCGCCGCCCGCTGCGCCCGATCATCGGGATGATCACCGACTCGGTCTCCACCGGCGGGTCCGCGGCTGCGCGCCCCGGCACCAGCTGCGTGAACTTCAGGACCCGCCCCTCGGGGCTGTCGGAGGCGATCGTCCGGGCGACGGGGGCCAGCGACGCGGCCGTGGTAGTTACACCGATCCCCAAGTCCCCCCTCCGGGGGAACAACGCGGGCTGGGCGGCATCACCGTCGCGATAAAGGCGGGCGAACCGCTTCATCGCCCCCTCCCGCCCGCCGGAGACCCGCGCAAGGGCGCACGCCGCGGCGTATTCCTCGGCGGTCAGCCCCAGGATCGCCCCCGGGTTCGCAGCAAGTTGATCGAGAGCAAAGGCCATGCACGCTCGCGCTTGAGTCCCCTCCGGCAGAGGCCGATATCCCATCTGCAAGGACGCTTCCGGTGCTGCCGGCAGGACTATACGGAAGCTCGCGGGCACACAGGCGCGGCAGGGACGCACCGCCCATCGTGCAGCCGAGCTCAATAGCCCTGAAGGATGGATCGGGGAGTGGAGATGCCCCGCTGGCAGGACACGGGGACGAAGCAGGCTCGGGCGACCGAGCCCGCTTCATTTTTGCGCCTTGGGGCCGATCGCTCGGGACCCCGCCACTCCCTTCCTCCTCATCCGCCCTCGGGATTCCCGGTTCGTAGCCGCTAACATTCGCCCCATGCTCCGGGAGCACCTCAGCATCACCATGCCCGTCGCCCTCCTCGCCGCGCTGGTGGCCTTTGCCTTCATCGCGCGCCGGCTCGAGGACAACCCCCGCGGCGACGCGGCCACCGGCCTCGCCCTCCTGGCGATGTGGCTCTACTCGCGGCTCGTCCAGCGCCTGACCATCCGCGGCCGCGAGAACATCCCCGGGCGCGACGGCCACGGGCCCCTCATCATCGTGGCCAACCACACCGGCGGCGCCGACCCTCCCCTCATCCAGACGGCGGTGCCCTTCGAGGTGAAGTTCATGATGGCCCGCGACATGCAGGCCCCGGCGCTGAAGATGATCTGGGAGTGGGCCGCGGTGATCGGGGTCAGCCGCGACGGGCCCGACGCCCGGGCCGCCCGCGAGGCGATCCGCTACCTGCAGCACGGCGGGCGCGACGGCCGCGGCGGGGTCATCGGCATCTTCCCCGAGGGCGCCATCGAGCGTCCGGCCCGGCATATCTTGCCGTTCGCCCACGGGATCGGTCTGCTCGTCGCCAAGGCCGGCGCACGAGTCCTGCCGGTCGTGATCGAGGGGACCCCGGAATCACCCACCGCGTGGGGGAGCCTGCTGAAGCGCGGCCGCGCCACGCTGACGTTCCTGCCGGTGGTGGATTACCGGGAGCGCTCGATGAAGCCGGTGGAGATCGCCGCGGACCTCCAGCGCCGCTTCGTCGAAGCGACGGGGTGGCCGGTGGCGAGGGGCAAGGACTGACGACTCGGGCCTGAGGCGGCCCGCCCCCGCCCCTCCCCATCCCCTTCCTCTGCTTACTGCTCACTGCTCACTTCCTCTTACAATCTCACCATGCCCGACCCCCGCCCCTACTACCTCACCACTCCCATCTACT
>JBGPJM010000312.1:0-4216 GCA_041485385.1 Phycisphaerae bacterium | reverse complement strand
AGATCCGCTGCGGCAGGGTCTCGATCCGCAGGCTCGAGTCGCCGAAGAGAAAGTGCGTCTGGCCGTTGTGCCGCGGGATCCAGTCCACCGCGTCGGCGATCCACACGACCTCGTCCGGGTGCTCAATGCCGCGGATCCGCTGCCCCGAAACGCCGTGCTGGTGGGCCGGGTTCTGCTGGTAGGCCTCCACGCGCGAGTCGTTGAACCAGTATTCCGTAACGTAGTCGAGGATGCCGTCGTGCGGATTGCTGGCGTCGAACACGTTGAAGATCGCCGCCGACTCCATGTCCGCTCGGGTCTGCTGATCAAGCACGCTCGTGGCGCCCCGCGCCGACGGACAGATGAAAATCGGCTGCGGCGAGGAGCCGATGAATACGCCGTTCTCGTCGCTGCTCGGCGGGCTCCCCAGCACCTCCTCCAGCTGCTTCACCGCGTTCCAGTGGTCGCGGACGTTGCTGGCCCGCGGACGTATGTTCAGGAACCGCGCGTCCTTCTGACCGTCCAGGTACATCTGGATCCCCACCCCGATCTGGCGCATGTTGCTCTTGCAGAGGATGTCCTTCGCCGCGTTCCGCGCCTTCCCCAGCGCCGGCAGCAAGATCCCCACCAACAGCGCGATGATGCTGATCACCACCAGCAGCTCGATGAGCGTGAACGCGCGGGGCTCGCCTTGATTCTTGCGATTCATGTCGCGGTTCTCCCGCTGATGGCCCGCCCGGCCACACCTCGGACCGGGCGAGTGCTGATCCCCCAATCGACCTCGATGTCGATCGCTGCCCCCGCCGGATAATCGTTGGCGCTCAGAACACCGCCGGGGAGCGCCGCCCCGTTCACCGTGAGCCTGGGCGGCATCTGCGCCGAGTAGGCCGCCGCGTCGAACCGCACCCGCACCCCCCGTCCGCGCCAGGTCCGTGTCACGTCCACCCGCCCCAGGCCCGGGACGGGGCACGGGTCGATCAGCAGCCCTTCCCAGGTGGGGCGGATCCCCAGCACCCACTCCAGGCTCACCCGGCTCAGCCACGCCGCCGAGCCGGTGTACCACGTCCACCCCGCCTTGCCCGGCGTTGCCGAGGCCGGCCCGTCCACGTTCCCCGGCGTCACGTACGGCTCGGCGCGGTACGCCTCGGCATCGGCACAGCGCGTCGGCGGCGAGATCGACCGCCAGATCCGCTCGGCCGTCGCGCCGTCCTTCCGCCGGCACGCCGCGGCCAGCGCCCAGGTGGCCGCGTGCATATACACGCCGCCGTTCTCCCGCAGCCCCGGCGCATAGCGCGTGATATACCCGATGGTCGGGTCGGGCTCGGTGAACGCCGGCGCCGAGAGCAGCGGGCCCATGTCGCCCAGGAGCTGCTCCTTGACCGAGTTCCACGCCTGCTCGGTCCGCTTCGGATCGGTCGCGCCGGTGAGCACGGCCCAGGTCTGCGGGTTCAGATAGATCCGTCCCTGGTCGTTCTCTTTGGTCCCCAGCCAACGCCCGTCGTCTCGGGTCGCGCAGCGATACCAGGCGCCGTCCCACGCGTGCTTATCGAGCGCCTCGGACAGCCGGCGCCGCTGCGCCAGGCTCTCCGCCGCGCCCCGGCTGTCCCCGACCCGCTTGTACACCTCCGCAAAGTCTCCCAGCACCCCCGCCAGGAACAGCGCCAGCCACACCGACTCCCCCTTCCCCCCCACTCCCACCGCCGACAGCCCATCGTTCCAGTCGCACGAACCGATCAGCGGCAACCCTCGCTCGCTCGTTCTCGCCGCGGCACGCGCCAGCGACCGCCGGCAGTGCTCCAGCAGCGTCGCCCCCTTCGGATCATCGACAAACGCGGCCGATTCGTCCAGCACGCCGAAGTCGCCCGTCTCCTTGAGATAGCTCGCCGTCACATACGGCAACCACAGGTAGTCGTCGCTGCACAGCGTTCTCAGCCCCGTCTCCGTCAGCGGATGCCACCAGTGGTAGACACTCCCATCGGCGAACTGGTGCGCGGCATGCAGCAGGATCTGCTCGCGGGTTTTCGCAGGGTCGAGCGGCAGCCACACCTGGCTGTCCTGCAGCTGGTCGCGGAACCCGTACGCCCCTGACTGCTGGTGGTACCCGGTGCGCCCCCAGATCCGCCCGCTGATCGCCTGGTACGGCAACCAGTAGTTGTTCAGCAGATCGAAGTCGGGTTCCCCCGTCTTGACCTGCGTGGGCGCCAGCCGTTCCTGCCACGACCGGCAGGCTCCCTCCACGGCCCGCGCCGCCTCCCCCACGTCGCTGTATTTGTCCACCAGCGACAGCACCTCGCGCTCGCTCGGAGCGCACGCCAGCAGGTAGCGCAGCCGCACCGACTGGCCGGGCTTGAGCGCGAAATCGCCCCCGATCGCCGCCGCCGCGTCGCCGAATCTCCCGAACCCGCCGGTTGTCGCCCTCTCCGCGCCCATCGCCTCCGGCGACGCCGGATCGCCGTAGCGACCCAGGAACATCGCCTTGTCGGCGATGCACAGCTCATGGTCGAACTCGACCCCCGCCACGGCGTGCGCCGCCGCATACGGCCACGGACGGTTCCAGTGCTCGCTCTCGTTGCGGGGCGGAACGTCCCACATGTTCTTCGTCGTGACGATCGCCCGGCGCGCCAGGTCGTGCCGCGTCGTGAAGAACAGGCGGTGGAACTCTCGCTTGGCGTCCGGCGCCACGCCGCAGCACCACTCGAAATACGACGAGATCCGCAGCCGGCGCGCCGATTCCGAGCGGTTCACCAGCTCGACGGACCAGATCTCCACCGGGTCGTCCGGGGCCACGCACAGCGTCCACGTCGCGCGGATCCCCCGCCGCTCGGTCACGAACGTCGTCGCCCCCTGCGTGTGGTCGCACCGGTAGAAGTCCAGCTCCGCGCGGCACGGCGCTGGCGCGAGCGACCAGGTCTCACCCGCATCCAGGTCCGCCAGGTACAGGAACTTGCCCCAGTTGTCGCGGACCAGGTCCATCTCCCAGCGCGTGAGCACGTTGAGCTGGCTGTTGTCCAGCCACGAGAACCCGCCGCCGTTCTGGCTCACCACCAGCCCGTACCGCCCGTTGCAGATCACGTTCACCCACGGAATGGGCGTGCGCGAGTCGGTGATGGAGAAGACCCGCCCCGTTGGATCAAAGTGGCCGAACTGATTGCCGAGCATCCGGTGCTCCGTCGGGACCGCCCGCTGCGGCCATGGAAAGATGGGCAAGCCCGCATGAAACCGCTTACACTATGCACCAGCCTTGCCCCCATGTCAAGCCGTTACCCAAGCCACGCCAATGAATAAGGGCGGCCACTGCCGGCCGCCCTTGGGCTTGAGAGGTGGAAAAGCACCGCTCCACTTCAGCGCCGACGGCGAATCGCCACCAGGCCCGCAAGGCCCAGCAGCGACAGCCCGGCCGGAGCCGGCACAACGTACGTGATGTTCCCGTACACGATCTGCGAGAAGTTAGCCGGGTTGCCCACCTGGATCTGCGGCTGGAAGTACCCGCCCAGGCGCGCATCGTCGAGCATGCCGAACGTCCCGTGTCCCTCCGCCGCGTTCCCCTCGTCGAATGCGAGCACCGGGCTCGCGAAGCTGCTCCCGCCGATCGAGAGGAAGTACTGGATCGTCGCGGGGTCGCTGGAGCTCACGCTGTGCGGGTCATACGCCATCCCGAGCCTCGCCGTCGTGCCGCGCGCGTACGCCGGGGCGCCGTTCGCCGTAAAGCTGTAAAACGGCAGGCGCCCGCCGAAGATGGCGATCTCGCCGCCCGAGTTCAGCATGAACACGCCGTCCACTTCCTGCGACCACCACGGCGACAGGTTCAGGCCTCCCTCGCTGTTGGCCGGCCCGGTGATGGTCACGTCGGAGGCGAAGTAAAACGCGGCGCTGTTGTTCGCGAACGCCGCCTCGGTCGCGCCGCCGTCCGACGACAGCCGGAAGTTGTGCCGGTTGGCGAACTCGCCGCCCACGCCGTCGCCGTCCAGATGGTCGTCCCGTATCGTGATTGACGCCGGGTATAAATTGGTCGCCGTCACCGTCGAGTTGGAGTCGTCGTTGAAGATCCGGGTGTTGACCACGGCGCCGTTGATCGGGCGGGCGAGCGCGCCCGCGGCGGCAACAAGAGCGATCGCGCCACCCGCTGCGCACAGAACAAACGTCTTCATGTCAATCTCTCCTCGTCTCTCGCGCGGAACCCGGCGGAGACAGATGTCCACTCTCTCTCGTAACTCTTATTTCTCTCGAAAACACCTGT
>JBGPJM010000311.1:0-4230 GCA_041485385.1 Phycisphaerae bacterium | reverse complement strand
TGGCGCGCTCGATGGCGATGGTCTCGATCTGGTCGGGGAAGATGCAGCCGCCGTCGTAGCGTGCGCCGGGGTACCCCTCGGCGTACGTGTTGGTGAGGCAGGATCCCATGGCGTGCATGACGGCGGGGGAGACGTGGTTCTCGGAGGCGATGAGCTCGAGGGTGTGCTCCTGCCGGTCGGCCTCTTTCGCTATGAGGTCGGAGATCTGCGGGTCCTGGCGGCGGATGAGGGCGAGGACGTCCTGAGTGATCTGGTCGGTGTGGAGGGGCATGGCGGTAGGGTAGGTGTGAGCGATTGCGGTCAGAAGCGGACTCCACAGAGCAAGAGCACCCCCGCAACGCCCCACACTACGAAGGGCGACGCGAGGACGGCGATGATCAGCATGGAGAGCGCCACGAACGGCGCGTGAGGCAGGCGCAGGTACCGGGCGACGAAAGTCCACCACCAAACCCCAAGCCACGCTGCCCAGACCAGGAACATCGGGATCAGCCCGCCGAGTTCGTCCACCGCGATCCCGGACGAACCGTTTCTGATCAGGTATTGCGAGAGAGTGAACACCATGACAAAGAGAATGGCGGCGAGCGTGGCCGAGGGGATCGAATAGCAAAGCCCGCGGAGTAGGTGCACGGGCCGTACCCGGCATTTGGTGAGAGTCTGGCGCAGCACGAACATCGGGAGCGGGATCAGCAGCGTGACCGGGAAGATGCAGAGGAGGGCGGCGATGCTCCCGCCGCCGACCTCGACCTTCGCAATCTCGACCTCGCGCGAGTAGGGGAAGACGGCCGCGAGGAGCCAGTCGATGCGGCTCAACTTCACCCATGGATCAGCCGCGAGCCTGGAGATGACGAGCGCGGCGTAGAGGATGTGGGCGACGATGGGGAGCACAACGGCGAACTGCACGAGGCGAGCGCGCCGGACGGCGGTCGCCAGGGTGAGCTCGGTCCACATACGCCGGGGCAGCAGGGACCGCGCGAGCGTGGCGAACCAGCGCCCGAGCGAGGGGTGCAGCCCGTGCTCGTAGGACCAGCGAGGGCCGAGGAACCGCGCGCCGAGCACATCGCTCCACGGGAAGGTCAGCCCGCACTCGCTGCAGGTGCCGGAGAGGGGCCACGCGTCCTTCCAGGCGGCGACGAGACCGGACTGGTCGTAGCCGCAGCGCGGGCATTGGGGGGCGGGGGTCATGGAGTTCGAACCGTTCATCAATGCGTCCATGCGGAATGAGTTGCTGGCGGGCTATCTCGCGTCTCGCAGGGCTTGATCAGCTCCAGAGGCCTGCTAACTGCAGCAGGACACAGATCAGAACCGTCGCCAGGACGGATACGAGCATCAAGATGGTCACGGTCAACCATGGGCGTGGGAGCTTGAGGTATCTCGAGGAGGCGACGCCCCACCAGATGACCAGCCACGCGCAGGTCATGGTTGGAACAAACAGATATTCGACAGGTCCGAGCCAGCTCCACGGTGGACCCCAGTACAAGTAGGATCGAGCGGCGGGGGATGCGATCAGGTCGATCAGGTAGACCGCGAAGTGGCTGGAGACGCCGACGATCGGCCAGCCGACCAGCGAATAGGCCATCACGCGGAGGAGATGGGCTTTGCGGACCCGTGAGGCGCGGAGGGTCTGCTGGAGCACCAGGAAACTGGCGGGCATCAGCAAGAGCATCGCGAGCGCGGCAACACCGGTGATAGGCAGCCGGCTGAGGAGTCCGCCGAGCGTGGACCAACCCACGGCGGCGTTCCAACCGATGTGACGGGAGCCGAAGGGAAGAAGCAGCTGGTACCACCAGAAGTAGCCCAGACCCGAGCCGCTCCAGGTTGGCGTCAGTGGATAGCAGAACACGCGGACGAGGAGGTACAGCGCCACGCCGATGAGATGCACCATCGCGGCGCCTGCCGCGGCACCCAGCGCCAGGCGCCCGGGGACGATCCAGTGCTCCATCTGGAGCCATCGCCAGAACGACCACGGCCTGAGCGAACGGAGCACCGTGAACGCGAAGCTGCGTGCCAGCGATCGTCTCGCGTGCTCGAATGGGCGCGGACGGCGGGAGAGCACGTCGCGATTGAGAAACTCGTAGCCGCACTCGGAGCACGTCGTCGTGAGTGGGCAGGCATCTTTCCAGGCGGCGATGATGCCGGACTGGTCGTAGCCGCAGCGGGGGCATTCAGGGGTGGGGCGGGGTGGTGTCACTGGGGACTCATACGCGAATGATCTGGGTGGATAGCGGGAGGATGCGGGATCCGTCGGTTGTTCGGCGTGGGGATCGTTTCCCGGATCAGGGGGGAAGCTTCATTCTCGGCGCGAGCGATACGTCGCGGTCGCCGCGCCTATGATCCATCGTGATCTCTGTTCTGGCCCGGCCCTGTCGGTCGAGTCCACTCAGGTCTCCCGACGCTTCCTCAGCCCGAGTTCAAGCACCGGCCTTCTCTGACATCGAATCGCAACTCTCGGGCAAGATGGAAGCATCATGAAGCTTTACGTCGGTAATCTGTCGTTCAACACCTCCGAGGCCCAGCTTCGCGAGCTCTTCGCCGCCCACGGCGAGGTGGCCTCCGCGTCGCTCGTCATGGACCGCGAGACGGGGCGCCCCCGCGGCTTCGGGTTCGTCGAGTTCCCCAACGACGAGCATGCCCGGGCCGCGATGACCGCCCTAGGCGGCAAG
Organism: Phycisphaerae bacterium; assembly: GCA_041485385.1. Classification (GTDB taxonomy): domain Bacteria; phylum Planctomycetota; class Phycisphaerae; order Phycisphaerales; family UBA1924; genus JBGPJM01. Next base: position 1,570 of record JBGPJM010000311.1, on the reverse strand, counting down.
AACGTTGACGGTCGCGACCTGACCGTGAACGAGGCCAAGCCCCGGACGGGCGGCGGTGGTGGCGGCGGCGGCGGCGGCCGCGGCAGCTGGTAAGAACGAGTCGGAAGTTCTTCAAGAGAGCCGGAGCCGCGAGGTTCCGGCTTTTTTTTCACTCAGTGGCGGTCTACGGCGGGGAACGGCGGCCTACGCGACTTTCTCGGTGTTTTCTGATGGTTCTGGTTGGCGGCCTACGGCGGGGAACGGCGGCCTTCGGCTGGCAGCGTCAGAATGAAGCATCGGGGACGAGGCATCAGGCACTGGAAGAGTCGGGGACGTGTCGGCGGGGATGGACCATTCCCAGTGGCCGAGGGGGAAGGTGCCGGTGCGTCGGGTGGTGGTGATGTTGAGCTTCTGCTTGGCGCGCTCGATGGTGCGGAAGGAGAGGCCGTCGCGGCGGGCGAGGCGGGCGATGTCGGTTGCGCGGACGGGGCCCTTGACGAGGAGGTCGAGGAGCCAGTGCTGGGCGGCGGTGGCGTCGAGGGGGAGAGTGTGGAGGCGGGACTCGATGGGGCGGTCCGGGGAGTCGGCGGGGGTGTCTTCCCATTGGACGCGGCCGGCTTCGAGGGTGAAGGCGAGGGCGGGCGGGCGCTGGGTGAGGGTGGAGCGGATGGGGAGGAGGATGCGGCGGTTGGGGGAAAGGGGGTCGGTGGTGAGGAGGAGGGCGGAGCGGATGGGGCTGAGGGCGGGTGAGGAGAGCCACGAGCGGGCCGCGGGGAGAGAGGAGCTGGAGGCGGGGAGGGTGATGATGGCGAGGATGGCGAGGTCGTGCTTTTTGGCGAAGTCGGAGAGGTGTTTGAGGGGAGCGGCGAGGTTTTTGGGGCGGAGGGCTTTGGCGCGGATGAAGGTGGGGAGGGAGTCGATGACGAGAAGCGACGGAGCGACGGAGCGACGAAGCGACGAAGGGGAGAACTCGGAGGGCGGGGCGGGGGGGAGGCCGAGGGCTGCTTCGAGGGGAGCGAGGTCGGTGTCGAGGGTGAACGAGCAGTCGACGTTGGCCGCGGTGCGGCGGAGGAAGGACTCGGTCTGCTTGTCGAGGCCGGCGTAGGCGAGGGTTTCGGCGGAGAGGAGCGGGCGGGGCTCGCGCATGCGGGGGAGGAGGAGGCGAAGGCGGGAGAGGGAATCGGGTGGGAGGTTGGCGGTGAGGGCCGGGGCGCGGGCGCCGGCGGCGTCGCTGGCGGCGGGGTCGGCCAGGAGGAAGACGGGGGCAGGGGAGGGCACTGGGCACTGGGCATCGGGCAATGGAAGAGCCGGAGAGGGCGGCACTGGGGACTGGGCATCAGGCACTGGAAGAGTCGGAGAGGCCGCCGCGGCGTCGGAGCCGGGGAGGGGTTGGCCGGCGGCGAGGCGGGTGGCGAGGTCGAGAGCGAGGAAGGACTTGCCGGCATCGGGTGGGCCGAGGAGGAGGGTCAGCTTGCCGCGGGGGATGCGGGAGGGCCAGAGCCACTGGAGGGGCTGGGATTGGAGGGCGGTGAGGGGGGCCGGGGTGAGAAGATCGGGGTGTGTTTGCATACCGTACGAATATAGACTATTC
>JBGPJM010000310.1:0-4282 GCA_041485385.1 Phycisphaerae bacterium | reverse complement strand
CACCGTCACCAGCCGCACCGCCGCCTCGCGGAACTCAGGCGTGTACTTCCGCTTCTTCGTGCCCTTGACCATCCGTTGGACCTCCCGTCGATAGGCCGCAGCCTATCGATCGTTCGTGTCCACCGGCGGTGGGCAGGTTCACCCCCGCCGTAAGCCGCATCACGTCACCGAAGCGCGCTGACACATACGCGCGATTCTCCATCGTTTCATACATGCCGGAAAGGATGTCGCGCTGAAACTGCGTCAGGCCCGATTCATCCGCTCCCGGCGCCTGCTTGAACTGCTGCATGCGGTTCCACAGATATTCCGCCTGCTTATTGACCGCAACGTATTCCTGTTTGAGGTTCCGGCCCGATATCGCACCTACAGGCGTTAAGCGGAAAGCGTGCCGCTTATGCCCGACCCATTCAATCAAGCCCCTACGCTCCATTTCGGGGAGCACCATCATGAAGTACTCTTGGACGTTCGGATCCGAGGCGGAAACAAAGGCGGTATCGCCGATCTGCATGAATCCCCGTCTCGCGCCAAGCGCCGGCGCGACGAAGCCCGTATACCCTGGCGATTCCACCAGAGCTAACTGGACGAACTCGATATCTTCCTCCAACCGCTGATTCGAACCCCATGGATAGGCCGTGGAATCAAGCCTCGCCTCTCTCGCCTCGACGGTCTTCGATGCGGTTGGAACTGCGGGTGCATCAGGGTGCCGGTGTCGTCTTGCCACCAGCCACGCGCCGAACAACATCCCCAGCACAAAAGCGAGCGCGAGGAACCCGATGGTCACCCATACAGCCGCTCGGCTGAGAACCGCAACAAGTGCAGCTATGAGCGCTCCCAACGCGCCCGACCCGGCGACATAACCGCTCACCGTTCTTCCGACCCATCCGCCGAGCCATTTGATGGCATCCCAAAGGGCATTCGGAATCACGCCCTTCAAGTGCTCGCCGAATGCACCGCCCTTCTTGCCCCTTTGGTCTTTCATGCGGGAGAGTATGCGAAGACCAGTCCCTGATCCGCCGCAGGTTGTGGGAGGTCATATGCGGGCCCCATCGGCGAACGGCTTCGGCAGCCTCGGCCAGCGGCACAGATGCGATCCGTGCAGCCATCACGGACACCCGGCAAAGAACGCGTTCAGGAAGTCGAAGAAGTCCTGGGAGTTCGTCAATCCATCGGTGTTGAAATCCGCAGCCCCTTCGATGCCGCCCCCCCGTCCCCCCGCGTATCAATCAATCGGGGAGGGCCTTGGGCAATGGGGAATGGGCAATGGGATAGGGGGCTGCTACCCGCTGACGGGGCTCTTCCCCAGGCGCTGCCCCGAGTGCGGGACGGGCATCGCCGGGATGCTCTCGCCGCGGACCCGTGGCACCGCCCTTCCGGGCGGTGAGGCGGCAGCTCACTGCGCGGCGGAGGCCGGGCCCAGGATGCACGCTCCCCGAAGACACCGGGCGGAAGCCCGGTGCTACGTGGTGAGGCGGCAGCTTCCTGCGCGGCGGAGGCCGGGCTCGGGATGCACGCTCCCCGAAGACACCGGGCGGAAGCCCGGTGCTACGGCCGCCGCCTATCGCCCCGGGTCCTTTGCTCGCCACATGCTCCGGCCGACGATCGCCATGAGCGCCAGGCTCATCCACACCAGCCAGTCCAGCTTGGCGGTGACAAACTGCAGGGATTCCAGTGCCGAGTAGAAGTACTGGTACGGCAGGCGCCTGAACGTCCCTGGTGGCGCGCTGTGCCTCAGCACGTCCCGCATCTCGTGCCACCACCAGGCCATGGAAATAACGACCAGCGCCAGCGCGCCCGCCTCCAGCAGCGAGGCGCACCTCGCGAGCAGGTCGGAGCCGAGCAGGCGCGCGGTCCGGCGCAGGCCGATCGCTCCCGCGAACGCTGTGAGCCCGCCCGCCGCGGCATACATCCACCCGCTCCAGACGGACCAGACGTACGGCTGACGCCCCTGCCCAACGATGTACAGGAGGGCCGCGCTCAGATCGAAGCTGCACACCATCGTCGCGCCTAGGACGATGGCGACGGCCGGCGGCCACCGCCGCTGCGCCGGCGTGGCGCCGGTGAGCCAGCCGAGCATGCCGACTCCACCTGCGGCGACAAGGCTGGGGACAAGCCGCAGGACACGCGTGGCGTGCTCGGGGTTTCCGCCACTCCCCCCTCCGCCGGAGGGCAGGTCGACCACGCATGAGGCCAGCGCCGCCGCGATCATCGCCCCCAGCGCGCCCGCGCCGATCAGGGCGAGCGCCAGCGACACGAGCGCCTCGGCCTGCCGCGCGATGGCCGCCTTGATAAACGGTCGCCCGCACTCCGGGCACGCGCCCTCATCACCCGCGACGCCGGAGAGGTCGTATCGACAGGCCGGACAAGGGAGTGGCCGCGGTGTGGGCACGGGGGGAGTCTAACCGGGAAGGCCTTGGGCCCTGGGGGTCTTCTCTTCCCTGGGAGAGTTGCAGAGAGGGCTTCCCTCTCTGCGCCCGCAGCGGATAGGAGGAGGAGGGGCGCGGGGGCGCGGAGAGTGGCTCACGCCCGTCCGATGGCCGCGCTTAACCTCTCGATCAGCGGCGGCAGGTCGTCGCGGATCACCGCCCAGAGGATGTCAAAGTCCACCTCGTCGTAGCCGTGCACGATCCGGTTCCGCATGCCGATGATCTCCGGCCACGGGATGTCGGGCAACGCCGCCTGCTTCGGTTTCGACACACGGTTGGCGGCCTCGCCCACGATCTCGATGAGACGCACGAGCGACAGATTCAGCATGCGGTCGCGATCAAGATCTTCTCGCTGGCGGCCCTTCACCATCTCGACAGCTTCGCGCGCATGGTCGAGCATGTGGGCGAGCCGGGTCCCGTCCTCATGCCGCGACATACAGCGTCCTGGCCTCGCGCAGCACCTCGTCGCGGAAGTACCGGCTCAGCGAGTTCGGCGTGCTCAGGTCCACGCGCCGGCCCAGCAACCTCGACAGGTCGTCCTGCATGCGGAAGAAGGCCAGCCCCGGTGTCCGGCCCGGCTCGAACTCCACCAGCACATCCACATCGCTCTCGGGGCGGAAGTCGTCGCGCAGCACCGAGCCGAACAGCGCCAGCCGCCGGATGTGGTTGCGCCGGCAGAAGTCGGTGATCTGCTCTAAGGGGATAGCAATCGGGAGGGGCGCGGCCATGGACTGATTGTACAGGTCTCCCGCCCACCATGAACCGGGGCCGAAGTTCCCCATCTGGCCGCGAGAGTGGTTGGAGTGGGCGGGCGGCTCGGACGAGGTGTTGGAACGTTGAATAACGTTGGGGTCAGTCTACCGAACGTGGCAAAAAGCGGCCGCAAATCGATGGGTATTTCCCGATTTGGGCGCGCAGGATGGGCCCTCCCCCATTTGAGTGAGCAGTAAGCAGAAAGCAGTAAACAGGGGGGACTCGGGTAGCCTGTCGGGCATGGCCGAGGGATCTGACCAGCCGCGGCGATTGGGGCATGTCGATGCGCTCCGCGGGCTGGTCATGGTGCTGATGGCCCTGGACCATGCGCGCGATTACTTCGGTTTTACCCCGTACCAGCCCACCGACCTGGGCGCGCATGATTCGGCGGCGTTGTTCCTGACGCGCTGGGTCACGCATTTCTGTGCACCGGTCTTCGTATTTCTCGCGGGAACGAGCGCGTTTTTGTGGGGCACGCGCCATGCGGCGGGGGACGGCGGGGTGCGCCGACTGTCGGTGTTTTTGCTGACGCGCGGCCTGTGGCTGGTGCTGCTCGAGCTGACGGTTGTGCGCTGGGCGTGGTTCATGAACATGCTTTTGGACTGGGAATACTCGTTCTTTTTCGTGCAGGTGATCTGGGCGCTGGGGTGGTCGATGGTGGTGCTGGGGGCGCTCGTGCACCTGCCGGTGCGGGTGATCGGCGCGGCGGGGCTGGCGATGATCGGCGCGCACAACCTGCTGGATGGCGTGGACCCGGAGAGCCTGGGTTGGTTCTCGGGGATGTTCAAGGTGCTGCACGTGCGCGGGGCGGTGATCTGGCCGCTGGGCGGGCGAATGCAGGTGATGTACCCGCTGGTGCCGTGGATCGGCGTGATGGCGACGGGGCACGCGTTCGGACGGATGATGCTGCGGCCGCGGGGGGAGCGGCGGAGGCGGTGCTTTGTGCTGGGCGGGTGCCTGTGCGCGGCGTTCGTGGTGCTGCGGGCGGTGAACATCTACGGCGACCCGGTGGCGTGGACGCCGCAGCGGACGGGGCTGTTTACGGTGTTTTCGTTCATCAACTGCGAGAAGTACCCGCCGTCGCTGGACTTCCTTTTGATGACGCT
>JBGPJM010000309.1:0-4284 GCA_041485385.1 Phycisphaerae bacterium | reverse complement strand
GCCGATCCTGATCATCGCGGAGGAGGTCGAGGGCGAGGCGCTCGCGACGCTCGTCGTCAACAAGCTCCGCGGCACGCTGAAGATCGCGGCCGTGAAGGCGCCCGGGTACGGCGACCGGCGCAAGGCCATGCTCGGCGACATCGCCGTGCTCACCGGCGGCACGTTCTTCGCCGAGGACCTCGGGCGCACCCTCGAGTCCATCGAGCTCACCGAGCTCGGACGCGCCAAGAAGATCATCGTCACCAAGGACGACACCACCATCATCGAGGGCGGCGGCAAGAAGTCCGAGATCAACGCCCGGGCCGCACAGATCAAGGCCCAGCACGACAAGTCCACCTCCGACTACGACCGCGAGAAGCTCATGGAGCGCCACGCTAAGCTCACCGGCGGCGTGGCCATCCTCAACGTCGGCGCGCCCACCGAGATCGCCATGAAGGAGAAGAAGGACCGCGTCGAGGACGCCCTGCACGCCACGAGGGCGGCCGCCAAGGAGGGGTACGTCCCCGGCGGCGGCGTCGCGCTCGTCCGCACCCAGGACGCGATCCTCACCGCGCGGAAGAAGGCCAAGGGCGACGAGCAGATCGGCTTCGACATCGTTCACGCGGCCGTCGAGTCATGCCTCAAGCAGATCGCCGAGAACTCCGGCGCCGACGGCGACCTCGTCGTCGAGAAGGTCAAGGAGGGCAAGGGCGCGGGCTTCGGCTTCAACGCCGCCACCGGCGAGTTCGAGGACCTGGTCAAGGCCGGGATCATCGACCCCGCGCTCGTGGCCAAGACCGCCCTGATCAACGCGGCCTCCGTCGCCGGCCTCATGCTCACCACCGATGTGCTCATCACCGAGCTCAAGGAGGACGCCGAGCCGGTGGCGGGCGCGGTGAGCTGAACCGCATCGATCGGGCATGCACGGCGGGAGCTTGGCAGGCTAAACTCGATCAATGGGCAAGCGAGCGAAGAAATCTCATGGTTCTGAACGGACGGCCCGGGGCGCGCCCAAGCGAGCCGACCTTTCCTATCTTGCGCGCGGCTTGCTCCAGGACATGGCGAAGTACCCGGATCGGATCGAGTACAACACACGCCCGCTGGGCGGCGCATTCACGGACGACGATCTTCCAATCCTGGACTCTGCCTACGCAGAGCTGTACCACGCGGGGCTTGTCGAGCCGGCGAATGCGACCATCTCCTTCTTCGGAAAACCCAAGTCTCTCTACCGCCTCACCGAGAAGGGGTTGGCCAAGGTAAAGGGGCATGCTGCATGAGCAGCTTGCTCTCCGAGGCCGCCGCAGCACTGAATCGGTGGAGGGATCTGAACGCTGAGGAACCGCCACCGTCGGTGGCCATCTTCATCCGAGATCTGGACAAACCGATCTATTTCAACGGGCTGGCGATCGCTCCTTCCACCAACCCCGGTTGCAGCGCCGTGTCGGGGCCGGGTTACTCCCTTCCCATCTACGTGATCCGCGAGAGCGATGTGGAGCGGGTGGTCATCGGAGAGACACATCATCCGCCGATTGGTTTCAGAGGTGCGGGGGAGCGGTAATCGGATGCCAACCACCCGCGACTACTATGAGATCCTCGCCGTCGCCAAGACCGCCGACGCGGAGGAGATCCGCCGCGCCTACCGCCGGCTGGCGATGAAATACCACCCGGACCGCAACCCCAACGACCCGGAGGCCGAGGCCAGGTTCAAGGAGGCCGCCGAGGCCTACGAAGTCCTCTCCGACACCGGCCGCCGCCATCGCTACGACCAGTTCGGGCACGAGGGCCTCCGCTCCGGCCCGGCCCCCCACGACTTCACCCACATGAACGTCGAGGACATCTTCTCGATGTTCGGCGACATCTTCGGCGGCTTCGGCGCTCAGCGCGGCAGAGGGGCCGGGAGGAGCGGCGAGGCACGCGGGTACGACCTGGAGACCCAGGTCGACATCACCCTCGCCGAGGTCGTCACAGGCTGCGAACGCCAGGTCGAGTTCACCCGCCTCGATATCTGCGACAAGTGCTCCGGCTCCGGCGCCAAGCCCGGCAGCAAACCACAGAAGTGCACGACCTGCGGCGGCCAGGGGAAGGTCCAGCAGACCGGCCTGGGCGGCATGTTCCGCATGGTCACCGCGTGCCCCGCCTGCGCGGGGCGAGGCCAGATCGTCCGCGAGTTCTGCGACGCCTGCCGCGGAAAGGGACGCCTCCCCAAAAAACGCACCCTCTCCGTCCGCATCCCCGCCGGCATCTCCTCCGGCCAGGCGGTGCGCGTCCGCGCCGAGGGCGAGCCGCCGCCGCAGGAGCTCTCCCCCGCCGGCGCCGGCGTGCGCGGCGACCTGCACGTCGTCGTCCAGGTCGCCGAGCATGAGCTCTACCAGCGCCAGGGCGAGCACCTGGTCATGGAGATGCCCATCCCCTTCAGCAAGGCCGCCCTGGGCGCCGAGGTCGAGGTCCCCACCATCGACGGACGCCACACGCTCACCATCCCGCCCGCCACGCAGCACGGGGCGGTCTTCCGCATCCACGGGTGCGGCCTGCCCGACCTCCGCACCGGGCGGCGCGGCGACATGGTGGTCGTCACCAAGATCGAGATCCCCCGCAGGCTGACGAAGGAGCAGGAGAAGCTCCTGCGCGAGTTCGCCGCCACGGAGAATCACAACGTGCTCCCGGAGAGCCAGGGGTTCTGGAAGAAGATGAAGGACATCCTCAAAGGCTGACCCGCAGGACCATCTCTTATGTTCAAGAACAAGGACAAGCCGACACCACCCCAGCCATCGCCGGGCCCCAAGGGCGCCGGGCAGACGGGAGAGAGTCAAGCAGGCGCGGGGGAGAGGGAGCCGATGATCCAGCCGCCGCTCGGGTCAGAACAGGCCGCGGCCGACGTGCAGGCGCTCACGTCCGAGCTCGACGAAGTGAACAACAAATGGAAGCGGGCCCTGGCCGACTTTCAGAACTACCAGCGCCGGGCGATCGAGAACGAGCGCGAGGCTCGCCGGCAGGGGATCACCGCCGTCCTCAGCAGCATCATCCCCGTCCTCGATCACTTCGAGCTCGCGCTCGAGCACGACGCCTCCGCCTCCAGTGCCCAGCAGGTCATCGACGGCGTCAAGGTCATCCGCGAGGAGCTGCTCAAGGCCCTGGGCTCGCACGGGGTCGGCCTGATCAACCCGGCGCCCGACGAAGAGCTCGATCCCAACCGCCACCAGGTCATCACGCACCTCGCCGCCCAAGGCGTCGAGCCCGGGCACGTCTCCGCCACGCTCCAGGTCGGCTACCTCCTCGGCGAGCGGGTCCTCCGCCCCGCCAAGGTCGCCGTCGCCCCCCCGGCCGCCGACTAGTCCCCCATGCCCACCTACGAGTACAAGTGCAACGCCTGCCGCCACCGCTTCGAGCTGTTCCACTCGATCAAGGACAGCCCGAAACGCAAATGCCCCAAGTGCGGCAAGAACGCGCTGGAGCGGCTCATCGGCACCGGCGCCGCCGTCCTCTTCAAGGGCTCGGGCTTCTACCAGACCGACTACCGCTCCGATTCCTACAAGAAGGGCGCCGAGGCCGCCTCCAACGATGGCAAGCCCAAGGCCGAGCCCGCCGGCGCCGCCAAGCCCGCCGCCGACACCGCGAAAGCCAGCAGCAGTTCCGACCAGGAAAGCCCCAAGCCCCCGGCCGCCAAGCCGTCCCCGCCGGAACAGGCATCGAAGTCGGCATCGAAATCCCGGCGGAGCCGTTCCGCTTGATCGGCGGGCCGCGCGTGCCCACACTCACCCCATGCGGATCATCGGCCACGGCATCGACCTCGTCAGCGTCGCCCGCATCGAGAGCATGCTGCGCGACCACGGCGATCGCTTTCTGGAGCGTTGCTTTACACCGGGCGAACGGGCCGCCGCCAGGGACCGCCGACGCGCCGCCGAGCACCTCGCCGCACGCTTCGCCGCCAAGGAAGCCTTCCTCAAGGCCCTCGGCACCGGCCTCACCGGCGGCATCTCCTGGACCGAGATCGAGGTGGTCACCCTCCCCACCGGCCAACCAACGCTCTCGCTCACCGGCCAAGCCGCCCACCTCGCCCGAGAGCGAGGCATCAGCGAGACATTCCTTTCCCTCAGCCACACCGACAGCACCGCCATCGCCTCAGTGATCGCAGTCGAATCTTGACTTCGCCACCAGGCACATAGCACTCATACGGCCTCCAACTAGTTCGTGCGTTCCAACCAAGCGGTGCGGCAGATGGATTTGAGGCGATCGGCGTCGAGGCGTCCGCAGCTCTCGTCGATCGCAGCCTCGATGTGGGCGCGGTCGTCGTAGGCGCGGTTGCTC
>JBGPJM010000308.1:0-4422 GCA_041485385.1 Phycisphaerae bacterium | reverse complement strand
GGGGGGCTCCCTGGGGAAGGCGTGGGGCGTGGAGGCGTGGAGCAGAAGAGGCGAATGCGCGGTGATAGCACGGCGCGGCGGTCTGCGCAACGGGAATGAACAGCGGCATCAGCGGGTGTGAGCCCGGACGCGGGAGCCGATCAGGTCGCGAGTGTGGTCGGGGGAGGCGAGTCGATCACGCCGCCACGGCCAGCCACATGCGACCGCGGGCTGCCGCGGCCGGGCTGGGCATGGACATTCGCATGTCCATCGTGGTGTTGGTGGGGCGGAGACTCATGAGGGGGGAAGATAGCCGGAGAACTGGGAAAGTCAAGAGGCCCCAGTTCGACTTCGGGCTCTTCCCAGGTTGCGTCGGCTTCACGTCGTCGCAGATCGCACCGGGGCGGCGACGATGCGCCGGGGATGGGATACTGTCCGCGCGTGCTTGGCAATCACTTGATCGCGTATGCGCTGCTGGGGGTGTTGCCCTTGGGGCTGATCGTGCTGGTGCGCGGGGTGGTGGGCGACCGCGCGCGGGGGCGCGTGCGGTGCCCGCGGTGCTGGTACGACATGGCGGGGACGGCGGGGCTGGTTTGTCCGGAGTGCGGGAAGAGGGCCGGGTCGCCGCGGGCGCTGCGGAGGACGCACCGGCGATGGCGGATGGCGGGCGCGGGGCTGCTGGTGATGGCGGCGGGGGCGACGGGGGCGTGGTGGCCGTGGGTGCGGCACACGGTGCCGCGGATGGTGCTGCCCGCGTACGTATTGGAGTCGCGGCTGGAGGTGACAGGTGGGTACGTGGTGCGGGTGCTGGCGCCGCGGTTCAGGGACGATGTGCTGGAACGGCGGCTGGAGATCCGGCGGCACGGACGGGTGGTGTTCTCGACCGACTCGATCTACATCAAGCTGGGCGCATCGGTCTGGCCGGCGCTGCCGGGCGGCCCGGGCCCGGGGGCAAAGCCGCCGGGGCTTGGGGACGACGTGACCGGACGTGGTGTGCCGGATCTGGTGGTGGAGTTCCCGACGGGGGGGAGCGGGGGCAACTCGACGACGATGCTGTTCGAGCTTGGCGATGAGCGCTCGGGCGGCTTCAAGGTGATCGGGACGCTGCCGACCGGGACGTTCGCGGACATGGACGGGGACGGGCGGCCGGAGTTCGTGGCGGTGGAGCAATCGCTGGCGTACCGGTGGTCGCCGAACGCCGGGTCGCCGCGGCCGCTGGTGATCCTGAGGTACCGATCGGACCACTTCGTGCCCGCGGCGGACCTGATGATCCGCCCGCCGATGACGGAGGCGGAGGTGTCGGCGCTGGTGGCGCGGTCGGCCGACGAGAAGATCCCGGAGGAGGAGCGATTCCTGACGGTGCTCAAGACCGTGATCGACCTGATCTACCACGGGCAGGCGGAGCAGGCCTGGCAGGTGCTGGAGACAGCGTGGCCGAATGGGCCTCGCGACAAGGCGAAGTTCGGCGCGGAGCTGAAGGCGGCGCTGGCGCAGAGCCCGTGGGTGACGGAGATCGAGCTGTTGCAGCTCGAGTCGTCGAGGCGGAAGGCCGGGATGGAGGCGGGGGCCGCGGGGGGGCGATGAGCGGGCGGGTTCAGGCGCCGGCGAGGAGGTCGGCGAGGAGGCGGGTGCCCCAGCCGGTGGGGCCCTTGATGAAGGGGCCGGTGTCGGACTCGACGGCGTGGACGCCGGCGATGTCGATGTGGGCCCAGGGGATCTCGGGCTTGACGAAGTAGGAGAGGAAGGCCGCGCCCTGGATGGGATGGGCCTTGCGGTTGGGGTTGGAGTTGAGGATGTCGGCGATGGGGGACTTCATCATGTCGCGGTATTCGGCGTCGTGGGGGAGGCGCCACCAGCGCTCGCCGGAAGTTTCCATGGCGCGCTGCAGGCGGGCGCGGAGGCGGTCGTTGTCGCAGAAGAGGCCGGCGAAGGTGGAGCCCAGGGCGGTGACGACGCCGCCGGTGAGGGTGGCGAGGTCGACGATGTACTCGGGGTTTTCCTGCTCGCACGCCCAGCAGAGGGCATCGGCGAGGACGAGGCGTCCCTCGGCGTCGGTGTTGGTGACCTCGACGGTGACGCCGTTGCGGAAGGTGATAACGTCGTCGGGGCGGTAGGCCTGGTCGGAGACAGAGTTTTCGGCGCAGGCGAGGAGGGCGACGACGGGGCGGCCGGGCTGGATGAGGCGGGCGACGGCGTGCATGGCGCCGAAGACGGCGCAGCCGCCGTCCTTGTCGCGCTTCATGCCGACCATGCCGTTGTTGATCTTGAGGGAGAGGCCGCCGGAGTCGTAGGTCATGGTCTTGCCGACGAGGACGATGGGCTTGGCGGACCGACGGCCCTGGTGCGGCTTGTATGCAAGGCGGATCATGCAGGGTTTGTTCTCGGAGGCCTTGCCGACGTTGATGAGGCCGGCGAAGCGCTCTTTCTCGAGGTCGGCGCCCTGGAAGACGGTGCAGGCGAGGCCGGTCTTTTTGGCGAGGGCGCGGGCTTGGGCGGCGATGAAGGAGGTGGTGGCGACGTTGGGGGGAGTCTGGGAGAGGTCGCGGGCGAAGTTGGTGGACTCAGCGAGGCTCAGGCCGAAGGTGAGGCCCTCCTGGAAGTCGGCCTGCGAAGAGCGGAGGGCGAGGGTGGTGCGTTTGGCGGAGTCGGAGCCGGTGCCCTTGAACTCATCGAAGTTCCAGGCGAGGAGGCCCAGGCCCTCGCCGAAGGCACGCCCGGCGAGGAAGGGGTCGCACTTGGTCGCGGCGATGGGGCCGGCGAGCTCGATGGCGATGCGCTCTTCTTTGGTGGTGGCGAGGCGGCGGCCGACGGCGGCGGCGACGTTGCGGAGGGCGCCGTGGGTGAAGGCGTCGCGCTTGCCGAGGCCGACGAGGATGACGCGTGGCGGCGGCGGCGCGGAGCGGCGGGTTGGCGCGGGGGGGAAGGCCTCGGAGATGCGGCCGGAGTCGCCGGTGCACTCGGGGCGGGAGAGGGCGGCGGAGACGGCGCCGCCGAGCTCCTTGTCGAGGGCCTTGGTCTTGGAGTCGAGCTGCTTGTCCTGGAAGACGGCGGCGATAACGGCTTGCGGCGTGCCGCGAGGCGAGACGGAAACGGAGTCGAACATGGGGTGGTTCCTGGAGAGTTGGGAGGGAGTGTAGGGGAGGAGAAGGTGGACAGTGGACATGAACGGCGGCGCGCGGATGGGCGCGCTCGCCGGGACGTTCGACTTGCAATCTGCGGGTCTGTTCAGGCGGCGCAGGAGCCGGTGGCGCAGCGGGTGCACCATCGGAGCAGGTCGCGCGTGGTGACGATACCGGCGCAACGGCCCTGGTCGTCGAGGACGGGGAGGCAGGAGATCCTTCTCTGGATCAGGAGCAGGAGCGCGTCGCCGATGGGGGTCTCGGGGCGCGCGGTGGTGACGTGCCGGCACATGATCTGGTGCGCCTTCTGCTTGAGCGAGGCCAGGTCCTGGGTGCGCTCGGCGAGCCTGCCGACGAAGGGGCTGAGGTGCTTGAGGAGGTCGCGGTCGGAGATGATGCCGATCATCCGGTCCTGCTCGACGACGAGGATGTGGTGGAAGTGGAAGCGGTCGAAGATCGATCGGATGGTCGCGAGGGTGTCGTCGGGGGAGACGGTGACGACGTGGCGGGTCATGATGTCGTCGAGGATCTGGGGCATATGGGTTTATCGGCCCGGGCGATGGGGTCGTGTTACGCTTGTGGTATGAGCAAGCGTGCGGCGAGTTCGGGTGGTAACGACAAGGGGAAGCCGGGGCGGGGTTCTCGGACCGGGCGGCGTGCGGGAGGTGGCGCGGTGAGGGCGCGGGCTGCAAGGGCCGGACGCGGGGCCGGTGGAGCCGCGGACCCGACGGACGCGGCGCTGGGGGGAGCGACGCTGCAGGCGCCGTGGCGACTCGATTACCTGGAGGTGCTGTCGGAGAAGGAGAAGCAGTGCGGGGTGCCGGCGGGCGGCACGGGGTGCTTCATCCGCGACTACTGGCTGGACGAGGGGGGCGACGAGAAGAACCACGTGGTGGCGCGGACGGCGCGGGGGCTGATCATGCTCAACGCCTTTCCGTACGCCAACGGGCACCTGCTGGCGGCGCTGGGGGAGGCGCGCGGGCGGCTGCTGGACTACAGCGCGGAGGAGCGAGCGGAGCTGTGGCGGCTGACGGACATGGCGGCGGCACTGATGGAGAGGACTCTGGAACCGCAGGGGATCAACATCGGGGTGAACCAGGGGCGGGCGGCGGGTGCGGGGGTGCCGCAGCACCTGCACGTGCACCTTGTGCCGCGCTGGGGCGGGGACGTGAACTTCATGGCGGTGGTGGGGAGGGTGCGGGTGATGCCGTCGTCGCTGGACGCGATGGCGGGTCGGTATCGGAAGGTGTGGGAGCGGATGAGGGGGGAGTGGGGGGGGTGATGTTGGATGGGGGATATGTGTGATGTTGGATATGTTGGATGG
>JBGPJM010000307.1:0-4433 GCA_041485385.1 Phycisphaerae bacterium | reverse complement strand
GCCGTACGTCGAACCCGTGAATGGGCCCGGTTCGAACTTAGTGAAGTGGCGCGTCCTCGCGGCGACGCCGGATAGATGGTTGAACTGATCTCGAATCTTCCCGCACGGCCCTTGACGGAGACCTGCTCATAGATGGCGACATTCCGGCGCCCCGTTGGGCCCGTTGGGGCAAGGCCGTGAACTGAGGACACGATCGAATGGCTCAAGCCTGGAAGCGCGGAAGCCCGTTGAAACGGGCTGGGGCAAGGACGTCGGCAGTTCCAGGGTTGATCGTCCCTTTACCACCGCTGAAGCGGTGGCCTACGAGCGAGAAAGGCCGCTGAAGCGGCCTCAGGAGCAGGTGTCGCACGTCGGGGGAAGGCACTAGGCACAAGGCATCAGGCACGCGGCGGGAGGCATCAGGCATCGGAAGAAGACATTGAGCGGTGCCGCGGGCGGGGTGCGGGATGAGCGTCGAGCGTCGGGCCGTGCCGTGATCAGTCCAGGGACCCGACTTCGATCGCGGCGGTCCAGACTTGGCGCTTTCCGGTTGCGTCGCTGATCCAGGCGGCGTGGAAGCGGCCGTCGGGGGCGGCGGCCAGGCCGGTCCAGTAGCGGGCCTCCAGGCGGTCGGCTTGCATGGGGACAGCGTTGAGCTGCACGCTGGGTTGCCAGGTCGCGCCGCCGTCGCAGGAGACGCGGAGGCGGGCGTTGTAGCCCGGGGCCGGGGGGATGATGCCGCCCGGGCCGACGACGTGCCTGGGGAGGCCGCGGCGGTCGTACCAGGTCACCGCGACGACGCCGCTCTTGTTGACGGCGATGGCGGGGATATCGGCGTTGTACTCCGGGCCGGGATCGGGGCCGGCCGGCTGCTCGCTGAGGATGACCGGTGCGGACCACGTCGTGCCGCCGTCGCGCGAGCGGGCGAAGAGGATGTAGGACTCGTCGGAGCCGTGGCCGTCGCGCCAGACGCAGTAGAGGCGCCCGTCGAGCTTCGGGCTGCCGGGATCGGGCGCGAGGCGCGGATAGAAGACGTCGAAGACGGAGGACGACTTGATGCGGGCGTGCTTCCAGCGGCCGGCGAGGTTGGGGGTCAACTGGACGAAGGAGCGGCCGCCGTCGGCGGAGCGCCAGAGGGGCAGCTCCAGGTGCGCATCGGAGCCGGTGATGAAGACCGCGGAGGTGACCAGGAGGGATCCATCCGCGAGTACGACGGGGTTGCTGGGGCGAGTGGACCGGACCTTGGGCTGAAGGAGGATGCTGGGGGAGAATGTCCGTGCGGAATCGGCGGAGGTGAGGACGATGGGCTCTTCGATGTTGGCGTGGATGTAGAGGTGGCCGCGGTTGGGGCCGGGGGTGCCATCGATCGCGAGGCATGGCCGGTCGATGTATCGCGGGACGGAGGCGAGCTGTTCCCAGGTGACCCCGCCGTCGGGCGAGCGGGCGAGGTCGATGCTGCCGACGCCCGCGGTGCCGTACCGGTAGGTGCCCGCGGTGCCCCCCCCACCGGGGGTGCGCATGTTGACGAAGAAGAGGCTGCCGTCGGGGCCGAATGTGACGTCCTCGTCGGCGACCTGCTCGCCGTGCTGGTGCGGGCGCGTGCAGCCGAGGCGCCAGGTTTGTCCGCCGTCGTGCGAGTAGTAGCCCGCGACGTCGTCGTAGGTGTCGCCGAGGGTGGAGGCGGCGAAGAGGCGGAGGGGATCGGAGGGGTCGGCCGCGAGGACGCAGCCCATGTGGTCGATCGCGGGGGAGGAGGAGCTGACATGGACGTTCGGGCCGACGGAGATGCGGGCGGCGGTTCCGGTGGTCGCGGCGGCTGCGGTGAGGGTTGGGCGGGGCGCGCCGGTCGGCTTGAGGGTGAGCCAGAGGAGTGCGGCGGTGATGAGGGCGAGGGCGGGCGCGGGGACGGTGAGTCGACGGGGTCATGCGGGGCGCATCGGGGAGGCTCCGGCGTAGGGGGCTGGCACGCTGGAGCGTTGTTGGCTGCTGGGGGTGGGGGATTGCGTGGGGGAGAAGTGAGCAGAAAGCAGTGAGCAGAAGAGGTGGTGGGTTGGCAACAGCCGGCACCTCAATCCGCACGGAGGCGTGCGCGGAGGCGAGAAGTTGGTCAGCCTCGTCTCACGGGCAGTTGGGCGTGGAGTTCGAAATGCTCGGTGCCGTGGGCGAAGGGCCGGCCGATCCAGGCCTCGAAGCAGGGGTGATCGTCGGGGACGTAGCCGCTTCGTGGAAGCCAGGTGCCGAAGAGCCATTGGAGTGCGCGGAGCTCGAGGTCGATGCCGCCGCGGACCTCGACCTGGGCGACGACCATCGGCGGGAACCTGAAGCGGCCGATCTCGCCCTTGGGGGGAGGCGGGGTGGCCCGCCCCACTTCGACGGCGACGTGGTACTGGCAGTCTTCGAGGGAGGCGATCTCCGGGTTGTCCCATTGGTAGCCGAGCCACTGGCCGTCTGCCAGGGAGTTGCGCTCGGCCCACGTGATGAGGCGCTGGGTGGCCTTGGCGACGGCGTCTCCCTGGTATGGATTGTGGATGCGGATGTATGCCACCGTGCGCGCGGGGAGGTTCCGGATACTCACCTTGAATCCGTCGGGGTTGTGGCCGGCGGGCGGGGGGGGCAGCCGGCGGAGGTGGAGTCGCTCGGCCGATCCGGGCACCATCGCTTCAAGCTCGGCCCGGTGCGCATCGCACCACCCCTTGATGTCGAACGCGCTTGGGGGCACGCCGAAGCGTTGCGTGAAGCACCGTGAAAAGTCGGACGAGGAAGAGAACCCGCAGGCCAGGGCGATGGTGGTGAGCGACGGCTTCCGGGAGGGGGAGGGGGGGTGAGACATCATGAACAGGGCTTTTTCAAGCCGGAGCCGCTTCACGAAGTCGGCGAGCGTCACGCCGACCAGCGCCTGGAAGACGCGGTGAAAATGGAACGGCGAGAGCCGGGCGGCGCGGGAGACTTCCTCGAGCCGCAGCCCCCCCTCAGCCCCCCGCTCGGCCGGCTCTCCGAGGTGGCTGACCACGTGGTCGATGGCGAGATTGACCCGCTCGACATACGCCATCCGCGTGGTGGCGCGGGTTTTCACGGCAGTTCGCAAGATTTGGCAAGACCTCCACGCTCAGATCTGTACTATGCGGATCCAGCCCTGAGTTGCCGGGCAGCACCTTGTCGGACCTGGAGCAACCCGTGACACGATTCATCCTAGGCGTATTCGTGTGTTTCCTCGGCGGATGCGCGTCGATGGACGCTACGAAATCCAGCAGCAGTCATGCAACAGGAGATGCACACATGAGGCTCGGCAACTTCTCGATCAGTCTTGCGGTGAAGGATCTTGCCGCGTCCCGCGCGTTTTATGAGAAGCTGGGATTCCGGGCGATGGGCAATACCTCGGCCAAGAACATGGTGATCCTCCAGAACGAGACGAGCACGATCGGGCTCTTCCAGGGGATGTTCGAGAAGAACACGCTGACGTTCAACCCCGGCTGGGATAGAGCCTGCGGCACCTTGCCGGACTTCGACGACGTGCGCGACATTCAGCGGGTGCTCAAGAGCCGGGGTGTCGCGCTCGCGGTCGCCGCGGACGAGGCAACGTCGGGGCCCGCGTTCGTGATGGTGCTCGATCCCGACGGGAACCCGGTGCTCATCGATCAGCACGTGCCGAAGCCGGGGAGGTAGGCGGCGGGCGCGGGCATCGGGCATCAGGCGTTACTCGGCTTTGACTGCGCCGGCGCCCTGGCCGTCGAGGACGGCCTCGATGAAGCCGGAGAGTTTGCGAGCGCGGACGGGGTGCTGGAGCTTGCGGATGGCCTTGGCCTCGACCTGGCGGACGCGCTCGCGGGTGACCTTGAAGATGCGGCCGACTTCCTCGAGGGTGTAGGTGTAGCCGTCGCCGATGCCGTAGCGGAGCTTGATGATCTCGCGCTCGCGGTAGGTGAGGCTCTTGAGGACCTGCTCGATGCGCTGGCGGAGCATGTCCTGGGCGGCGGTGGAGGAGGGGGACTGCTGGCGGTCGTCCTCGATGAAGTCGCCGAAGTAGGAGTCTTCGCTCTCGCCGACGGGCCGATCGAGCGAGACGGGGTGGCGGCTGATCTTCATGACGCGGCGCGTCTCGGGGACGCTCATGCCGGCCTTCTCGGCGAGCTCTTCGATGGTCGGCTCGACGCCGGACTCCTGGAGCATGAGCTTCTGGATGTTCCGCAGCTTGCTCATGGTCTCGATCATGTGGACGGGGATGCGGATGGTGCGGGCGTGGTCGGCGACGGCCCGGGTGATCGCCTGGCGGATCCACCAAGTGGCGTAGGTGCTGAACTTGAAGCCGCGCCGGTACTCGTATTTGTCGACGGCCCGCATGAGGCCGGTGTTGCCCTCTTGGATGATGTCCAGAAAGCTCAGCCCTCGGTTGCGGTACTTCTTGGCGATGCTCACCACAAGCCGCAGGTTGCCGCCCGAGAGCTTGCGCTTCGCAT
>JBGPJM010000306.1:0-4490 GCA_041485385.1 Phycisphaerae bacterium | reverse complement strand
TCATCCAGATCGCCGAGGCGCTGCTGCACGCGCACTCCAAGGGGCTGATCCACCGGGACGTGAAGCCCAAGAACATCATGATCAACCGGGAGGGGGTGGCCAAGCTGGCGGACATGGGGCTGGCGCGGGCGATCAGCGACAAGGAGGCGGCGGAGGCGGAGCAGGGGAAGGCGTTCGGCACGCCGTACTACATCTCGCCGGAGCAGATCCGCGGGGAGCTGAACATCGGGCCGCCGGCGGATATTTATTCGCTGGGCGCGACGCTGTACCACATGGTGACGGGGAACGTGCCGTTCGACGGGAAGAACCCGTCGGCGGTGATGCACAAGCACCTGAAGGCGGAGCTGGTGCCGCCGGATCATGTGAATCCGCGGCTGACGGCGGGGATCAGCGAGGTCATCGAGATGATGATGACCAAGTCGCCGCGGGACCGGTACCAGTCGTGCAAGGACCTGCTGGTGGATCTGCGTGCGCTGCGGGAGGGGAAGACGCCGCCGATGGCGCACAAGGAGATCGGGGCGGGGGACCTGGCGACGATCGCGCAGGCCGAGGCCGCGGCGCCGTCGGCGATGCAGGTGGATCAATCGCGCCGGGCGGACAAGACGACGGTGTCGATGCCGCTGTTCGTGACGATGCTGGTGGTGCTGGCTCTGAGCGTGGTGGTCAACATCGTGCTGCTGATCCTGAGGAGCGCGGCGTGAGGCTCGGGCCTGTGGGCGGGAGTGGGCGAGCTGGGGCGGGTGCCCGGATCACTCCGGCGATGGAACCCCCCGGCTTGGAGGGTTGGGTGGGACCACGAAACCGGATCTTTCCCCCTTGCATCGGTCGATATTCGGGGTTAGTGTTTCTTCCATCGCCCCCAGTCTCGGTCGTGGGGCGTGTCGGTATGGAGTCGCGAAAACGGTGACCACGCCAGTCAGCTTGTCGCCCATGGGAAAACGCGGGACGGCCGCGCTCAACCCATGACTCCGTTTCCCGAGAACAATCCCCGGTTTGGCAACGTCCACCCCCGTGAATGGCGCGGGCGATCGGGTTGGTTCCCGTTCGCAATGGCCGCGCCTGTTTGAAACAAGGAGTTTTGCACATCTCTCAATCACGTTTTTCCAGAGACGCCGGGCCCGTAAGGAGGACGCGAGTCAATCATCTGATCCGAATCACCCCGATCCGGGTGATCGGTCCGAACGAGGAACAGATCGGGGTGATCGAGACGGCCCAGGCCCTCCGCATGGCGGACGAGGCGGGGCTGGATCTTGTGGAGATTTCGCCGGACGCGCGTCCGCCGGTCTGCAAGATCATGGACTACGGGAAGTACAAGTACGAGCTGTCAAAGAAAGAGCAGAAGAGCCGCGCGGCGAGCAAGGCGACGGACATGAAAGAGGTCCGGCTGGGGCGGTCGGTGAAGATCGACCCGCACGACGTGGGGATTCGGGTGGAACAGTCGCGGCGGTTCCTGATGGCGGGGCACAAGGTGATGATCACGCAGCGGTTCAAAGGGCGCGAGATCGCGCACCGGGACCTGGGGCTGAAGCGGCTGAAGGAAGTCGCCGAGTCGCTGTCGGACGTGGGCAAGCTCGAGCAGACGCCGCGCTGGTTCGGCAAGCAGGCGAGCATCATCATCGCGCCGGACAAGGTAAAGGTGGAGGCGCTGAAGCGGAAGCTGGCGAAGGAGAAGGCCGCGAAGGAAGGGATTTCGGAGGAGGCCGCGCGGGCCGCGCAGGAGGCGGCGATCGCCGCGCAGGTGGCGGCGGCGGACGAGGCGCACGCGGCGGAGGAGCGCGAGGAGGTGGAGGAGGAGGCGGGGGCGGTGAAGTGAGGTTGGTGGCGCGGGCGCGGCGTCCCGGTGTGGGCGCCGTGCTTCGGCAGCGCGAAGCGGCGTGAGCTGAATGCTGGGGCTGGACCCAGGGACTCAGTCCCTGGGTTTCGCGCTATTCCAGGGTCAGGCCGTCGTAGGCGAGGTTTATGCCCTGCGGCAGCGCGCTGTCGGTGGCGGCGTGACCGAGGTCGTGGGACATGTGTACGAACCAGGTTTGGTCGGCGCCGATGCGCTCGGCGACGTTAACGGCCTCGTCGATTGTGAAATGGGTCGGGTGCTTGCGGGGACGGAGGGCGTCGAGCACGAGGGTGCGCAGGCCGGTGAGGAGCCGCCAGGATTCGGGCGGGATCGCCGAGACGTCGGTGCAGTAGGCCAGCGGGAACGGGGAGGCGGCCTTCGAAGCGCCGGTGGGGGAGGGGGCGTCGATGCGGAAGCCCAGCACGGGGAGGCGGCCGTGCAGCAGCCGGATCGGCCGGATGTGCGCGCCGTACAGCTCGAACGATGCCTGGGCGTCGATCTCGTGCGCGATGAGGGTGGCGACGAAGGAGTCGTTGATGTTGTTGTCAGAGTCGAAGATGTGCTGGTAGACGCGCCGGAGGTGGGTCATGGTGTGCGGCTCGGCGTAGATGTCGATCGGGGCGCGCTGCACGGCGTTGAAGCGGCGGACCTCGTCGAGCCCGAAGGTGTGGTCCACGTGGTTGTGGGTGAAGAGGACCGCGTCGCAGCGCTTGAGCCGGGCGCGGAGCGCCTGGGTCCGCAGGTCGGGCGTTGCGTCGATCAGGATCGTGCGAGCTTGGCCGCGCGGATCGGTGAACTCCAAGGCGGCGCCGGTCCGCAGGCGCTGGTCGCGCGTGTCGGTGCTCGTGCAGACGGCGCACGAACAGGCGATCGCCGGCACCCCCGATGACGTGCCCGTGCCCAGGAACGTGAAGCGCATAACGGAGACTAGGCCGCCGGGGCCCGCGGGGTGAAGACGCGGTGAAGACCCCGGTCCCGGCAATAGGGCGTTGTCCTGATGGGCGGGGTCCGGCGGACTGGATATACCCATGCATGAGTGTGAAACTGATCCCCGTGGAAAAGAGAACGGTGTCGTGGCCCGTCGTCGTTGAGCCCAAGGGCCCCACGCTCGAGGACGCCAAGGGTGTGATCCACACGCCCGATGGCCCCGACCTTCCGGAAGCGGAAGTCCGGGCGCATATCAAGGCCGAATCGCCGGAGGGAGTGCCGCCGGCGGAATCGTCGCGCCGGCCGGAGTTCACGATCTTCTGGACGCTGCTCATCGGGGGGTCGATCGCGGTGATCGCCGGGCTTTACTTCGCGCTGGGCGCGATGGCGGCGGCGGCCGGCGGCATCATGCTGCTGTTCTACGCCCTCGTCGGCGGCGCGTCGAGGTACCTCACCGACACGTTCCGCGAAAAGGAGCGGCACCAAGCGATGGCCGAGGTCCGCAGCGAGCACGCGGGCGACCCCCAGCCGCCGAACGTGGAGACCATCCACATGGAGCCGCCGCTCGCCGTCGACGACGACGACTGAAGCGAGCGCTACGGGCAGCCGGCGAAGAAGTCGTTGACGAAATCGAAGAAGTCCTGGCTGTTCGTGCCGTTGACCTGGTTGTAGTCGGCGTTGCCGGCGAAGAAGTCGTTCACGAAGTCGAAGAAGTCCTGCGAGTCGACGCAGCCGCGCCCGTGCCAGTTGGCCCGGCACGGCCTGATCCGCAGCACGGCGCTGGCGCCGGAGACAGGGAAGGTGCGTGTCGTCACGTACATCTCGCCGTCGGGACCGAAGACGATGTCGGAGGCGTTGAAGCCTGTCCCCAGGACCGTCGGCTCGCCCGTCGCCGCGTTGAATCGGAGCAGGCGCCCGCCGGAGGAGATCTCCACGCCGTAGAGGTCCGTCCCCCAGACGCCGCCGGGCCCGACGGCCAGCGCCAGGCCGAAGAACCCGCTCGCGAACGAGTCGTTGATCAGCACGCCGGCAGCGCTGTGCAGGCGGATGACACCGTCGGAGCTGGCGGTGTAGATGCGGTCGGCCGCGTCGATCCCGATGCCGAAGGGCGAGCCGGGGACGATGAAGAGCGTGGTCGGCAGCAGGCCGCGGGAGACCATCACCAGCCCGGCGTTGCCCGTGAAGACCATGCGGCCCGTGCTGTCGATCCGGATCATCGAGGTGTTCCCGAGCGCGGTCGAGGGACCGAAGCGCGTGAAGGTCGTCTGGTTGGGCCGGACTGCCCAGATGCACCCCTCGGGCACCGGCGAGCAGATCCCGCCGACCAGGACCGTTCCGGGGACGCCGGAGACGATGCCCGACGCATCGAACGCGATCGAGTCCGGGTCCGGGAGGTCGGTGTCGCCGTAGAACGTAATCGGCGAACCCCCCTGGGCTATGCGGTAGACCCGCGTGGGCGTTCCGTTGTCCTCGTGTGCGACGAAGAGAACGCCCCCCGGGGCCCAAGCCATCGTTACCGCGTTGGTGAATCCGATCGCGTAGTCACACAGGGTGTAGCCGGGGGCGATCGGCTGCGCCCCTGCCGGCGCGGCCATGGCCGCGACGACCGCGAGGGCGGCCCATGTCACCCCTCGCCCCGGCCTGATGTGCCGTCGCGTTCTCATATCGCTTCTCCCGTGTGACCCGATGTGTTCGCTTTGGCGCGGATGCACCGGGCCGCATCCCGGAGGAT
>JBGPJM010000305.1:0-4491 GCA_041485385.1 Phycisphaerae bacterium | reverse complement strand
GTTTTTGGGTGGTTTTTGAGGTCGGCGCGGCGTCGTGATCGCTGCAAGTTGCTTTCTGCAAAGCACTTGCGTTGATGCATGGCTGATTGGGCGCGGGTCTGAAATTCGTGTGCTCCTGGGATGGGAAGGCGTTGAGGCGTGGGGGCGGGCGCGGAGCGTGCGCGCGACGTCCCTCTACCTATGGGCCGTCGGTCCAGTTTGCGCGCCCAAAACGGGAAATAGCGGAGGGTGAAATCGCGTAAGTCCTTGTGGGACAAGGAGAAGAAAATTGTGAGGTGTGCGCTTTTGCGCGCGCCGGGCGCTGCCTGTTCTGCGCGCGCAAGCGCGCTCCACCGTTCAGGGGGGCTGGTTGCCGCGGTGGCCGCGGGTGCCCAGATGGCCGCGGTGGGTGGGCTGGGGCGCAAGTTGATGCGTGCAGCGCGCGGCATCCGTCTTGGAGATGACGTCGCTGCGCATCGTGGCTCGTCGGGTGCGTCCGCGGTTGATCGGAGATCAGATGCGGGGCGGCGGCCGCACTCCTCTCGACGGCAGGAGAGCGGGCGCGACGGGGCGAGGATCGGAGCAGGGGTCCGTATCAAGCCGCGGGGGGCGCGGGGGGCGCTGTCGCCGTGCTGCCGCCCCCATCCCGCCCACACTCCGGACAGACTGTGCCCGGCGCGAGCCCGCGGAGGTCGTAGGCGCACGCGGGGCACAGGCCGCGGCGCGGCCGTGTGGCCGTCCGTGTCCCCCACGCGCGCAGCTGCCAACCTGCGGCCGCCATTGTCGGCGGCAGGGGCCACAGGACAACCATCACGATCGTCCCGACGGCTCCGAAGCCGTTGATTCGCTGGATGCCCAGCGGGCCCAGGTTCGCCGAGAGACCGGGGCTGTTCAGCCACCACCGGAAGTCTGCATTGGCCCACGTCCGTCGGACGACTCGCCAGCCCGTCAGATTCGACCGGTTGGCCGATGCAAGGTGGCCGGCTGCCAGGGTCCCGCCGCTCAACGTGACAACGTATCCCTCGCCGCCCGCGGCACCTCCGCCCGCCGGCTTTCCGGCCTGCCCGATGACCGACCACCACTCCGACAGGACCGTCACCGCGGCGACGCACGCGGCCAGCGCCATCAGCCCCAGGCCTGCCCGCGATCTGATCCGGCCGCGTGCTATGCGATGAGGATATGGGAGGTTCTTCTGCACAGGCGACTGACGATTGTCGGCCGAAGAGATGCGCCCGCGCGGTATCATGCCCTCGGCGCATTCGTCCTCCGGACCCGCGTCGCCCTCCGAAAAGAGCTCCCAATGGCCATCCAAACCGTCGAACCCCCGCCTGTCGATGTCCACCGCCTCGGCGCCATGGAGATCTGGGGCGGGAACGCGTCGGCCCGCGAGCATGTGTCGGTGGCCGGTTTCGAGGCGTGGCTGTACGCCTCGCCGCACGGGGGCCAGCCTCGCGGCGGGGACCTGTGCGTCGTCTCCACCTGCGCCATGGGGCAGATCGTCCGCTTCACGCTGGCCGACCTGTCCGGGCATGGGGAAGAGGCGGGGGACATCGCCGTGCGCCTCCAGGGCCTGATGCGCAAGCACATGAACATGCCCAACCCCACCAACTTCGCCCGCGCTCTGAACAAGGAGTTCAACCGGCTGGCCCAGAGCGGTGAATCCGACGGGCGGTTCGCCACGGCGGTGATCACGACGTACTTCGCGCCGACTGACCACTTCATCGTGTGCAACGCCGGGCATCCGCGGCCGCTGCTCTATCACGCGCCTGCACGCACCGGGCAGGGGGCCGGGGAGCGGGCGGGGCAGGCTGGCGGTGCGGGGGGGTGGGAGCTCTTCGACCAGAACTCCCCCAGCGTGCTGGCCGCGGCCAGCGCCAAGCAGACGGGCATCTCCAACCTTCCGTTGGGAGTGATCGACCAGATCAACTACCCGCAGTTCGCGACGCACCTGGAGGCGGGGGACATCGCGATCTCGTACACGGATGCGTTCATCGAGGCCGCCGCGCCGGATGGGCGGCAACTGGGGGAGCAGGGCCTGCTGGAGATCGCTCGCCGGACGGATGTCTCGGAGCCGTCCAAGGTCGGGCCGGCGATCCTGGATGCGGTGTCGCGCTGGCGCGGGGGGAAGGACAGCGACGACGACGCCACGCTGCTGGTGCTGTACCACACCGCGACGAACCCGCCGGATGGGGCGTGGGACCGGATCAAGGCGCTGGGGAGGCTGGTGGGGCTGGTGAGGTAGGAACGGAGCCCGCCGAGAAGCGGCAGCCGCACGGAGGTCCACCATGCCCGGCACCCACCGACCCCCGACCTCAATCGTCACTCCGATCACGGCAGCGGTCGCGCTGGGCCTTCTCGTCCTTCTGACGGCGTGCGACCGCTCGAAGAACAAGCCCCCTCCCTCCGCCGCGCCGCCATCCGGGGCATCACCCACGATCTCGCCGCCCGCCGGCGCGCGCCCCGCGCAGGTCAGCACGCCCGACCGCTACCGCGCCCTCTGGGCGTCGTGGCCCGCGGACTGGACGACCAAGGCGGGGTTCCTGCTGCAGGACTCCGCCGTGCCGCGGATGGACCCGTCGCCCGAGGCCCGCGCCGGCGGCGCGGGCACATGGAACGACCTCAGCCAGTCGCTCAAGGCGCACGAGAAGGAGATCGCCGAGCTCGTCCTGATCGCGGCTGAGAAGAGCTGCGACTTCAAGCTGCGGCCCGTCGACCTGGACTCGGAGTTCATGCGGATCGGCGGAAAGCTCCGCATCGCCTACCGCGTGCTCCGGGCCGACGCCGCGAGGTTCTGGCAGGCCGGCGACATGGACGGGTGCGTCGATCGCCTGGCGGCGATGCTCGGGCTGGTCGATCACGCCCGGCAGCAGAAGCTGGTGATGACGTCGCTGGCCGGCGCGGCGATCGGCATCGCGGCGTGCGACGCGGTCAGGGTCTTCGCCGAGCAGAGCCCAGCCGGCGCCTTCAAGCCCGCCCATGCAGCCAAGCTCCTGGCGGCCCTGGCGCGAGTGGATGCGCAGGACCCCGCCGGCATCGACGCGGCGATCAAGGCGGAGGGGTCGGTGGACCCGACAATCGCGGCAAACATCGGCGGGGTGAAGGAGAAGTGCCGGGCCGCGTGGCAGGCGACGCGCGAGCTGCTGAGCACGCGGGGCAGGTAGTGAGCCCCCCGTCGCCAAGGCCTGAGACCCACAGATTGAGTCCCCGGCCCCTCACTCCAGACACGCGTCAAGGGACCCAATCTCGTACTCACCCGTCGTATCTCGACTTGGTCGGACAGGGAACGCTGCTGGTTGGACGGCGGTGAGCATCGGCGCGGCGCATTATCGGTTCGTCGGGCATCCCCCCCGGGGGTGCATCGCGGCGGGCCCCCGCAGTGGTACACACCACATCCACACCCTGAATGCACGGTTCTTCGCGGCAACAAAGAGGCGCCGGCGCTCGTCCGCAAGATGACCAATATGGATTTGTACGGCTCACGCACGGACCCTGCGTTCAAGCAATTTTCCTCGTAGCTGCGCGCATTCCTCCATGCTCTGATGATGACATGGAGGGCTGAACACGCGCGCCGGGTGGGGGGCGGGGAGGCGCGGGCACAGCCCCGGAGAAGGAGACCTCTTCGCGCCTTTTGCTACGTTGCCAATCACAAGGAGGGCCCGATGAACGCCAGTCTGTTCGTATCCGCGATCGCTTCCGTCCTTGCCGCAGGCGCGGTTCTTCAACATGAGGGCCAGCCCACCAGTGCCTCGGCGCCGACGCGGAGCGTCACCGCCGGCGCCGCGCGGCAGCCCACGGCCGCCCCGAAGCCGGCGCTCCCCGGCCCCACGCCCGGCGCGACCGCTCTGCCCCCCGGGGGCACATCGGCGTGCGATTCATTCGATACCGGCGCACTCCACAGAGATGGTGCGCCCCCCGATCGGCGCTTCGTCGCTCTGCCCGGCGATTGGGATGGCGTGCCCGGCACCGGCGCCTCGCAGGACTCGGTGCCGGGTGCGCCGGGCCCGCGGGGGTGTCCCTTTGAATGCGTGTCCGGCGATCTCATCGAGGGCGAGCCGCTCTGCGCCGACGGGTCCGTCGACAGCTTCAACGGCGGGTGCAACTCGACGCCCAACGTCTTCGGCACGATCGACTGCGGCCAGTCGGTCTGCGGGACCTACGGCACGTTCCTCAGCCCTGGTGGCGCCAACTTCCGCGACACCGACTGGTACCACTTCACGCTCCCGCAGGCCGCGACGGTGACGTGGTCGGCCGTCGGCGAGGCGCGCACCCGCGTGTTCATCCTGCAGGGCACGTGCCCGGCGTCGTCGCTGTCCACCATCGCCGCCGATGCGTGCACACCCGCGACGGTGACGATCCCCAATCTCGCCGCGGGCACCTACTCCGCCTGGGTGGGCACCGACGTCTTCACCGGCATCCCCTGCGGCTCGCGGTACCGCGCCACGCTCACCATCACGCCCTGCTGCGTCGGGCCGACTCAACCCGGCGACATCATCGAGGGCGAGCCGCTCTGCG
>JBGPJM010000304.1:0-4504 GCA_041485385.1 Phycisphaerae bacterium | reverse complement strand
CAGCGTCGTGGCCGCGCTCGACCCGGGCTCCTACACCGGCGAGGTCCGCGAGAACCTGGCCAAAAGCAACGGCTGGCAGCAGCGCATCGACGCAAACGGGAAGCAGTCGGGCGTGTACGTCGATTACCACTACTTCGGCACCGGCGACCAGGGGGGCGCGCCCGGCGAGAAGTCGGTCGAGATGGTCGAGGAGAGCGCCCGCACCGACGCCGCGGCCGGGGGCACGATCAAGGTCATCTCCGGCCCGGCCGACGCGATGGTCAAGGCGATCACCCCCGAGATGCGCGCCAAGCTCCCGCGCTACAAGGGCGAGCTCGAGCTCACCGAGCACTCCGCCGGCTCGATCTCCTCCGAGGCGTACATGAAGCGCTGGAACCGCAAGAACGAGCTGCTGGCCGACGCGGCCGAGCGTGCCTCCCTCGGCGCCGCCTGGCTGGGCGGTCGGCCCTACCCCGCACAGAAACTCGAGGACGCCTGGTACCTCGTGCTCGGCTCGCAGATGCACGACATCCTCCCCGGGACCAGCGTGCCCAAGGCGTACGACTACTCCTGGAACGACGAAGTGCTCGCCGGCAACGAGCTCGGCACCGTGCTGGAGGACGCCGCCGGCGCGGTGATCGCGGCGATGGATACGCGCGGCCACGGAACGACCGTCGTCGTCTACAACCCCGTCTCGGCCGAGCGCGAGGACATCGTCGAGGCCGATGTGCCGCTGCAGGGCGCGCGGCGGGGCGGGCCCATCTGGGTGAAGGTCACCGGGCCCGACGGGTCGCCGGTGCCGGCCCAGTTCATCGGCGAGCCGTTCTCCACCGGCGCGACGGCGCGGGTCGCGTTCCTGGCCAGGGTCCCCTCGGTGGGCTTCGCGAGCTTTGATGTGGAGCTGACCCAGACCCAGCAGCCGGCGGCCACGCACCTGAAGGTCTCGGATCACCAGCTTGAGAACGATGCCTACCTCATCAAGCTCAACGACGACGGCGATGTCGCCTCGATCTTCGACAAGACCACCAGGCGGGAGCTGCTCTCGGCCCCCGCTCGCCTCGGGCTGCACTACGAGAACCCGCGCAACTGGCCCGCCTGGAACCAGGATTGGGCCGACCGCCAGCTCCCCGCCAAGGCCTACGTCGGCGGGCCGGCGATCATCAAGATCGTCGAGCAGGGTCCGGCCCGCGTGGCCCTCGAGGTGACGCGCCAGGCCGAAGGGTCCACGTTCGTGCAGCGGATCCGCCTGGCCTCCGGCGGCGCGGCCGCCAGGATCGAGTTCGATACGCAGATCGACTGGCGCACGCGCGAGCGCAGCCTGCGCGCGGCCTTCCCGCTCACCGTCAGCAACCCCAAGGCGACCTACGACGTGCAGGTCGGCACCATCGAACGCGGCAACGGCCACGAGAAGCAGTTCGAGTACGCCTTCCACAAGTGGTTCGACCTCACGGACACGAAGGGGGACTCCGGTGTGACCGTGATGTGCGACAGCAAGTACGCCGCCGACAAGCCCGACGACCACACCGTCCGCCTCACCCTCCTGCACACCCCCGGGACCCGCGGCGGCTACCCCGACCAGGGCAGCCAGGACCTCGGCCGCCACCACGTCCTCTACGCGCTCTACGGCCACGGCGGCGACTGGCGCCAGGCCAGGAGCTTCGCCCAGGCCGACCGCCTCAACCAGCCGCTCATCCCCTTCGTCACCCCGGCGCACGAAGGGGTGAGGGGGCTGGGAAAAACCTTCACGCTCATGAGCGTGAGCGACCCGGCCGTGAGCATCTCCGCCGCGAAGGAGGCCGAGGAGGGCGAGGAGGTGATCGTCCGCCTGCGCGAGCACACCGGCACGGACGCCAAGGGAGTGCGTGTGGCGCTGGCGCGCCCGGTCCTCTCGGCGCGCGAGGTGGACGGGCAGGAGCGAGAGGTCGGCAAGGCTTCCGTGATAGGCGGCGAACTCGTGGCTGACGTCCATGGGTATGAGTTGCGGGCGTTCGCGCTGAAACTGGGCCGTCGAGCCGGACCCGTCTTCGATCCGATCGGACGGCCTGAGGTGCGGCGCATGTCCCTTAACCTACCGATGGATACCGACGTGGTAAGTACCAACGCCGCCCGCAGCGATGGGGCGATGGATGACCAGGGAAGATCCTTCCCGGCCGAGCAGTTCCCCGCGACGATCGACGCCGAGGGCGTGGCGTTCACGCTGGGCTCCACGGCCGATGGGGAGAAGAACGCGGTCACCTGCCGGGGGCAGGAGATCGCGATCCCGCAGCCGGAGACTCGGCTGAACACGATCGACAAGACTGGATTCGACCGACTGTACCTCCTGGCCGCGGCGACCGGCGATGTGACGACCAGCGTGCAAATAGACGGTCAGACCGTGCCGCTGAAGGTCCAGGACTGGACCGGCTACGTCGGCCAGTGGGACCACCGCGTCTGGCCGGGGGATACCTCCAGCCCGTCATATAGGTGGTCCCAGGACATCGTCGGCCTGGACCCCGGGTACATAAAACCCGACCCCGTGGCCTGGTACAGCTCGCACTACCACACGCCCAAGGGCGATACGTTCTACGAGTACTGCTACATCTTCAAGTACGCAATCGATCTGCCGGCGGGGGCGAAGACCCTCCGCCTTCCCGACGAGGCGCGGGTGAAGGTCTTCGCGGCGACGGTCGCCAAGTCCGGCCCGCGGGCCGTCGCGGCCCGCCCGCTCTTCGATACGCTCGACGACCACGTCCAGGACGCCCCGCGGGTCGTCCCCGACAGCGGCACGTTCACCGACGCCACCGACGTCCGGATCGAGCCGAACCTCTACTGGCGCGCCGGCTCCATCCGCTACACGATCGATGGCTCCGAGCCCACCGCAACATCACCCGTCTACGAGGCGCCGATCACCCTCGCCTCCACCGCGACGATCAAGACCGCGGTGGTGAAGGCCGACGGACATCTGGGCCCGGTGGCGACGGCGAAGATCGAGGTCAACGACAAGACCGGACCGAGCGTGACGGCCGTCGACTCGATGTTCCAGTCCAAGTCGCTGCGCGTGCACTTCTCCGAACCGGTGGACCCCGCGTCGGTTGATGCCTCGCACTTCACCATCGAGCCCTCGATCGCGGTTACGAAGGTGGAGCTGAGCAAAGACCGTCGCAGCGCGGCGGTGCTGCTCGAGAAGCCGCCGGAGACCAGGCGCCCGTACCAGCTCAAGGTCTCGGACGTGAAGGACGCCTCGCCGGCCAAGAACGTCGGCAAGGCCTTCGCCGGCGAGCTCATCGTGCAGGGGCCGGTGTACACGCTGAGCGAGGTCAAGCCCGAGCAGCGGGGCACGCCGATCAAGGATGTCGCCGGGCTGCCCGTGAAGGCGGGCGATGCCTGGACCATGAACATGTTCGTGCGCACCGACAAGCAGCCGGCGAACCGGACGGTGATCGCGGGGTTCGGCACGTGCGAGCAGGCCTCCGAGGGCGCGGCCCGCTACCTGTGCAAGTTCGCCAACGGCGTGCACTTCTGGAGCCACAACCGCGACGTCGGCACGCGGACCCCCCTGGAGCTGGGTCGCTGGCAGATGCTCACGGCAACCTACGACGGGAAGGTCCTGCGCGTGTACAAGGACGGGCAGAAGATCGGCGAGGGCACGGTGGAGCTCGCCGGCGACGAGGCCGTGATCAACATCGCGCCCAAGGACCCCTGGGAGCAGAAGCGGCAGTTCGAAGGGGAGATCCGCGAGTTCACCATCTGGAGCGGCGCGCTCAGCGAGGACGCGATCGGGTCGCTCAAGGCCGCGGCCACGCTCCCCTGACCCGCCGGACACGGAGGCCCGATTGCGGTGGCGCCTGTGGATGTTCGCGTTGGCCGCGCTGGTGCTCGCGCCCGGCGCGCTCGGCCACCCGGGCGTCTCGGCGACCGCGGTGGTGAAGATCGACCCGGACGGCCGCGTCACGGTCATGCTCCGGCATGATGCGCTGGCCTTCGCCCTCGACGACACGCCGATGAGCATCGCCGATGCGCCGATGTACGAGCTCCTCGACGGGACCGACGAGGCGTTGACGCAGACGCTCGCGGAGGCCCGGGAGCGCTTCCTCAACCTCTTCCGGCTCCTTGCCAACGACCGCCAGGTGAACATCGAGATCGTCGAGTTCCCCACCACCGCCGCAGTGCGCGCCTGGCAACGCGAGCACCCCGAGCGCCGGCTGCCGCTGAAGATGGACATCGTCGCCCGCGCGACGCTGCCCATGGGAACGCGGAATGTCTCGGTTCGCTTCCCCGAGGTCCTCGCGGATGTCGTGGTCACGGTCGATCGGCCTGGGACGGAGCCGATCACGCTGCCGCTGCGCCCGGGGGAGATCATGCCGGCGTTCGAGGTGCGGCTGGGGACAGGATCGGCCGCAGCCGCATCTCACTCCCAGGCCGGCACGCCGGTCGGCACGCTGAGCATCTTCTGGCGGTACGTCGTCCTCGGGTTCACGCACATCATGCCCAAGGGCGTGGACCATGCGCTGTTCGTGCTGGGGCTGTTCCTGCTCAGCCCGCGCCT
>JBGPJM010000303.1:0-4533 GCA_041485385.1 Phycisphaerae bacterium | reverse complement strand
GAAAAGCTCGGCGTCAAGGAATAGGTCCCCCCACCCCCCTCATGCCACCACATCCAGCGGCACGTCGCTCTGCGCTGGTCGTGTCAGCAGCGACTGGCTCGCCGCGGTCCGCGCGGCCTCGCGCTCGGCGATCTCCTTGGCGATGCGGTCGAGGCGCTGCCGCATCTCCTCGACGTTCCGGCGCTCGCGCTTGTCGGCCTCTTCGGCGCGACGATCGCGATCTTCCTTCTCGCGCCGGGCCGTCTCGGCCTTCTGGTGCTCGCGCCGAGCTTCCGCCGAACGCTTGAGCGACTCATCGACCACGTGCAGCATCGCCTGCGTCGCCTCCGCTTTGGCGAGCGTGACGAGCAGACGAGCCTGGGATTCCGGCGTGCTTGGCTTCACATGTGACCCGAAGTCCCTTCGGCCGGACGCAGTCACCGCTGAAGACCGACTTGAGGGAAACCCGCGGTTTTTGGCCCGGATTCCCGCCAACGGGCATGTGTACCCCCAATACGGGGGGTGCTGGAACTGCGACGTTTGGAGCCCCCCTCCCGTCAGTTCAGTCCAATCGTCAGCCCGACAGGCTGCGGCCGCACCTCGTGGCTCGGCGCGATCGCCAACCCCAGCGGCACGCGCTTCCCCCCGGTCATCGGCGGCATCCCCTCCTGATCAATGTGCCGCTGGATCGCCATCACGCCTTCGAGCAACTGCTCGGGGCGCGGCGGGCAGCCGGGCACGTACACATCGACCGGAATGAACTGATCGACCCCCTGCACCACCGCGTAGGTATCGAAGACGCCGCCCGTGCTCGCGCAGGCGCCCATCGAGATCACCCACTTCGGCTCCGTCATCTGCTGGTAGATCCGCTGGAGGACCGGCATCGTCTTGATGGCGACGCGCCCGGCCACGATCAGCAGGTCCGCCTGCCGCGGCGAGAATCGCATGGCCTCGGCGCCGAATCGGGCGATGTCGTAGCGCGAGCACGCGGTGGCCATCAGCTCGATCCCGCAGCAGGCCGTGGCGAAGGGCATCGGCCACAGGCTCGAACGCCGGGCCCAGTTGATCACGCGACGCAGCTGCGTCGTCATGAACCCGTCCACCGGCAGTGCCGCTTCGATCCCCATCGGCTCGCTCCGTGGTGCGTGGGCCGCCTACTTCAGCCTCGTCCCCGTCCGCTCGCGCGGGTCACGCTGCTCGCCGAAGAGCCAGTTGTCGACGCGGCTGTTTTCCTGGTACGGCTCGCTGACGTCGTAGCGGTCGGCGCCCAGGCCGGTCGCGCGGATCGTCCGCTGGTAGCACCCCCCCACCGCCCCCGCCGCCCCCAGCGCGACAGCGCACAGGCAGGCCAGCGCCAAGCCCTCGCAGAGTTTGTTTACCCGTCTAGCCACCTTACCGCGCTCCTTCCTTCGTACCTTCAAGCCTATCCGTCCCAAGCCCGTTGGAATAGCGATCCGCACCCGGCGCACCGGGTGTTGCCGGTGCGCCCGGTTTCTCCTCCGTTCCAGGCGCGCCGGCACCAACCGCAGGTTCGGCAGCAACCACCGCCGGCGTCGCCCCGTCCGGCGGCTTCGTCGCGCCCATCAGCGTCAAGAGCGTCGTCTGTCCCGCCGCGGCGAGCTGCGCATTCCGCAGGCGCATCACGACGCCCTCACCGCCCCCCAGTTGTCCGCCCCCCCGCTCATCCCCGCCGGTCCAGGCCAGCTCGTGCCCCACCGCCAGCACGTCGGCGGCCGCGATGCTCTCCGGCGGGCGGGCCAGCGTGTACCCCGCCTGCTCGGGCCCGTCCCCGATCTTGTGCACGAGCCCGCGCTCGGCCAGCCTCCCCAGGATCCGCTCGACGATCCCGGGCGAGAGGCGCGACGCCTCCGCCAGCGCCGACAACCGTGCCGGCTTGCCCGTCTGGAAGCCGCGCGCGATGACCTCCATCACCAGCAGCCCCGCCGCCGGGTCCACGATCGCCGGCTCCAGATCCAGCCGCTGCGGCTGCGTGTGCCTCCGCGTGTGCTGCAGGAAATAGCTCACGTGCAGCCCCAGAAGAACAATCGCCCACGTCACGTAGATCCAGAGCAGGAACAGCGGGATGAGCGCGATCGACCCGTACAGCTTCGCGTACCCCGTCGTCTGCCCCAGATACTGCGTGAAGCCCCACTTGCCGGCCTCCCACAGGATGGCCGCCACCAGGGCCCCCGCCAGCGCCGGCAGGAGCTTCACCTTCGTGTTGGGCACCAGCATGTACATGAGCAGGAACAGCGTCGTGCTGATCGCGACCGTCACGAAGTACCCCGCCGCCGCCACCCACAGGGCGTCGGCGGTCACCAGCCCCTCCGCCTGGGCCATGCTGACCACAAGCCGCTGGAACCGCACGCCGAAGTAGAACGTGCCGAAGAGAAAGAGCGTCCCCAGCGTCAGGAGCGTCCAGTACTGCGTCACCCGCCGCACCCAGGACTTCCCCGCCGGCACCCTGTAGATCTGGTTGAACGCCCGCTCGATCTCCACCAGCATCGAGATCGCGGCGTAGATCAGGACCATGACGCCGATGATGCTCAGGGCGCGGAAATCGATCGCCCCTGCTCGTTTGACCAGCGCCTTGATCGCCGAGGACAGCGAGGAACCCGGGCTGCCACCGCCTGGACTGGATGCGCGCTGTCCGGAGTGTCCGGCGGTGCTCGCGTCTCCGGTTTCAGTTCGCGCCCCCCCTCCACCCGGCGCATTCTTCGGAACCGACACCGCCGGCGCCCCCCCCTCCCCTGCCCGACCGGTGTCGACCGCCGGCGCGAGCTCGTCCGGCGTCCGCGGTCGGTCCTCGTCGGGCACGGTCTCCCCCGTGGCTCCCGCCTCCTGCTCGCTGAGGATGATGTTGCTCAGGCCGGCGTAATCCAGGGCGCGGTCCACGAGCTGGTCGATGTCCTTGTCCGTCGCCAGTGCCCGCAGGCCCAGCAGCGCGACGACGATCACCGGCAGCAGGCCGAAAATCGTGCGGTAGGAGAGCGCCGCGGCCATCTGCGGCAGTCGCGACTTCTGGCTCTCCGCGGCGACGTTGCGGAGAGCCGCGACCGTCCGCCCCGTCGCCCTGATCGCGCCGCGACTCCGGTTGCCCCAGCTCACGAGTCGCCCTCCTGCACGGGCGCCCGGGTGCGCGGCGTGCCGCGCCGTACGGCCGGGCCCAGCCCGGCGGCGCGCTTCAGCGCGACCACCTCGCCGCGCTCCAGCTCGCGCCACTGCCCCATCGCCACGCCCTTCAGCAGCAGCGGCCCGATCGCGATGCGGCGCAGCCTCTTCACGGGGCACCCCAGGCGCGCCAGCACGTCGCGCACCTGGCGCCCGGGTCCGGCCCCCTCGGTGAGCGTGATCAGGATGCGGGTGTTGTCGCTGTGCTCGCCGTCCTTGAGCGCGACCAGCTCCAGCCGCACCGGCCGGTGCTGATCCTCGCCGGCCGCCAGCGCCTCGGCGCGGCGGGCCGCCGACAGCTTCCGCGGCGGGCCCGGCCGGGCGGTCGCCGCCGCAAGGGCCCGCTCGAGCTCCAGCAGGTCGCTCGCCGTGAGCGCCCGCCTGACGAGCGCCTCGTACGTCTTGGGCACGCCGTGACGGGCGTGCGTGAGCCGGTTGGCCAGGTCGCCGTCGTTGGTGAGCAGGACCAGGCCGGTGGTCTGGTAGTCGAGCCTCCCCACGGGGAACAGCCGCGCCTTGGCAGGATGGTCCACAAGATCCAGCACGGTGGTGCGCCCGCCCCGGTCGGTGGCGTCCTCATCGGCCGTGGAGGTGAGCGTCCGCGGCGGCTTGTGCAGCATGATGTACAGGCGCCGCGCCGCCTCACGGGGGAGTCGCCGCCCATCGACCTCGACATCATCCGCGGCCGGGTCCACGAAGACCGGCAGCTTGGTGACGGTGAGGCCGTTCACGGTGACGTGCCCGGATTCGATCAGCTCCTCGCAGGCCCGGCGCGAGGCGACGCCCGCATCGGCCATGAGGCGCTGCAGACGCACCCCCGCCACCCCCCCTCCCCCACCCATCCGCGCCGCCGCCCCGGTTGGCCGCCGCGACCCAGCGATGTTCGCCGGCGCTCGCGCCTTACCGGCACGACCGGAGGCGGAGGCGTGCCGGTTGGGTCTCTTCTTCCTTGGGCGGCCTGCTCTGGGCATGGGGAAGGGTAGAGGGCGGGAGCCGCGAGTCTTGCTGGCACTGTTAGGCATCCTGAGACATCCCTGAAGACGTTCTAAGGGACGCGGGATGTTCGAGCGGCAGGAGACGTAGGCCCGCGCTCGACGGCCGAGCGATTGCAGACGCACCTGACGAGCCAGGACGGAGAGAGCCGTCCGCAGCCGGGCGTGTCACGCGCCGAGCGAAGCGAGCCCCCCGAGCGGCGGGACACGCAAGCCCGCCCTCGACGGCCGAGCGATTGCAGACGCACCCGACGAGATGTTCTCTGTGCTGTCAAGGGCGATTTCGATGTTGTTGCCGACATGGTGGCACCGGGGGTTGAGGTTCTCTTTCTCAGGATTGTGCGGGGGCGGGTAGGCCGGCGGGGGGGACGACCCAGGAGCCGTGGGCGAT
>JBGPJM010000302.1:0-4540 GCA_041485385.1 Phycisphaerae bacterium | reverse complement strand
TAACGGGTTAGGGGCGTAGTAACCTCTTTTGTTCATGGTTTATGGGTCCCTGTCGGTTTTGGGGGCCGGCCCCCCCTCCCGCGGCGCCCCCTCCCGCCGCCCCCCCTTCCCCCGCCGCCGGCTGGGCCTGGCCGGGTGCCGCCGGCGTCCCGGGGCCGCCGGCGAGCATGGAGTTTGCCCACGCCAGGCTCGGCGTCCACGTCAGGCGCGAGGGCTCGATCCGCACACGGTCGGCCTCCCGCACCAGCTTGATCGACTCGGCCTTGAGGCGCTGCGAGTCGATCTTTACGTCCGCCGATGTGACCGACCCCGTCGCCGCGGTCCCACCCGGCGCCGCTCCCTGTGCCTGCTGATGCGCCACGATCGTGATCTGCGCCCGATCGCCCAGCGCGCCGGTGACCTGCCCGGGCTGGTTGAGCAGCGTCTCCAGGGCTGCGCTGGAGATGTCGTTGAGGCGAACGGTGGCGTCGCCGTTCTGGGTATTAATGTCGTACGTGCCGTCCACGCGGAGCGTCGTGACGGCCTCGATCGCCTCGGCGCCCGCCCCCCGCTGCGACCAGTTCCCCGTCCGGGCACGGACGATTTGCGCCCCTAGCTCCGCCCGCGCCGGGGCAGCGCGAGTCTCGGCGCCGGCGCTCGTCATCGACCCCGGCGTTACGTGCGCCGTTACGACCAGATCCTTGATGCCGACCGCCTCGTGCTTGTCGCCCACGGGGACGCCCGAGAGCATGAGTGCCTGGTCGGTGCTCAGGTGGGCCACGGCCTCGCCAATCGACTTCAGGTTCGGCTCGACCGTTCCTCCGGACGTGTTCAGCGGCACGATCACAGGATCGACCGTCACGCGCAGCGTCACCGGCTCAGCGAGGGTGATCAGTTCGACCGGCTTGGGTGCGGGAGCGGGGCGAGCGGGAGTGGGGGGGGCGCCCGCGGGCGTTGCGGGGGCGGACTCCGACTTCGGGGTC
This sequence comes from Phycisphaerae bacterium, assembly GCA_041485385.1. Taxonomy (GTDB): domain Bacteria; phylum Planctomycetota; class Phycisphaerae; order Phycisphaerales; family UBA1924; genus JBGPJM01. The sequence continues at coordinate 3,578 of JBGPJM010000302.1, read as the reverse complement.
ACCGCCGCCAGGAGGGGGTTGACGTCGCCCGGCCGCAGGGTCGTCTCCGCGGTCATGCTCTCTACCGACAGTTCTTTGGCCCGCAAAACCGCCGCGACGTTCGCGCCGACTCCGCCACCCTTGATTTCGATCGCGATCTTCTCGGTAGCGCCGGCCTGCCCGGGCTCGAGCGACAGCGTGATGTCGGCGTTCCGCCCGATCAGGGAGGAGACGAGCCGCTTCGCCTCCGCCGCGGCGTCGTGCGCGTCGCCCGCCGCCAAGGCCTCCTCGAGTGCCGGCGCCAAGGCAGCGGCCAGCGATCGGGGGAGGTTGCGCAGCTCCACCCGCGCCGTCGGCCCCATCTGCAGGAGCTGGTCGATCGGACCTTGCGCCGGCGTGGCCGCGGGGGGTGGGGGGGATGGGGGGGGGTTGGGTGCGACGAGCCCCGGCGCGCCGGCGCTGGCGGTCAGCGTGAACGGCGACCCACCGTGCGAGAGCGACGACTGCATCGAGAGCGACGGGGCCGCGCCGGGCTTCAGCGTGGCGTTCGCTGCGAGGCGGGTGAGCGTAATCGGCCCGGAAGGGGGCGGGGGAGGTTGGGGGGGTGGGGGCGTTGAGGGCGCCGTGGTCGAGGCCGGCGTTGATGGTGTGCGTGGGGGGGCAAGGGTCACCGTCAGGTCGTCGATCACGAGCGAGACATCCGCCTGCATCTTCGCCAGCGCGTTCTCGGCGGGCGCGCCGGGCGTCGTCGCCGCCGGCAGCGGCATGCTGATGTTCTTCGCCGTCACCGTGATCGCGCCCTTGCCGCCGACGAGCACGCCGCCTCCCCCCGCGCCGATCATCCGCCCCGCCAGCGGTGCGGCTGACCCGACCTTCAGCATCACGCCGTCGCCCGTGCTGGTCAGCACGCTGTTCTCCAGGCGCATCGCGCCCGAGGCGTGGATGTTCGTCGAGGTCAGTTCCAGGGTCAGGTCCGTCGGTGGAAGGGTCTGCGCAGAGAGGGAAGCGGAGGGGGCGGAGGGGGGGGCGGGGGAGGGAGGGCCGCCGACCGGCGATCCCGCCGTCGCGGCCGTCAGGCGCAGGTCCACCGTCGGGCCCACGTCCTGGCTCATGTCGACATGCAGGTTCAGCGCGTCGGCGATCGGCTGGGCGAGCGACGAGGAGACGTTGCTCAGGCGGGCCTGCCCCTCGATCCGCTTGATCGTGCCGGGCGACAGCCGGCCCTGATCGTCAAGCACGCCGCTCGCCGACACGTCAACTGCCAGCTCGCCCGCGGGCCGGCCGTCGATCGTCGCTTTTGTTCCCGCCGTGGCGCGCAGGGGCAGCGTCAGGTCCGCCGCCGCGAGTTTCAGTTCCAGGGGCTCCACATGGAACGGCTTCATCGCCGGCTTCTGGCCGGGCGCCCCCCCGGCCCCCGCCGTCCCCGCCGACGCGATCGAGTCGAACGTCTGGACGCCCTTGATCTCCCCCACGCGCGCGGTCAGCTGAAGACTCGCCTTGCGAAGGTCAATCTGCATCAGGTCGAACTTCCCCCCTCCCGCCGGCGCCGCGCCGGGCGCGCCGCCCCTGGTCGATCCCGGCTTCGTCGCCGGCGCCTGCCCCAGCATCTCGCGAGGCAGCGGCAGCTTCAGCGAGTCGATCGTGACCTCCACGCTCGGGCCGGCGTCCAGGCGCACGGTGTCCTTGAGACGCGCCAGCCGCGGCTGGAGCGACGGCATCGTCGCCAGGAAGTTCGTCGAGCGGATCCACAGCCGGCCGGGCTTTTCGCTGGTGAGCACGCCGTCCTTGTACAGCGTCGCCAGGTCGATGTCGGCCCCGTCGGCGGTGAGCTTGAAGCTGGCCTTCCCGCGGTCGAGGTTCCCATCGGCCAGGATCCTCAGACCGGCCCGCGGCCCGACCGATTTCACAAGCTCGCCCTTGAAGCCGACCAGGCCGTCCACCAGGTCGATCGGCGCGCCCGTCAGGTCGATGGAGGCCTTCACGGCGTCCAGGCCGCCGCGGGAGTCCTGCTTCACGTCGGCATCGATCACGATGTGGAGCTTGTCCCCCGCGGAGCCGGCGCCCTTGCCGGTCCTGAGGTTGCCCGCAAGGTCGCCCTTGATGGCCGCGCCCCCGGTCCCCGCGCCGTTCCCCGCCGCGTCGTAGCTCACCGAGATATCGCCGCCGAACTTCGACAGGCCGATCCCTGCGCCCATCGGCGTTCCCGCCGGCGCCGTCTTGTCGGTGTACGAGACATCGACGTCCTTCAGGCGCAGCGTGGCCTTGACCGTGTCGACCCCGCCTCCCGAGCTGGCGGGCTTGGGCTTGCTCGCCTTGGGGCCGGGGGCCAGGGCGCGGTCGAGGTTGGTCTTGTCGTCGGTGCCGCGGACCACGTCGAGCGAGCCGGTGATGTCGATCACGCCGAGATCGAAGTTTTTCTTCGACCACCATCCCTCGCTGAGAACGCGCCAGACCCCCACGGGGATGGAGGCCTCGACGACGCCGACGACCCGGTCACGATCATCCCGCAGCTCGATCGGGCCGATCTTCGCCGGCCCGCCCCAGCCGATTCTCACAGCGCCGACCTTGATGCTCCCGGCGATCTGGTCCTTCACCGCCCCTTCGACGATACCCGGGGCCAGGCCGCCGGCGATCGTCGGGGCCAGCGCCGCCAGCACGCCCAGCACGAGAAGCCCGATGCCCCCCGCCCACATCGTCACCCGCACCCAGCGCCGCCGCGTCCGGACCCGTGGCGATTTGGGGGCCAGGGCCCACTCCGACCCTGTTTCAGGAGGTGGGGACGCGCTGGCCTGGGCCGCGGCGTTCCGGGCCTTCTCCGCCTTCTCCTGGCGCTTGCGCGTCTTCGAGTCGCCCCACGCGGCCAGGCCCTCATCGGGTTGCCCCTCGGGCTGTTCGGGGTGGCCCCAGTTGCTGTCGTTGCTGGACATTGTGCGTCACTCTCCCGTCGCAACTGTAGTGGAGGCCCGCCGCCAGAATGCACCGGGTCCGGGAGGGGGTCCGGGGCCGCCGCGGCGTCTCGGATGTATCCGCCGCCCCTCGCTGCCGCGTGACGCGCATAAAGAAACCCAGAGACCGGTCCCCGGGCTCCGTCAGCCGAAGTCTTGTTGGTCCCTCCCCGCGGTCCTTACATCTCGTCGGTCTTTGCGAGCTGCCACTCCTCCAGCTCGATGGGCGCCTGGCGTCCGAAGATCGTCACCAGCACGCGGACCAGGCCCTTCTCGGGCAACAGCTCGTCCACCGTCCCCTCGTAGCCCTGGAACGGGCCTTCCTTGATCGTGACGCTCTCGCCCTTCTCGAAGACCAGCTTGACCGTCGGCTCATCGTCGGGCTTGCGGCTGTCCACGAGCATCTTCTCGATCTCGTGCTCCTTCATGGCCGTGGGCCGCCCGGCGGTGCCGACGAAATCGCCGACGCCCGTGGTCTCCTTGATCAGGAAGAACACGTCCTGCGGGATCCGGCCATCGGGCTCCAGCCGCATCTCGACGAAGACGTACCCGGGGTAGAGCTTCGTCTCGACGACGCGCTGCCGCCCGCCCTTGATCGTCTTGGTCTTCTCGGTGGGCACGAGGATCCGCCCCACGAGGTGGGTCATGTTCTCG
>JBGPJM010000301.1:0-4562 GCA_041485385.1 Phycisphaerae bacterium | reverse complement strand
CGGGGGGGGGGGGGGGGGGGGGGGGGGGGGGGGGGGGGGGCGTCAGGCGTCGAGGCTGAACCGCTCCTGCGCGAAACGATAGAGGCGCTTCCACAGCGCCCGGTTCAGCAGCACCACCGCCACGGCCATCACGGCGACCCCGGCCGTCAGCAAGGGGAAGTTGCCCGCGGCCGTGGCCCGGCTGATCAGCGACCCCAGTCCGTACGCGGCGTACGTGCGCCCGCCGATCTGCACGTACTCCGAGACGATCGTCGCGTTCCACGCCCCGCCCGCGGCCGTCACCAGGCCCGTCAGCAGGGACGGGAACACGCAGGGGAGGTAGAGCCGGCGCCAGCGATCCCAGCGCCCTATCCGGTAGACCTGCGAAACCTCCTTGAGGTCGGCCGGGATCGACGCGGCCCCCGCGATGACGTTGAACAGGATGTACCACTGCGCCCCCAGCAGCATCAGCGCCACGCAGCCGATGCCGAAGGGCACGCCCAGCGCGTGCAGCAGCAGGGTGACCAGCGGGAAGAGCATCGGCGCCGGGAAACTGGCGACGACCTGGACCACGGGCTGGAGCCGCCGCGACCAGCGCGGCGATCGCCCGATGAGGATCCCGGCGGGGAGCGCCCACGCAGCGCCCAGCGCCACCGCGGCGGTTGTCCGCGCGAACGACGCCAGGAGCGACAGCAGCACACCCGGCCAGTCCGAGCCCCCGCCCGACGGATCGCGCAGCGGCAGGGCCGCCAGCAGCCGGACCAGCGACCAGGAGCCCCACAGCGCCCCCGCCCCGAGCACGACGAGCACCACCGGCTTGGCGATGCGCACAGCGCTCGCCGCGCCGCGCCCAAGCCAGGCACGGGCACGCCCGGCGGAGACGATGGGCCGGACGCGCGGCGCCGCCGTGCGCCGGAAGCGGGCCAGGACGCCGCGGAAGCGCTCCAGCACCATCGAACGTCGCAGCGTGTCCAGCACCCACGAGGTCGGGGCATCCAGCTCGGCGACCTCCTCGACCTTGAACCGCTGGCTCCACGCGACGATAGGGCGCCACACAACCTGGTCCACCAGCACGATCATGACGGTCATGGCGACGATCGCCGCCACCATCGCCGTCGCGTCGCCGCGCGAAATCGCCTCGCTCATGTACGACCCGACGCCCGGCAGCCGGTAGTCGCGGCTGCCCAGCGTGAACGCCTCGTTGACCGTCAGGAAGAACCACCCGCCCGCCATCGACATCATCGAGTTCCACACCAGCCCGATGGTCGCCGCGGGGAGCTCCAGCAGCCGGAACGTCTGCCAGCCGCTGAGCCCCTGCAGGGTCGCGACCTCGCGCATCGGCGCGGGGATGGCCCGGAGGCTCCCGTGGAAGCTGAAGGTCATGTTCCAGACCTGGCCCGTGAAGATCATGATCACACAGGCCAGCTCCAGCCCCAGCTCGCGCGCCGGGAACACCGCGATCAGCGCCAGCACCAGCCCCGGCAGAAACCCCAGCACCGGGATCGCCTGCAGCACGTCCAGCATCGGGATCATCACCCGCTCGGCCCGGGGGTTGTGCGCGGAGATGGTCCCGTACGCCAGCGTGAACACCAGCGACAGGAGGTACGCCAGCACGCCGCGGCTGAGGCTGAGCAGCGTGTATCTCGGGAGCGCCGCCAGCGAGAGATCGATGAAGACCGCCTCGTGATACGGCTCGGCGAACTGCCGCCCGGTCGCCACCATGGCCCCCAGCGCCGCCCCCGCCAGCGCCAGCAGCAGCAGCTCCGGCCCCAGCCGGCGCGGAGCCGAGAGCGCCGCCCGGACCATCGGCGTGTGGAACAGCACATGTCCCATGGGTTTCCCGCGCAGAATAGCCGCCATCCCACATTCCCGGGAGGGCCCATCCTGCGCGCCCGAATCGGGGAATACCCCATGGTTTCGGCGCGTTTTTGGCGACGTTCGGTAGACTGACCCCGACGTTCCGCGAGTTCTGTCGCCTCGCTTCTCGTGCCTGATGCCTCGTGCCTGGCGCCTTTTCCCGATCCACCCATCCGCGGCGGGATGGCGAAGCTCAACCCCGGTTCAAGGGAATCGGGCCGCGAGCCCAATGCCCAACCGCGTACGCTCCTCCATGCGCCCGCACCCAAGGATCAGGAAGACCATCAAGTGGGGCGGAGCCGCGGCGACGCTCGTGCTGGTCGCGGCGTGGATCGCGAGTGCGTGGTGGGACGCGGGGTGGCTCTCGGCGCCTGGGTGTTCGCTCGGAATCAACCGTGGCTGCGTGTCCTTCGAGAGGACTGACAGCCCACCACGCATGCGCGGCTTCAACATCGACTCGTACATCGACTCGCGTGGCTCGCGTTTTCACGGCTTCACGTGGTGGGTCTACTCCTACCGGTTGAGGCTCTCGCGGCGAATCATGCACACTGTTGGGGTCCCCCTCTGGATCCCCGCCGCCCCCCTCCTCCTCGCCACCGCCGCGGCGTGGCGCCTCGACACCCTCGCCCGCCGGCGCGCCCGCGCCGGGCACTGCCCATCCTGCGGCTACGACCTCACCGGCCTGATCGCCCCCGCCCCGTGCCCCGAGTGCGGGCGACCGTAGCACCCAACGCGGTTTTCCACAAGCCGGGCCTGCCTAGACGATACCCAAACAATCGGCTAAACTCCCCACGATGAGCGCGATCACGAAGCGAGCACTCGTCCCGGATACCGAGCAGTCGTTGCTGACGGAGTACGCCGGGACCGGCAACCTGGACAACCTGATCCCGACGCTGGCGCGCGATGTGCGGGCGATGAAGCGCATCGAGGCCGTCGTTCAGCAGAGACCGACCTCCCACGAGCTGATCCTCGGCGATTCCAGGGCCGCATCCTCGCTGCCCGAGAGCTCGATCCATCTCGTCGTCACGTCGCCGCCCTATTGGACGCTGAAGCGCTACAACGAGCACGACGATCAGCTCGGGCACGTGGTCAACTACGACGAGTTCATCGAATGCTTGGACGCGGTGTGGCGGAACTGCTACCGGGCGCTCGTGCCCGGGGGGCGGCTCGTGGTCAACGTCGGCGACGTCTGCTTGTCGCGCCGCAAGAACAACGGGCGGCACACGGTCGTCCCACTTCACGCGACGATCCAGGAGCACTGCAAGGCGATGGGGTTTGATAACCTCGCGCCGATCATCTGGCACAAGATCGCCAACGCCAACTACGAGGCCGAGGGCGGCGGCGGCGGCTTCCTCGGCAAGCCCTACGAGCCCAACGCGGTCATCAAGAACGACATCGAGTTCATCCTCATGCAGCGCAAGCCCGGGGGCTACCGCAGCCCGTCGCGGCTCGACCGGCTGCTGAGCATCATCTCCGCCGCGGACTACCAGACCTGGTTCAAGCAGATCTGGTCCGACATCACGGGCGCCTCGACCTTCAAGCACCCGGCGCCGTTCCCTGTCGAGCTCACCGAGCGGCTGATCCGCATGTTCTCGTTCGTGGGCGACACCGTGCTCGACCCGTTTATGGGCACGGCGACGACCAACTTTACCGCCGCACGCTGGGGCCGCAGCAGCATCGGTGTCGAGGTCGATCCGGACTATTTCGAGATGGCCCGGCGGCGGATGTCCGTGCTGAGCACCGATCTGTATCTCGGCTCGAGCGTAACCGTCCGGAGCGACAGCCGTGGCTGAGCTGGCCGAGCGGATGGCCGGCGCGGTCCGGCACTTCTGGACAGCGCGGACGAGCCAGGCCGCGAAGCAGGGCGAAGGCGGTGATGGACGCTCGGCGGTCACGGGCGGGAAGCAGATGGATGGGTTCGTTGAGCTGGTGCGCACCCTGCTTGTCGAGGCGGGTTGTCCCGAGGCGAGCGTGCTCTGCAAGAAGCGGCTGGAGCTCCCGGGCTGGTTCCGGGCGGAGAAGCGCACCCCTCCGCGACGCCAAGGCTCTCCATGTCGGTGACGGGGACCTGTCGTTGTCGGCCGGTCCCTGAGGCATCGACCCGCGGACGGGTCGATGGCACGACGCGAGCCCGTGGCGGTCCGGGCCGGGTCGCGGTCCCTGGGGCGGCGCCGTACACTCGGCATACCTTCCGCCTCGGACCGGACCGCCCAGCGCCCGCAGAACCCGGGCCGGCGGCCGATCGTCACGGTCGGCATCGCGGAAAGGGTCAACATGAGAGCACGGATCTTCGTTGCCATGCTTTTGGTGCTGGGGCTGTGCGTGCTTGCGCCCGCGCCGGCGCTGGCGCAGGCGGTCGAGTGGACCCAGCGGGCCGTCAGCGGCCCTTCGCCGCGGTATGGCCATGCGGTGGCCTACGACGCGGCCCGCGGCGCGACCGTCCTCTTTGGGGGCTATGCCAGCACTGGCTTCAACGACGAGACCTGGCAATGGAACGGGACCGCCTGGGCCCAGCGGGCCGTTAGCGGTCCCTCCACGGCGTTTGAACACGCGATGGCGTACGACGCGGCCCGCGGCGTGACCGTCCTCTTCGGGGGCTACCCCCACTACAGGATCCTGACGTGGGAATGGAACGGGACCGCCTGGACCCAGCTTGCCGTCAGCGGCCCCGGGCCGCGGTGGGGCCACGCGATGGCATACGACGCGGCCCGCGATGTCACCGTCCT
>JBGPJM010000300.1:0-4661 GCA_041485385.1 Phycisphaerae bacterium | reverse complement strand
TAGGTGCAGATCCTCTTGCGTGTGCGCGGCCGGCACGTACACTGATGTCGGATGGTCGGATTTGGGACGGGGGACGTGGGATGGGGGAGTGGAGCACACAAGCCGGGCGGTGTCATGAGAGCGTCGCTCTCCCTTCTTGCCCTGCGCTCCCAGCGCCTCCGCGCCTTCACATCCCACATCCCCATTCCGACATCCCACATCGCAGGCGCCCCCCCGACAGCCTCCCCGCCTGCACATCCCACATCCCCCATCCGACATATCCGACATATCCGACATCCCACATCGCACTGAGCGTTTCAGGGTTTGCACGCATCTTGGCGGGCACTAACCGAACTCAAGTGCAGATTCCACAAGCACTTACAGCACATTCACCCCTCAAAACCACGTCGAAAACTCTCCAAAACTCTCGAAATCTCTCAAGAACTCTCCAATTCTCTCTGTGTTTTCTCGCAAACTCTCGAATTCTCTCGTCCCCTCGTCCCCGGCAGCGCCAACCGACATCAAGTCCATATCCCACAAGCACTTACAGCACAAAACGCCCCAAAGAGAAGTCGCAAAAAGTCGACGGAAGTCGACGGAACTCGCAAAACCTCACTCTGAACTCGACGGAACTCGCGACAACTCGTCCCGAACTCGTCGGAACTCAAAGGAACCTCTCGCGGTCCCGGAGGACGCGGCCATGAGGGCAGGAGCGTTACCTCAGCTTCACGACAATCAACACGATCGTCACGACCAGCCAGAGGGTGCCGAAGATGCCGCCCACCACGATGCCGATCCACGCGTGCACGCTGCCGCGAATGGCGGGCTCGCGGGCGCGGTTGCGGAGGCCGTAGATCCCCAGCACCAGCGCGGCCAGGCCGATCGGGAAGAACGGCAGCACCGAGAAGACGCCCGCGTAGTAGGCCAGCAGCGCGGCGGGGTTCTTGTACGGGATCACGCCGCCGGTCGCGTCACCCTTCATCGGCGGGATCGGTTGCTGCACCATCGGCGGCGTGAGAGGCGGCGTGGCCGGCGGCGCGAGCGGCGGGATCGGTTGGTTGGGCGGGGCCTGGCTCATGGCGGCGTTCCTTGGCGCGGGCCGGCGCCGGGCGGGAGCGAGTTACAGCGGCCGCCGGTATCCCCACTCCTTGGAGTTGTTGGAATCCTCGACGTCGCGCAGGCCGAAGCGGACGAAGCCGAGGGACTCGTACATGGCGTGGGCGGCGGTGAACCGGGTGTCGGACCACAGCTCCATATCGCGGCAGCCGGCGGCGCGGGCCGCGTCCATGACGAGGGTGGCGAGCATCCGCCCGAGGCCGCGCCGGCGCAGGTCGGGGTCGACGTACATGGACTTGAGCTCGCCAAGCGGCGGCGTGCTGGCGGAGTGGATGTACAGGGCGCCGGTGGCGCGGACGCCGCCGGCCTCGTCGAGGACCACCCAGAACTCGCCGCCGGTGGCGCGGAAACGGGGGCCGGGGTCGCGGAGGTGCTGCTCGCAGGGGTCGTCGAGATTGAGGGCCAGGCCGTACTGGCGGTAGCAGCGGTCGATGAGGGCGAAGACCTGCGGCTCCTGGCCGCTGCGCAAGGGCTGGGGCGGGGAGAGGAGGGGGAAAGGAGGATGCTGAGTTCCGGGGTTCACAGGGGCTGGAAGCTGAACCTCTGGCCGCCGATGGAGGCCTCGAACATCAGGCCGCCGTTGACGGCGGTGAAGACGGCCACGCCCTCGGCGTACTTGGCGTCGGCCGAGGCGCCCGAGCGCAGGGCCACGGCGGAGGCCTGGGCGGCGAAGTCGAGGGTCCCGGACTTGAACCGGTCGAGGGAGTCCTTGTTCTGGAAGGCGATGAGCTCGATGTAGGATTGGCCGCCGAGCTGCACGCCGATGGTGGCCTGCGAGAGGTCGCAATAGCCGATGAGCTTGCCCTGGTCATAGACCTCGCCGCGTCCGTAGGCGCCGCCGATGCCGATGGCGCCCTTGCCGACCTCGGGGAAGATCGCGTAGGCGTAGGCCCTGGAGAGGAAGGACTGGAGGGTGGGGTCTTCCTCCTTGATGGTCTTGAGCGCATCGGCGACCTCGCTGTGCAGGCTGGCCTTGCCGGTGGCGGTGCCGGGGGCGGTGGCGCAGCCGGGGAGAAGGCCCGCGGCGGCGGCGAGGATGACGATGGCGGCGAGAGGCTTTCTCATGGCGGGCACCTCCTTGGGTTCACGCTCAGGGTACGCGCGCGACGCTGGTCACAGGTTCTTCCAGTTGGTCCAGAGGAGCTTGGCGGCCTTGAGGAACTTCTTCCAGACGGGGGCGGGGGCGTACTGCTCGAAGCGGAGGGCGAGCGAATCCTTGCTGGTGAGGGCGGCCTGCTCGAGCTGGGTGTAGACGTCCATCTGCGGGTCGAGCTGGGCGGGGTGGGGCTTGCGGAGGACGAAGGATGCGCACGCGTCGCGGCAGGCGTCGACGTCGTCCAGCGTGCCCTTGCGGGTGTAGAAGACGAAGGGGACGGTCGGGTAGGTGTCGCGGAGCTGGGCCGCGAGGCGCAGGCCGCCGTCGCGGCTCTGATGGATCTGGGAGAGGTAGTCCATGAGGCGTCGCTGGGCGGCCTCGACCTCCTGCTTGAGACGGATCATCTCGCGGCGCTGGTCGGGGCTGGTGGCGGCGCCGGTGGCGAAGTAGAGGTCGAGGACGAAGAGGTTGGGGCGGCGCCGGGCCTGGCGGAGGCGCTCGACGACGGGGAGGAGGCGGGTACCGCCGAAGATGGTGAACTCCTCGCCGAAGACGCGCTCGAAGATCCTGACCTCCTCGGGGTCGTCGTCGACGAAGCCGATGGTGACGCGCTTTGACTGGGGCAACGGGGGCCTCCGCGGGGTGAAGGGAGGCTAAGGATAACTCAACGCCGGGCGGGGACGGCGGTACAAGGGGGAACCTGGGTGGCCGGAGGGGCGGGGGCGAGGTAGCTTGGAGGGTGGCAGGGGGGGCGGAGGGGGCGCGGAGGGGGGGCGCGGAGGGGGGGCGGGCGAGCAGGAGGACATGCGATGACGACGCAATCGATGGCGCTGAGGGTCTTGGCGGCGGCGGCCGGGGCGTGCCTCGCGGGAGCCGCGGCGGGGCAACCGACCAACGACCTGTGCGCGAATGCGCGGGTCGTGGGGAACGGGTTCACGTCGTTCAGCACGGTGGGGGCGCAGACGGACGGGCCGAACGCGACGACGTGCGGGTTCCAGCTTACGCCGCAGATCAACGCCGACGTGTGGTTCCGGTACACGGCGACGTGCGGGGGGATGGCGACGGTGGATCTGTGCAGCGCGGACTTCGACTCGCGGGTGGCGGTGTACGCGGGGGCGGCGTGCCCGACGGGGACCACGCAGCCGATCGCCTGCGACGACGACGGGTGCGGGGTGGCGTCGGTGGTGAGCTTCGGCTCGACGCCGGGGGCGACGTACCTGATCCGCGTGGGGGGGTTCCTGGGGTCGTCGGGGGACGGCACGCTGTTCATCAGCTGCCCGCCGGACAACGACAACTGCGAGAACGCGCAGGAGGTCTGCGTGGGCGGGCCGCAGTTCACGGGGACGCTCTTGGGGGCGAGCAACGACGGGAGCGCCGACTGCGGCGGGGCCTTCGGCACGCTGGATGTCTGGTACAGCTACACGGCGGCGTTTGACCAGGACCTGACGGTGACGACGTGCGGCTCCAACGACCTGGGAGGGGTGGACCGGGGGATCGACTCGGTGCTGTCGCTGCACACGGGCTGCCCGGGCACGGTGGACAACGAGGTGGCGTGCAACGACGACCTGCACGTGTGCGACGGGGCGCAGGGGGTGCTCCGCGATTCGTTCGTGACGATCACGCTCGCGGCGGGCCAGACGATCAAGATCCGGGCGTCGCAGTTCGTCGAGGACTCGCCGGGGAACTTCGTGCTGAATGTGACGCCGACGATGACCAACGACGCCTGCGCAAGCGCGATCTTCACCGGCGATGGCCAGACGCGGTTCTGCAACGGCGGCGCGACGCTGGACGGCCCGGCGGGGGCGTGCGCGTTCGCCAGCGACGTGTGGTTCACCTATTCGCCCGGGTGCACGGGCACGGTGCGGGCGAGCCTGTGCGGGAGCAACTTCGACACCGTTGTGGCGGTGTACACGGGGTCGTGCGGGGCACTGGTTCCGGTTCCCGGCGGGTGCAACGACGACAACGGGCCGGCGTGCGCCGGGATGCAGTCGTCGGTCGACTTCGCCGGCACGGCGGGGACGCTGTACACGCTGCGGGTGGGGGGCTCGGGCGCCGGCGCGGGGCCGCGGACGGGGATCGCGGTGCTGACGATGTCGTGCGGCGCGGGCTGCCGCGCGGACTGGAACCACTCGGGCACGCTCAACAGCCAGGACTTCTTTGATTTCCTCAACGACTTCTTCGCGGGGATGGCCGACTTCAACCAGAACGGCGTGACCAACTCGCAGGACTTCTTCGACTTCCTGAACGCGTTCTTCGCGGGCTGCTGAGGTTTTCACGGGCAAGAGGGCAGGGCCGGCCCGGGCGCGTCACTTGCCGACGCGCGCGAGCTCGCGATCGATCACCTCGCGCATGTCGCGCTCGAAGCCCGAGCCCCAGCCGGTCTCGCGGTAGATGATCCGTCCGTCGGTGCTGATGACGATGAGCGTGGGGATCCCCTTGACACCGTAGGCCTCGGCGACATCGTCCCCGT
>JBGPJM010000299.1:0-4745 GCA_041485385.1 Phycisphaerae bacterium | reverse complement strand
GCGGCGGCGGGCGCGGGTGTCGAGGCGCCAGGCCGCGGCGGTGGTGAGGAGGAGGGGGAGGGTGGGGAGCCAGAGGGGGAGCTGCAGGTCCGTCAGCCCAGGAACGCTGCCAATGCGGATCCACCACTCATGGCGCGGAACGTCGCGAGGCGATGCATTGCGCCATGCATACACGCTCGTGGGGACCGCGACCTCGGTGCCAGCCGGCGTCATCGTTGTCACGACGCCGCCCACAACCACGGTGAGACACCCTCGGTTGATGCCCGCGCTTGGGCCGCCCTCGATGCAGCAGGCCGCGCCCCGCCAGCCGCTCGCGGTCCAGACGGCGAGGAGGAGGAGGGTGGCCGCGGCGCCGGCCCATTTGATGGTCTTGCGGGTGCGCGGGTGGGGGCGCATGAAGGAGGGTAGGTGGTAGCGGGGGTTTCGGCGGGAGAGGGTGGGCCCTCTCTGCGGTGGTGGGGTGGGGAGAGTGGAAAGTGTAAATGGGGGCTCGGCGGGATGGTCTTGTGGATATGCGGCGCGAGTTGCGGGCGGGGTGGGCGTCGGCCGGGTTGATGTGCACGCGGTCCGCCCGCGGAGAGGAGGTGGGGAGGCTTTCCACGGGTTCCGCTCCCTCGCGGACTCGGTCGCTCACCCGTGGCCACTCGCCTGCGCCCCGTTGGGGCGTGGAGGGGAGGGAAAGTGGAAAGTGGAAAGTGGGCGGGGTGGATGCGGCGTGGGTTGATGCGCACGCGGTCCGCCCGCGAAGAGGAGAGGGGGACGCTCACCTGCGCCCCGTTGGGACGGGGAGGCGGGCGGGGAGGGGAGGTGGAAAGTGGAAAGTAGAGAAGGGAAAGTGGAAATGGGGCGGGGCACGCCGAGGGTGGGGTAGGGTGACGACGTCGGCCCCCGCGGCCCCGCTCACTGCGTTCGGGGCTCGTATTGAAAGCTGCCCGTGGCGGCGGGCGCGGCGGGTGTTCCGGCGGGCTCCGCGTGGGGAAATCCGAGGGTGGGCGGGGTATTGGGTGGTTTGGAAATGTTCCAAGGCGGTATACGCTTGTCGGGGACGCCGCGGGTTGGGGAGCGGGAATACCGCTCCGATCGCCGGGGTTGGGTTGGGCGGCGAGGAAAGGTGTTTTTCCGTCATGGACCGCCAGGAGTTCGAGCGACTCGCCCTCGGGCACCTGGATGCTGTCTATCGCATGGCCCTCCAGCTCACCCGCAACACCGAGCAAGCCGAGGAACTCGTGCAGGAGGTCTACCTGCGCGCCTTCCGGCCCGCGGCCATCAACCGCTTCCACCCCCCCTCCGCCTCCCCAGGCGCGCCGCCGCAGGCGCAGCGCGATGGATCCGCCGGGCTGCGGTCGTGGCTGTTCACCATCACCCACAACACGTTCAACACGATGGTCAAGCGCCGGCAGCCCGACCGCGGCGCGGCCGAGCTGACCGACGCCGCGGCGACGGCGGACGCCCTCCCCGATGACCCGCCGCCCGCCTGGGACCTGGCGAGCTTGGACTGGGACCACGTCGACGAGCGGCTGAAGGGGGCGATCGACCGGCTGCGGCCGGAGTTCCGGCAGGCGCTGCTCCTCTGGGGCGTTGAGGGGCTGAAGTACAAGCAGATCGCCGAGATGCTGGATGTGCCGATCGGCACCGTGATGAGCCGGCTCTTCCGGGCCCGGAAACTGCTGGCCGAGGCGCTGGATGCCCCGCCCCCCAATGGCGCCGCGAACAACCTGAGCACGCTGGGCACGCTGGGCGCGCAGGTCCGCCGCGCAAACTACGTAGATGGTCATGAGGTGAAGGCATGAGTTCCGCCCCCCCCATTTTCCCCACGCACACCCCCGGAGAGATGCCCATCGGCGCGCTGCTCCGCGCCGAGGCCGATGGCGAGCTGACGGCCGCGGAGCGCCCCACGCTGGACAGGCACCTGGCGGCGCACCCGGAAGACCGTGGGTGCATCAAGTTCGAGATGGACCTTCGGGCGGCGTGCGGGCGGGTGATGAGCGGCGGATCGGTGGCCGCGGCGCCGGCCGGGCTGCGGGAGCGCATCGGGCGATCGATCGAGGAGGTACCGGGTGCGGCGGTCCCGGCCACGTCGGACGGCGCTCGCGGGCGCACGCGGCGGCTGTGGCCGCTGCTGGCCGCGGCGGTGCTGGTGCTGGCCGCGGCGCCGCTGGTGTACCTCGTCGCCACCGGGTACTTCGAGCCGGTCGGGACCCCGGCGGGGAAGGCCCATCTGGCGCGATTCGTCTGCTCGGAGCACAACCGCTGCGGGCGGACCGAGGCGGCGCTGCGGGCCAAGGCCACCGTGTACGACCTGGCGGGGGCGCCGGCGGCGTTCCAGCCCCTGCTGGGCGGCACGCTGTCGATCGGCGCGCTGGAGAAGGCGGGGTTCGAGTTCCGCGGCGCCGGGCCGTGCATCGTGCCGGGGAAGGGCCGCTCGGTGCACATGCTGTTCCGCTCGCCGGGGGTTTCGATCCCGGAGAACGTGGCGGCCCCTCGCGATGAGAACCTGAGCGTCTTCGTTCAGACCGACACCGGCGAGCTGCCGGTGAGCCCAGGCGTGACGTACCGGCTGGGGGACGCCGCGGCGGGCCGGCCGCTGGTGCTGGTTTGGTCGCAGGGGGGCCTGCTGTACTACCTGGTGACCGACAACGAGGGCACGCAGGCGATCGCGAGGATGGCGCTGAAGCTGCCGGTGCCGGGAGGGACGCTGTAGCGGACGCTGTCGCGGTGCGCGGTCAGACGCCC
Organism: Phycisphaerae bacterium; assembly: GCA_041485385.1. Taxonomy (GTDB): domain Bacteria; phylum Planctomycetota; class Phycisphaerae; order Phycisphaerales; family UBA1924; genus JBGPJM01. The sequence continues at coordinate 2,012 of JBGPJM010000299.1, read as the reverse complement.
AGGTCGGTCGGCGAGAGCTCGTCGCGCACCAGGTCGTCGTAGGTCTCGCGCCGGCGGATGACCGTTGCCCGGGTGCCATCGATGAGCACCTCGGCGGGGAAGGGCTGGGAGTTGTAGCGGCTGGCCATCGACATGCCGTAGGCGCCCGCGGCGAAGACGGCCAGAAGGTCGCCGCGGGCCACGGGGGGGAGGGAGCGGTCTTTGGCGAGGAAATCGCCGGATTCGCAGATCGGCCCGACGACGTCGCAGACCTCGAGGCCGGGCAGGTCGAGCTTCTCGGCGCGGCGCTCGGGGGTGTGCTGCGGGGCGACGGCCGCGGGCCAGATGAAGTGGAAGGCGCCGTACAGCGAGGGCCGGATGAGCGTCTGCATCCCGGCGTCGCAGACGATGAACTTCTTCAGCCCGGAGCGTTTGACGTACTGCACGCGGGTGAGGAGCACGCCGGCGTTGGCGGAGATGGTGCGGCCGGGCTCGATGATCAAGCGGAGGCCTGCCCCCCCTCCCCGAGGCGTGACGCGGTCGCGGAGGAGGGGGACGATGGCCGCGGCGTAGGCGGCGGCGTCGAGGGAGTTGCCGGTGGTGTAGTCGGCCGCGAAGCCGCCGCCGACGTCGAGGGTGTCGATCTCGAAGCCTTCCTTGGCGAGGGTGTCCATGAGGGCGAGGGCGCGGCGGATGGCCTCGACGTAGGGGGCGGTGGAGTTGATGGGGGAGCCGAGGTGGAGATGGACGCCGGTGAGCCTGAGGTGGGAGTGGCGGCCGTAGCGCGCGAAGAACTCGCGGGCCCTGGTGAGGTCGACGCCGAACTTGGTCTCGGCGGTGCCGGTGGTGGTGTAGGCGTGGGTGTGGGCATCGACGTCGGGGTTGACGCGGAGGGCGGCGCGGGCCTGGACGTTCATGGCGCGGGCGATGTTGGCGATGACCTGGAACTCGGGCTCGGACTCGATGTTGAAGGTGCCGATGGGCTCGGCGCCCAAGCCGGCGCCCAGGGCGTCGCGGATCTCGGTCTCGGTCTTGCCGACGCCGGCGTAGAGGACCTTGGAGCCGGGGACGCCGGCGAGGCGGGTGCGGTGGAGTTCGCCGCCGGAGACGACGTCCATCCCCGCGCCGCGTTCGGCCAGCACCTTCAGGATGTGCACGTTCGAGCAGGATTTCACGGAGTAGCAGATGAGGGGGTTGAGGGGGGCGAAGGCTTCGGCGATCCGGTCGTAGTGCAGGGCGAAGGTGGCGCGGGAGTAGATGTACGTGGGCGTGCCGGCCCGCGCGGCGAGCTCGCCCAGGTCGACCTCCTCGCATCTGAGCCGGCCATCGTCGTAGCGGAAGTAGTCCATGGTCGAATCGAGTTCCGATCCCCCCTCCCCACCCCGCCGCGCCTCCCGCGGGCCGGCCGCATGGTAATCAACCCGGCCCGGGCGGAGCGGGGGGGCGGGGGGCTGCCGCTACTCCGAGCCGTCCGCGACCACATTCAGCCCCGGCCCGCTTGAACCGATACACTCTTTCCCCGCCTGAACAACGGCCGCGTGTTGCTCGTACCCACTCCTGCCGTGCCCCGCGTGCGCGGCCGACCCGGAGGAGATTCCCGCCGCGATCCCGCTTGTTCAGGTTCCGTTCCGGCGCCCAGTCGAAGCGTGCCGATCGTCCGCTATCCCCATTCCCGAGAGAGCATCCCATGCCCAAGAAAAACCCCCTCATCGTCGTCGCCGGCGGCGGCGGCTTCATCGGCGGCCACCTGGTCGGCGAGTTCCTCAAGCAGGGCCGCAAGGTCCGCTCCGTGGATATCAAGCCGCTGGGCGAGTGGTACCAGGTCCACAAGCGAGCGCACAACGTCGTCGCTGACCTGAAGAAGAGCGACAACTGCGTGAAGGCCTGCAAGGGGGCGGAGGGGGGCGAGGTCTACCAGCTCGCGGCCGACATGGGCGGCATGGGCTTCGTCGAGAACAACAAGGCGCTGTGCATGCTCAGCGTGCTCACCAACACGCACATGCTGCTGGCCGCGAAGAACGCCGGGGTTGGGC
>JBGPJM010000298.1:0-4857 GCA_041485385.1 Phycisphaerae bacterium | reverse complement strand
CTCCGCACCCGCTTCGCCCGCCTACCTCGCCCCCTCGCCCATTGGCTCGAGGGCGCCCACCCCGACCCCCACCACCCGCGCGCCCCCCAACTTCCCCCGATGCCCCTCTCCATCACCGCCCGCCGACCCGCCCCGATCCACCCCACCCTCACGCGCCAATAGCCGCCACTCGCGACGCCAGGGAGCCCCGACCCCCACCACCCGCGCGCCCCCCAAGCCCTCCTCAGAACTCCACCCAACATCACCTGACCGCGCCCGTCCACTGGCCCCACGCCCCCGGCGCTTGTACCCTTGTCTCTCCTGAGCCGCCCACGCTCGTGTCCCACACTGGATCGCGCGCATGCTGGGCTGCACCCCCTCAAATCTCGACCCCTTGTGTTCGGTCACGCCTCCGTCGCCGCGTCCGTCGCCTCGCTCAACCGCGCTGAAAGGAATCGTCCTGCTGAGCCGGGACCCGACACCGCGCGCGCGTGAGAGCGCGCCGGAGCCGATCGAACAGCTGGAGCCTCGCCGGTACCTCTCCTTCATCTACGAGGGCTTCACCCCCCTCCTCGCCCTCAACGACCCGCGCCCGCTCGGCGACGGCTACTTCGGCCCGGTCGCCGTCATCGCCGATGTCGATGCCGACGGCGTGCGCGACGTTCTCGTCGGCAACTCCGCGCTCTTCGTCAACGGCGGCACATCCCACGACCTGGGCGGGGCCGCGGTCTTCTCCGGCCGCACCGGCGCCACGCTTCGGACATACGGCGCGCCGCCCAACTCCAAATTCGGCTGGTCCGTCGCGGATATCGGCGACGCCGACGGCGACGGCGTCAGCGACTACGCCGTCGGCACGGCCGCCGGCGGCACCAGTTCCGCCTCGCTCTACTCCGGCGCCACCGGCGCCCGCATCCGCACCGTCTCCGGCGGCGAGCCCGCCGGCGGCGCCATCGTCAGCGCCGTCGGCGACATCAACGGCGACGGCCGCGCCGACCTGCTCGTCGGCTACGCGGGCGACAACCGCGGGGTCGTCTATTCCGGCGCCGATGGCCTCGTCCTTCTCCAGCTCACCGCCCCGCCCCTGTCGGCGACCGTCGACCTCGGCGTCGGTGCCCGCGCCGGCCGCGACCTCAACGGCGACGGCGTGCCCGACATCGTCCTCGCCTCCGCCACCGCCGCCGGCCAGCCCGACCCGCGCCTCTGGGCCTTCTCCGGCGCCGACGGCTCGGTGCTGTGGAGCACGGCGACCCCGGACATCCGCGACCTGTTCACCGCCGAAGCCGTCTACACCATCACCCCCGACCTCTCCGGCGACGGCGTGCCCGACATCGTCTTCACCCACACCACCAACACCCTGCGCGTCCTCTCCGGCGCCGACGGCTCGCTCGTGCGCGATACTCTCCTTGGGCCCGCCGACAGATACCTGGGGCGCGATATCGCGCCCCTGGGCGACCTCGACGGCGACGGCGTGCCGGACCTGGCCGTCGGCGCGCCCAACATCCAGCCGGACCATCCGGGCGCGTGGTTCGGCGGCATCTACATCGTTTCCGGCGCAAGCGGCGCCCTCATCACCACGCTCCGCCACACCGGCAACCAGGGCGATCTGAACGCGCACCTCGGCGACGCGCTCACCGCCGCAGACCTCAATGGCGACGGGCTGCTCGAGGTCGTGGCGGTGGCGCGCCGGGACGCCGAGATCACCGGCCCGGCATTCAGCCGCGTCTTCGTCTTCGACGGCGACCGCCTCCTCCCCGCGGCCATCGGCGGCACCACCTCCGGGTTCATCTCCCGCTCCATCGCCTGGGGCACCATCGGAGGCGAGGCATTCCTCCTCCGCGACGGACGAACCACCATCCTCACCGCTCCCGGCCTGCTCGCCTCGGGCGACGTGATCATCGACGTCTTCGAGACGGGCGATGACACCGCCGTGCTGGCCGCGGCCGTCGATGGCTCGAACCCCTTCGTCCTGATCGCCCGCGCCGGCGACTTCGACTTCCAGCACGCCCAGCGGTTCGACCTCTCCTCGTTCACCCCCTCCGGCGGACCGTCCGGCGCCTACACCAACCTGCGCGCCATCGCCGTCGCCACGCAGCCCGTCGATCCGTTCCACCGCCCCATTGCCTCCCACGTCGCCCTCCTCGAGCGCACGCTCGACGGCGCCACTCCAACCGCGTGGCTCGCCGACCTCGAAGCGATGACCCTCGCCTACCTCTTCACCGGCACCCCCGTCGGCCTGGCCATCGATCCGTTGAGCCTGGCTCGCATCGTCATCGCCGTCGGCGCCGCAAGCGACCGGCCGGGCGTCGGCCTCCTGTGGCTGAACGGCGTCCTCTCCGACCTGCCCGCCGTGCCGGTGGCCCTCAACGACCCCGGCACCGCCGCGGCGGGGATCCGCGCGGGAACCGGCGGCGCCCACGACGACGCCGTCCTCATCGGGATCTCGGGCTTCCCGGCCCTCACCGTCCTGCCGCCCCTCCCCGGCGGCGAGTCGTTCGTCCCCGTGGGCGTGAACCGCTTCGGCGAGGTGACAGGCACCTACACCATCACCGCCACCGGCCAGCGCTCGGCGTTCTATCTCGTGAACCGGACTCAATCGATGTTCGACTTGCGCTCCGCCGCCGACGTGCTCGGCGAGCCGGACGACTACACCACGACGGCCGTCGAGCAGGTGACCGGCCCCACCGACGCCGGCGATGTGCTGGTCGGCCAGCTCGCCGTCGGCACCCCCCGGACCGCCCTCCTCACCGTCGCCGACGCCGCCGGCCCCGATGGCCCCTTCCGTGCGGCCGCCGCCGCACAGATCTCCATCGCCCTCTCCCCCTCCGGAGATGTCGTGATCGTCACGGTCAACGAGGCGGGCGAGGTCATCGAGCTCAGCCGCGTCCCCGGGCCGGCGCCGCAGTGGGGCCACCTCGACTTCCGCGAGCGATTCATCTTCAGCCAGCCGCACTCCGGCGGCGTGACGCTCGTCAGTGGGCCCGGGGGCGGCGTGGCCCTGGCGCGCCCGGAGGGGCTCCTCCTTCTCTATCCCACCCCCGGCGACCACGGCGGCGGGTGGACCGTGCGCAACCTCACCGCCGACATCCAGGGCGCCCAGCCCATCGTCGGCAATCTGACGCTCCTCAAGTTACTCAGCGGCCTCCAGATCATCGCGGGGTTCAACGCGCAGTCCGAACTAGTCCTCTACGGGCAGACTCCGGACGTGGCGCCCCAGGGCGGCGGCCAGCTCGTATGGTCCTTCGACAACCTCTACCAGACCGTCGTTTTCGCCCAGGGTCTGCCCAGCCCCGACCTCGTCCCCAGCCTCGGGATCATCTCCTACGTGACGGCTTGGGGCGGGCTCAACATCGCCGGATTGACTCCCGACGGCAGCCCGGCGGTCTTCTGGACATCCCCGGCAATCACCGGCTGGCGGGTGGCGAACCTGAGCGTCTTCGCCGACGGGGTCTACGAAAACTCCCACAACTTCCTCAGTCTCGCCGCGGCCCTCACGCCATGGAGCGGGATCAACCTCTACGGCGAGGGGCCCAGCGGCCGCATCCAGGTCCTCTGGTGGGTGCCGCAGTTCGGCGGGCGCTGGCGCGCCGACCTCCTCGCCCCCGATGCGCCCAACGCCGGATACCCATCGGGCACGCTCACCGCCTTCGCGCAGCCCTGGGGCGGCCTCAACGTCGCGCGGGTAGACCCGCAGGGCCGGGTCGAGATCTGGTGGTGGTCACCCGAATCCAATGTCTGGACGCGCCAGACCCTCAACGACAGCATCCCCGCCCACGCGGCCGGCTTCCGCGCCACCGGCAAGCTCGAAAGCGCCGTCTCCGCCGCCGGCCAGACCAACATCCTCGCCCGCAACGAGCTCGGCGACATCTTCCGCTTCTTCTGGACCCCCGGCCAGGACTGGTCCCTCGAGCGCATCTGACAGCCCGAGCGAAAAGAGTCACCCCGGCGATCGCGCCGCTTCGGCGCGCCTACATCCCCTCTTTCCTCTGTGTCCTCTGTGATACCTCTGAGACCTCTGTGTACGGCCTTGGTTGCGGCCGCGCCGCGAGTTATCCGCGTTCACCCGCGGCCAAACCCAGCTTTCAAAATGTTCTGAAACCTCTATCTCCCCGACCCCCACGCCGCTACCATCCTCCCATGGCCCGACGCCGCGCCATCTCCCTCCCCGCACTCGACGACGCCCAGACCCGCTTCATCGCCGCCTGGGGGCAGATGGGCTCCACCTGGGGCATCTCCCGAACCATGGCCGAGATCCACGCCCTCCTCTTCATCTCCGGCTCCCCTCTCAACACCGATCAGATCATGCAGCGCCTCTCCATCTCCCGCGGCAACGCCTCCATGTCCCTCCGCGCCCTCCAGGAGTGGGGCATCGTCTCCCGCGTCCACAAACGCGGCGACCGCAAGGAATACTTCGAGGCCGAGCAGGACGCCTGGTCCATGCTCCGCAAGGTCATCCGCGAGCGCCTCCGCCGCGAGGTCCACCCAGTCCTCGCCTCCCTCTTCGACATCCGCGACTCCACCCAGCTCCCCGCCTCCGAGGCCCGCGCCCCCTCCTCCTCTCCCCTCGCCGCCGCCGTCGCCGAGCACAACCGCCGCCTCGACTCCCTGCTCGAGCTCGTCCAGACCATCGACCGCCTCGGCGAACGCTTCGTCGGCTCCGACGGCAAGGGCCTCCGCGCCGCCGCCATGCTCCTCTCAAAAGTCTCCTGACCCTCCCCGTTCCCCCTTCCTCGCATCCCAAATCCCACATCCACATCCCACATCGCATGACCGTCCTCCCGGCCCATCATCTCACCGTCCCGGTGCGCTCCCCCCCAGCGCCGGCGCTCCACTGTCCCCACCCCCGCCCCGATCCCCGATCCCTCTCCAGCTTCCTCGTCG
>JBGPJM010000297.1:0-4876 GCA_041485385.1 Phycisphaerae bacterium | reverse complement strand
CGGTTCCCGCCCCCCCTCCCCGCCCCTCCCCGCCGGGCACTGGTCCACTTTTCCAATCAGCCCGGGGCCCCCCGCCGGGTTTGGCGACCGGCGGGCCGTTGCACGCGTGATGTTGGCGCGGCCGCCGCGGCTGCCAGGGTTGCCGCGCCGCCGAGTCTGATTCGCGCTGCCGACGCGGTGGGCGCGAGGACGCGGGTTCGATCCCCGTCGGCGACCCTTCCTCCGCTGGGTGCCGTGGCGGTGCTCTGACTGCCGCGGTGCGGCGAACGATGACCTGAGGCCGCGATCATCCGACGATGCCGCGGCGCCGGTCGTCTCCGGCGAGTCGTGCGGCAACCGGGGGAGTCAGAGCACTGCCCCGGCATCCGGGCGCGAGTTTTGGATCGGGCGTAACGCGCATGTCCGGTGACTTGATACGCGCCTACCGAGCCACTCAGAATGCGGCGGTGGAATCCAAACGCCGTCACATGCACCATGGGACCTGCCGCGCCGTTCGCGGTTCCTTAGCTGCTCGTGCTGCAAGCGCCTTGCCAATACCGCCCGCGCGCAAAAAAACCCCCGCCGATTCGGCGGGGGCTCAGTGGCGCGTTCAGAGAACGCGGGGAGGGATTAGCAGCCAGCGGGCGGGTTGAAGAAGCAGTTGAGGAAGTCGAAGAAGTCCTGGCTGTTGGTGATGCCGTCGTTGTTGAAGTCGGCGGCGGGGCAGCCGGGCGTGAAGAAGCAGTTGAGGAAGTCGAAGAAGTCCTGGCTGTTGACGCCGTCGATGCCGTTGAAGTCGCACGGGCAGGGCGGTACGCAGGGGTTGCCGATGTCAATGGTGACGTTGTAGCCGTTGTCCGCGCCGCAGGGAAGACCGGTGAACCCGGCCGTTGCGACGAAGATCACGTAGGTGCCCGGATCGAGGCTCAGGCTGACGGTGCCGGGGCTGCCGCAGGTCGCCCCACCGATCCCGGGAACGCCGGGGGTGCAGGTGTCGATTCCGTTGACAATGTAGAGAACGGCGTTGAAGGCCGAGTCGAGCGTCGCGGTGACGGTGGTGGTCTCGGTCAGCGTGAAGCGGTACCAGTCGGTGTCACGGGTCCCACCGTCGGCCCAGGCGGAGCCGGTCCAAGTGCCGTTGCAGGTGACGTCGGTGTAGATGGGCGGGATGGAGTTGCAGCCGCCGTTGATGTCAGAGCCGCATTCCTCGCCCTCGAGGGTGGCGTCGGGGTCCGGCGTGAAGGCGCAGGGTACCACGTCGGAGATCGTCAGCTCACCGCTGCCGAACCCGCCGGCGTACCCGCTGATCTGGATGAGGTACTGGAACCCGACGGTTGCGGAGAAGGTCACGGTCGAACCGGAGAACGGCGAGCCGGGGACGGGGCAGAACGGCGGACCGTCGTCGTTGCAGGCCAACGCTGTGCCCGCAGGGCAGGGGGCGTCGTAGGCCGCAATAACGGTGTCAAGGGTCAGAGCGGCCGAGCAGGTCGTCGCCAACTTCGGGCCCGACGTGCTGGGGGTGTACAGGAACCACACGTCGCTGCCCAATGGGGCGCACGGCGCGGGGCCGTCCTGCGTCGCGCCGGTGTTGTCCCACGGAGTCACGCCCTCGCTTACAGGAACAGCGCTTGCGCAGTCATTGTTGGGCGGGGCCGCGGGGCAGTCGCCCGCTACGAACGTCACCTGGGCCCAGTAGTCGTTGGATCCGCTGCCGCATGGAACGCCGGTGAAGACGTCGGGGCCGGCGAAGAGGTTGTAGGTGCCGGCGCAGAGCAGGGCGCTGCAGGAGATCTCGGTGCAGGGCGTACCGCCAGCGGTGACGTTAATGACCGCCGGGCAGGTGCCGTTCAGAATGAAGAGGCGGAAGGGCATCTGGCCAGCGCCGGTCCACGTGAGCGTACCGGGCACGGCGAGCGTGATCTGGTACCAGTCGGTGTCACGGGTGTTCGCGTCAGCCCAGGCGTTGCCCAGGACGGTCTGGCCGACGCTGATGGGAGTGAAGCCGGCGCTGTTGCAGCCGCCGTTGGTGTCGCTGCCGCAGGGCTCACCCTCGGCGAAGCCGCCCGCGGGCGGGTTCAGGCAGGGGCCGGCCTGGAGCGAGATGGTCAGCTCGCCGCTGCCATGCCCGCTGGCGAACCCGCCGACCTGGATCAGGTACTGGTTCCCGGCGGTCGCGAGGAAGCTGAGGGTCGAACCGGAGAACCCCGAGCCGGGGACGGGGCAGAACGGCGGGCCGTCGTCGTTGCAGGCCAACGCGGTGCCCGCGGGGCACGGGGCGGCGTAGGCCGCCATAACGGTGTCAAGGGTCAGAGCGCCCGAGCAGGTCGTCGCCGTGACCAGGCCCGTCGCGCTGGGGGAGTACAGGAACCACACGTCGCTGCCAATGGCGCCGCACGGCGAAGGGCCGTCCGTCGTCGCGTTGGTGTTGTCCCACGGGAATACGCCCTCGCCTACGGAGATGGCGGCTGCGCAGTTGTCGTTCGGGGGGGGGGTGGGGCAGGGGCTCGCGACGAACGTCACTTGGGCCCAGTAGTCGTTGGTTCCGCTACCGCATGGAATGCCGGTGAAGACGTCGGGGCCGGCGAAGAGGTTGTAGGTGCCGGCGCAGAGCAGCGCGCTGCAGGAGATCTCGGTGCAGGCCGGGCCGCCCGCGGTCTGGTTGACGACCGCCGGGCAGGTACCGTTCAGAATGAAGAGGCGGAAGGGCATCTGGCCAGCGCCGTGCCACGTGATCGTGCCGGACGAGGCGAGCGTGAGCTGGTACCAGTCGGTGTCACGGAAGTTCGCGTCAGCCCAGGCGTTGCCCAGGACAGTTTGCCCCACACCGATTGGAGTGAAGCCGGCGCTGTTGCAGCCGCCGTTGGTGTCGCTGCCGCAGGGCTCAGCCTCGGCGAAGCCGCCCGCAGGCGGGGAGAGGCAGGGGCCGGTGGCGAGCGCCCAGCCCAACGTGCCTGAGACCGTTCCGGAGAAGCCCATGACACGGATGAGGTAGGCCGTGCCGCTGTTGGCCGCAAAGGCGATGCTGGACGCCAGGCCGCAGAAGTCGTCGTTGCAGACGCTGTCAGCGCCGCCGCAGGCGGTGCGCATCGTCAGCACGGTGTCGCTGCCGGAGCTCCCGCCCTGGGCGGCGCAGAAGCTGAAGGTCGCATTGCCGTTGGCAGGGGCCGTCCACCGGAACCAAGCGTCGGGAGTGGATCCACCTGTGCAGCCGGCGGTGCCGCCGTCGTTGGCATAGCCGACCGTGGTGGCGGCGACGGTGCCGGCGACGCCGGTGATCGCCCGGGCGTTCGCGCAGAGGTCGTTGTTCGTGAAGACCCAGCCCATCGTGCCTACGGTGGTTCCGGAGAAGCTGGCGACGCGAACGAGGTAGGTCGTGCCGGAGGTGGCCGCGAAGGAAATGCTGGACGCCAGGCCGCAGAAGTCGTCGTTGCAGACGGCCGCGGCAGTCCCGCAGGCGGTGTGCATAGAGAGCGTGCTGTCGCTGGCGGTGCTGCCGCCCTGGGCGGCGCAGAAGCTGAACGTCACGTTGCCGCTGCCAGGGGCCGTCCACGAGTACCAGACGTCGGGCGTGGTGGTTACGCACGCGCCGCCGTCGTTGGTCGCGTCCACCGTCGTGGTGGCGACGGTGCCGGTGGCGCCGGTGATCACAAAGGCGTTCGCGCAAAGGTCATTGCCCGGCACAAAGCGCGGGTGGAAGCCGCCGCCTCCGGGCAGAGCCGGGTCTGTGCTCAGCGGCACCTGCTTCTTTGCGGCCGCCGGCCCGACGTCGCTCGTCGCCGAAGGCCCGGGCTTACCAACGATCGGGCTGGTCGAAGGCACGACCTTTGGGCCCTTGGATGGCTGGGTATTCGTGGTGGACTGTTGGGCCGAAGCCATCGACGCAAGAGCGCCGACAGCGCCCGCCACGGCGAGAAGCCGAAGCGTGCGGAAGCTACTTCTACACGTCTGCATATGAAACCTCCTCTTTCAAAGGAACCTGGTCGCTCATGTCAACCAATACAGGTGGTTAACATGATCCGATCAAGAGATGGACTGAGATAGAGATAAATACCTAACATAGAACAGCAGAAGGGCTCGGTCCCCTTTAGACGATAGATTTGTCCGGAAATTTAGACCGGGACATACACATCCTGACGGCCAATTGTGACAATACAAGGAAGAACGCTGCAAATTATGCAGGAATGGCTGTTTGTCACGGATTCCGTTAATGCCTGCTGGATGGCGTGGCAAGCGTGGCAAGGTTTTGGCTGCCGGGGTGCGGCGAACCCGAGGCCGCACGTATCCGCTGGACGCCGACGCGCCGGCCGTCTCCCCGCGAGTGGTGCGCCGAACCGGGGCAGTCAGAGCACTGCCCCGGCACCTGGGCGCTTGTTCTCGAAAGTGAGGCGCCGCCGCGAGAGGGGCCTCAGGGGCAGCCGGCGAAGAACGCGTTGAGGAAGTCGAAGAAGTCCTGGGAGTTGACGACGCCGTCGTGGTTGAAGTCGGCGGGACAGACGCAGTCGCAGAGGTTGAAGAGGTACGCGGCCGCCTGGTAGCCGTCGCCTTCGTGCGGGTACTGGTTTGTTCTCACTGCCACGAACGGACCCTCGACGACCGCGTCGGCACCGATCCCGTAGGCGGCGACGGGCAGAACGGCTTCCTCCCGCCACGATGTGCCGCACCGCTTGAAGGAATACACCTTGCCTGTTCCCTGAGGCAATTGGGCGGCGATGACGGCCCGCTCCTCGTTGAGTGTGACGGCGTAGTTGCCGAAATGGTCTCCGGCCGTGGTGTCCCGCGCCTGGAGCATCGCCTCTTGGGCCCATCCGTCGCCGTCAAGACGGAAGACGTACGCGGCGCCGGCATCGACGCCGCGCGCATTGTCATGCCAGCTCGCGCCGACGAGCACGCGGTTCTT
>JBGPJM010000296.1:0-4878 GCA_041485385.1 Phycisphaerae bacterium | reverse complement strand
CGTCACCACCAAAATCCATCCGGCGGCGGTTCCCCCACGACTCTCCGCTTCTGAGTATTACTCCTCACTGCTCACACTCACTGCTTACTGAGTAAGCAGTAAGAGTGAGCCGCAAGCAGGAAGAGGTACGCATTATCCGTTGGCGGGGTGCTCGAGGGCGTACATGATGAAATCGGTGATGGCGGCTTTGGCGCCGCACTCGGCGACGAGGCGGGCGATCTGGCCGCGGTGGTAGGAGGAGTGGTTGACGACGTGGGTGAGGATGTCGTGGAGGTTGGCGGCGCGGTCGGTCCCCTCGCTGGTGCGGTAGCTGATGAGGCGGTCGAGCTGGGTGGGGACGAGGCGCAAGATGGAGCCGTCCCAGAGGGCGTCCATCTCGCCGGCTTCCTTCTCGGTCCGCTCCAGCGGCCAGGAAGGGAAGAGGCCGTCGCGCGGCGGGTCGACCTCGCCGGGGGCGGCGATGCGCGAGAGCCAGATGCGCCGGGCCATCTGGACGTGCGCGAAAATCTCGACGGCGCGGATGTAGGGCGCGGCCTCGGCGGCCACGGCGCCGGCCCCCGGCGTCTCCAGGCGGGCCCTGGCGGCGCGGAGCGAGTCGAGGCATTTGCGGGTGGCATCCTTCTCGTAGGCGTAGAGGCGGCGGAGGTGGGTGATGGGGTCCATGGGGGGATTATGGAGGCGTGAGCAGCGGGGAAGTGAGCAGTGAGCAGAAGAGTCATAGCATCTCTCCTGCCGATGGGTGAGGCGGGCGCGGGAGGCTGCACGATGCGACCCCATGGATGGCGGGGGTGCCTGGCGCTGGCGTGCGCGGCTGGTGCGATGGCCGGCTCGGGCGTGGCGCCGCCCGGAACGGCGCAGCCGGCGTTCGGTGCCCTTCGAGCATCGCCGGTCCCCCGAACACCGACCGCTCAGAGCCACCGGTTGGCTGCACAATGGAGCGTCGCTCGGTGCCGCCTGCCAAATAACGTATGAACTTGTCCGAAATCGGTTGACCCCTGATCTGGACCCACTACCTTCAATGCAAGGGCGGCTGACGTGCGGACTCTTCGAGGATTCGATCGGCGGCCCATTCGCGCTCTGCGCAGTGGAGGCTTTCAACATGAATACGTACGTGGCGTTCTCTCTGGCGTTGGCGGGCCTGGCGTCACTCGCGCAGGCACAGTCCGGTGTGCTCCTGGTCGGGCAGGAGGGCGACGGCGTGCCGATGAAGACGACGTCTCTCGCGTCGTTCCCGGCCGTGTCGTACACCGACGGGGAGAACTTCTTCGTCCAGGGAGCGGCGGCCACGCCCGACGGCCTCATCTACATCTCCGACGGGTACTTCGTCAACGACCTCTACGCGATGCTGCCCGGGCAGAGCCCCTCGCGGATCGCGCGCCTGTCGGCCAGCGGGGTCTACGGGCTGGGATACGTGGGCGGGAAGCTCTACGGCTTTTCAAACTTCGGCTCGCCGATGGGTATCTACGAGATCGACACCTCCACCGGCGCGTGCACCCTTCGGATGAGCACCGAGGCGGAGGGCCTGCGGTTCTTCGCCCTCGACGGCAACCCCGCCGACGGGCTGCTCTACGGGTTCAGCGAGTACGGCACGACCGGGCTCTGGTCGATCAACCCCGCGACGTGGACGATGCACCACGTCGCCCCGACGCCGCCCGGCTCGTACGGGATGTGCCGCGGGATGGCCGTGGGGAACAACACGGTGTACATGGTGGACACGCACCCGACCGACACGTACTACGCGTACAGCCTTGATCAGGGCGACAACGGCGTGTACGTGCCGTTCGAGAATCCGTATCCCGACTCGCGCAACGGCGGCGGGGCCTGGTACGACCCTTCGTTCACGCCGCCGCCCCCCGTCAACGACAACTGCGCGGATGCGATCCCCGTCGATGAGGGCTCGCACGCCTTCAGCACGTTCACGGCGACGACCGACGGCGGTTCCTCCTGCGGCGGGTACAACGACGTCTGGTACCGCTACACGCCCACCTTCTCGCATTACGCCATGATCGGGACGTGCGGGGCGGCGGGTTTCGACACGATCGTCGCGCTCTACGACGCCTGCGGCGGGACCGAGCTGGCGTGCAACGACGACAACTGCGACGTGCAGAGCAACGTCGGGTACTCGGTCACGGCGGGCGTGCCGATTGTGGTCCGGGTCGCGGGATGGTCGCCGTCGGACCGTGGGGCGGGCAGCCTCGTCATCGGCGAGTGCTTCGGCCCGACGATCCAGCTGCAGCCCGTGTCCGCGACCATCTGCGTCTCGAGCGATCCCAACTCGTTCGTGCGCTTCCGCTCCGACGCGACCGCCACGGGCGATGTGACGTACGCCTGGGAGCGCAACGGCGTCCCGCTCACCGACGGCCCCACCGGCACGGGCTCGGCGATCTACGGCACGTCGGCGTTCTCGATGATCATCATCATGCCCGGCGTCGCCGACGCCGCCACGTATCGCTGCGTCGTCAGCAGCGTCTGCGAAAGCACGATCAGCGTGACCAGCGACGAGGCCACCCTCACGGTGTGCGCCGCCAACTTCAACTGCGACGGCGCCGTCAACTCGCAGGACTTCTTTGACTTCCTGAACGCCTTCTTCAGCGCGAGCCCGAGCGCGGATTTCAACCACGACACGATCGTGAACAGCCAGGATTTCTTTGATTTCCTGAACGCGTTCTTCGCGGGGTGCTGAGTCGGGCGGCCCGGACTGCTCATCTCGCGCGCCATTGACCTCGGCTTTGCGCGGCCTTGCGAGGTCAATGCTCTCCACGTCCGGTGACAGGGACCTGTGGTTGTCGGCCGGTCACCGAGGCATCGACTCGCGGACGGATCGATGGCGACCCGAGCCCGTCGCGGTTCGGGGCGCCCGCCCGGTTGCGGCCCCGGTAGCGCGGTACACTCGGAACGCCTTCCGCCTCGGACCGGACCGCCCAGCGCCCCGCAGAACCCGGGCCAGCGGCCGATCGTCACGGTCGGCATCGCGGAAAGGGTCAACATGAAGGCACGGATCTTCATTGCCACGCTCGCGGTGCTCGGGCTGTACGTGTTCACGCCCTCGCCGGCCCGGGCGCAGACGCCCGCGGACGCGGTGCCGGTGAATGGCGGTGCCGACCGCGAGCCGCGTGTGTGCGTCCTGCCGCACCAGCCCCCGTACCAGGGTCGCTCCCTTTGGAACGCCAACCTGTGGCCGGGCGGCATGGTTCCTTACGAGTTCGACGCCGGCACCACCCCCGGCGAACAGACCGCGATGCGTCAGGCGATGGACGAGCTGGAGGCGGCCGCGAACGTCCACTTTGTGCCGCGGACGAGCCAGGGCGACTACCTCCACATCCAGAACGGCAACGGGAATGACTCGTTCGTGGGCATGATCGGCGGCGGCCAGGCCGTCAACATCTACAACTGGAACTACCGCTTCATCATGTGCCACGAGCTGATGCACGCGCTGGGGGTGTGGCACGAGCAATCACGCTCCGACCGCGACCAATACATGACGGTGAACTACGGGAACATCCAGGCAGGCTGGGCCTCGCAGTACGACGTACAGGGCGGCGCGGCACCGCAGGGCGACTACGACTTCGACAGCGTCATGCACTACGGCGCGTGCGACGCTTCGACCTGCTGCCCGCCGGACTCCTCCTGTCCGTGTGCGCCAACATGTTGGACGATGACCGCGCTGCCCGCGTATGAGCAGTACCAGGGCTTGATGGGTCAACGGACGCATCTGAGCACAGGGGACATGGCGGGGTTGGTCAGCCGGTACGGCGCACGGACGGGTCCAGTGCTGGTGAGCTTTGAGTGGCGCTCGAGCGGGGGCACCACCTCAGACATCCGGGTGGCGTGCGTGGACCCGGATTGCCCCCACGAGGCGGGCGTGACGTGCAACGTCGAGCCCGGGTTCGTCGTGTTCGGGACCGAGATGGCCCCGCCGACCCCGCCCCCGTCGGGACGCTGGGTCGCCTCGACCAACTGCAGCGCCACGCCGTGCGAGTGCTGCCTCGGCCCCTGCACCGCCATCTCGTGCATAGCCAACTTCCAGGCGCAGATTAGCGCGCCCCAGTCCAACTGGCCTTACTTCATTACGTGGAGTTTCGGCGGGGACGTCTCGACGTACGATTTGGCCATAGGCGAAGCGGACCTCTGCGCGGTGGGGCACACCTACGCGGAGGCCGCGGTCGGGGAGAACTTCTTCACCGTGTTCGACCTGGCCGACTGCGCCACCCACCTCAACTTCTACATCCAATACCGGTTGTACCAGTCCGGTATGGGGGGGTCGGTGCAGACCGAGTTCGAACTCGTTGGGCCGACCGGCACGGTTCTGTCGCGGTCGATCCTGCTGGCGGTCCCGGGCAACATCTGGGACTCCGTGCTGGAGAACATCGTGCTGCCGGCGGGGCGGTATTCCCTTCGCGTTCAAACGGCGGCGGGGCAATCGCAGGCTGGGCTCGAAACGGCGTCGTGCAACGGCGGGAACGGGAACCAGTACGCTTCCACCCAAGTGCAGATGGCCTTCTTACCCTGTTCCTGCCAGGGCTTAGCGACCCAGCCACAGTCGGTCGTGGCGTGCTCGGGCGGGAACGCGACGTTCTCCGTGACCACCGTGGGCGCCGGCCCCTTTACCTACCAGTGGCGACGGGACGGAACGGCCCTCGCGGATGAGCCGGACCACACCTCGGGGGCGACCGCCGCGACACTCTCCATCGTCAACACCACCGAGGCCGACGTGGGAACCTACGACTGCATCGTCTCCAGCCTCTGCGGCAGCACGACGAGCAACCAAGCCACCCTGACCATTTGCTTCGCCGACTTCAACTGCGACGGCGCCGTCAACTCGCAGGATTTCTTCGACTTCCTCAACGCCTTCTTCGCGAGCGACCCGATCGCCGACTT
>JBGPJM010000295.1:0-5000 GCA_041485385.1 Phycisphaerae bacterium | reverse complement strand
GCGGCGAGAACTACTACAGGTGCGCGCACATATTGGCGGCCGCTAACCGCATCAACTCGCGCCGCCACAAGCACTTACAGCAAAAACCACCCCGGCGAGAAGTCGAAAAAAGTCGCAAAAAGTCGATGGAAGTCGACGAAAGTCGAAGGAAGTCGCACCCAAGTCAACGCAACCCCATCCGAAGTCGCCCCAAGTCGCCGGAACCGGGACCGACCAAGCGACCTCTGCGGTCGGTCGAGCGTGCCTGCCCAAACGACGCCCTTGGGCGTTTCGAGGTTTCGGCGCCCGCAAACGGGCCCGATCGCACACAACCTGTTGTACGACAACGACTTACACGCGTCCACCCCGCCGGAGGAAGTCCAAAACTCTCAAAAACTCTCCAAAACACTCAAAAACTCTCGCAGTTTTCCCCGTTTTTCTCCAAAACTCTCAAAAACTCTCGACGCTTGGATTCCCCTTCCCCACCTCCCCGCGTCCTCTTCCCCGCGCTCTCCGCGCCCCCGCGAGATCTGCTTTCAGGGTGGGCGCGCAGTTGGCGATCTCAAGTTCCACATACCAAGCACTTACAGCAAAAAACCCCGCCCAAGAAACCTCAAAAAACTCCAAAAAACTCACCCGAAACCTCAAGAAACTCCTATGGAACTCCAAAAAACTCATGCCAAACCTCACGGAACCTCGCCGAACCTCAACCCGTCTCCCCGTCTCCCCGTCCACCAACCCCCACTCTCCCGTAGGCTTCCGCCTCACGGGCGCGGCACAGACAGGAGACCGGATGGCGTTTCCAAAGGACTTCGTGTGGGGCGCGGCGTCGTCGGCCTACCAGGTCGAGGGCGCGTGGGACGCCGATGGCAAGGGGCCGGGTATATGGGACGCCTTCTGCCATGCGCCGGGGAACGTCTTCCAGAATCACACGGGGGATGTGGCGTGCGACCACTACCACCGGTACCGCGCCGATGTCGGGCTGATGAGGCAGATCGGGCTGCGGGCGTACCGCTTCAGCGTGTCGTGGCCGCGGGTGATGCCGGAGGGGATGGGGAAGGTGAACCGCGCCGGGCTGGGCTTCTACGACCGGCTGGTGGACGAGCTGCTGAAGGCGGGGATCGAGCCGTGGGTGACGCTGTTTCATTGGGATTTGCCGCTGGGCGTGTACCAGCGCGGCGGGTGGCTCAACCGGGACATCGCCGACTGGTTCGCGGAGTATGTGGGCGTGGTGGTGGAGGCGCTCTCGGACCGCGTGCGCCACTGGATGACGCTCAACGAGCCGCAGATCTTCCTCGGGCCCACCGAGGGGGAGGGGCCGCAGACCACGAGCAGCCGCAAGTCCCACGCCGAGCGCCTGCTGGCGGCGCACCACGCGCTCCTGGCGCACGGGCGCGGGGCGCAGGCGATCAGGGCACATTCGAAGAGGAAGGGTGGAGGGGGGGAGCAGGTGGGCTGGGCGCCGATCGGGCGCGTGAGGGTGCCGGCGAGCGATTCGAAGGCCGACTACGAAGCCGCCCGCGCGGCGACGCTGGGCGTCCTCGCCAAAGACTTCTGGAACAACACCTGGCTCGCCGACCCGGTGGTCTTCGGGCGGTACCCCGAGGACGGGCTGAAGCTGTACGGCGCGGATGTGCCGCGGGTGCACGAGGGGGATATGGAGACGATCAGGCAGCCGCTGGATTTCTACGGGATCAACGTGTACGACGCGGAGCGGTACCGGGCCGGCGCGGGCGGGGTGGGGGGGGCGGGGGGGAAGCCGGAGAAGGTGGAGTACCCTCCGGGGCAGCCGCGGACGGCGATCAACTGGTTCATCGAGCCTGAGGCGCTGTACTACGGGGCGAAGTTCCTGTACGAGCGGTACAAGGTGCCGATCGTGGTGACCGAGAACGGGATGTCCTCGCACGACTGGGTGGGTCTGGACGGGCGCGTGCGCGACCCGCAGCGCATCGACTACACCCGCCGGTACCTGCTGGGGCTGGAGCGGGCGATGGAGGAGGGCGCGGATGTCCGCGGCTACTTCCACTGGTCGATCATGGACAACTTCGAATGGCAGTCGGGGTACAAGGAGCGGTTCGGGCTGGTGTACGTCGATTTCGCGACGCAGAAGCGGACGTTAAAGGATTCGGCGCGCTGGTATTCGCGGGTGATCGCTTCGAACGGGGGCGAGCTGCGGAAGGCGTACACGGAGAGCACAGAGAGGAGCACGGAGGGGACAGAGAAAAAGAGTGTCAACGCGAAGGGCGTGAAGAACTCGAAGGGGAGTGGGATGGCGGGGAAGAAGAGGACGGGGCGCGTGTCCAGGTGAGCAATGGCGGGAGGAAGGGTTCCCCGTCGAGCGCGTGCCGAATCGGGGCAGTCAGAGCACTGCCCCGGCACCCGGTGTTTCTCCCGGTTCACGTTGGTTTGGGGGCGGCGCTGCTCTCGCGGATGATGAGCTTGGTGGCGAGGCTGACGGTACGTGGGGCGCGATCGGGCTCGTCGATGCGTTCGACCAGGGCGCGGATGGCCGCGGCGCCGACCTCGGCCAGCGGCACTCGGACGGTGGAGAGGGCGGGGCGGACGAGGGAGGCCAGGCGCGTGTCGTCGAAGCCGATGATGCGGAGCTCATCGGGGATGCGCAGGCCGCTCTCCTGGGCCATGTGCAGGATGCCCAGGGCGATCTCGTCGTTGCCGGCGAGGACGCCCGCGCCCTTGAGCTTGTCGGTGCGGGTCATCTCGGCGCCCCACATCTGGCCCCAGGCCAGCGAGTATCGCCCGTGGACGATCTGGTCGGGGCGGGCGGTCCAATGGGCCCGGGCGAGGGTCTCCTGGAACGCGGCGCCGCGCTGCTGGGTGTCGAAGTTCTCCTTGGGGCCGCCGACGAAGAAGCACCGCTCGGGCTTGACGAAGGCCAGGAGGTGCTCGGTGGCTTCACGGGTGCCGGTGGAGTTGTCGACGACGACGCTGTCGAATCCGCGCTCGCGCTGGTCGGAATCGAGAACGACCAGGGGCAGGGAGGAGTCGCGGGCCTCGCGCCAGAGATCGTCGTTGGGCTCGGCGATCATGACGGCGAGGCCGTCGATGAATCCGAAGGCGAGGCTGCCGGTGCGCTCCTGCTCGGCGCGGCTGTGCGCCTCGGAGCTGACGAGCATGTGGTAGCCGAGGCGCCGGGCCTCGGCGTCGGCGCCGCGGAGGAGCTCGGAGTAGAACTCGCCGTGGATGTCGGGGAGGGCGATGCCCAGGACGTGGCTCTTGCGGGTCATCAGGCCCTGGGCGAAGGGGTTGGGCTTGTAGCCGAGGCGGCGGATGGCCTCCTGGACCTTGGCGGCGGTGGCGGGGGCGACGAGGTCGGCGTTGTTGAGGACGCGGCTGACGGTGGCGGTGGAGACGCCGGCGGCGGAGGCGACGTCCTGGATGGAAGATGGGCGATGAGCGGACATGAGGGGGAAGTATTGTCGGTTCGTTTGCCGGGACAGCGAGAGGGGGTAGGATGTGGGCGGAATTATGCAAACGCTTACATGGCCGGAGCGCGGGGTGCGATGCCGCGGATTGGTGGGCCTGCTGGTCGGCGGGATGCTGTCGCTGGGTGCGTGCGCGGCGCCGGGACAACCGGGGGCGGGGGCGGCCGGGGAAGGGGCGGCGGTGAAGCGCGCGGGCGATGTGATCATCGAATCGCCGGCGGGGGGCAAGCGTCCGCCGTTTGCGTTCTCGCCGGAGGACGAGCGGCTGCTGGACGATGTGCAGCGCGGCGCGTTCCTGTACTTGTGGAACGAGGTTTCGCCGGCGACGGGGATGGTGCACGACCGCACCAGCGCGACGGTGGTGAGCGTGGCGGGCGTGGGGTTCCAGCTCTCGGCGCTGCCGATCGGCGTCGAGCGCGGCTGGGTGCGGCGCGACGAGGCGGAGGGGAGGGCGCTCTTGATCCTGCGGAGCCTGGTGGGCAACGCCGACAACCGGAAGGCCGGGCTGTTCTTCCACTACCTGGACCCGCAGACGGGCGGGCCCACGCGCGACGGGTACGAGCACACGGTGAGCACCATCGACTCGGCGCTGCTGCTGGCGGGGGTGATCACGGCGGGGTCGTACTTCGGCGGAGAGGCGCAGCGGCTGGGGCGCGGAATCGTCGAGGAAGCGAACTGGAAGTTCTTTATCCTCACCAAGGGGGACAAGCCGTACGAGCTGGGGTTCATCAGCCTGGGGTGGAAGCCCGACCGGTCGGATGCGCCGACAGGGAGCGGGACGCTGCTTCCGTATGTGTGGGCGGATTGCGGCGATGAGCACCGGCTGGTGACGCTGCTGGCGGCGGCGTCGCCGAAGGAGGAGCATCGCGTCGATCCGGCGCTCTACTACCGGCTGCGCCGACGTTTGGGCGTCGATTACGACGGCGGTGCGATGGCGTGGTTCCCGTGGTCGGGAGCGCTGTTCACGCATTTCTTCGCGCACTGCTGGATCAACTACAGCGCGATGGGGCCGGACGATCCCGCGGCGTTCGGCCAGGCGAACCGCGCTCGCGTCGACTGGTGGGAGAACGCGCGGCGCGCGGTGGCGATGCACCGGCGCAAGTGCGCGGCCAACCCGAAGAAGCTGCCGACGCTGAGCGACCGGGCGTGGGGGCTCAGCGCGTCGGACGCCCCGACGGGGTATTCGGTGCCGGGGTTGTTCCCCAGGGCGCTGGCGATGCCGGGGGCGAGGCCGGAATTGGACTACTCGACGTTCAACCCCGAGGACGACTACGGGGACGGAACGGTCGCGCCGTATGCCGCGGGGGCGTGCGTGATGTTCGAGCCGGCGGCGGCGGTGGCGGCACTGCGGTACTACCGCGGGCTGAAGGGGGCGGACGGGTCGGGGCTGGTGTGGCGGGAACCGGACGTGTCGAAGAGGCAGTACGGGTTCCTGGATGCGTTCAACCTGGGGAAGCACTGGGTGGGGACGGATTGCGTGGCGATCGACGAGGGGCCGCTGGTGCTGGCGATCGAGAACGTGCGGACGGGGCTGATCTGGAAGGTGTTCGCATCACATCCGATGATGGCGGCGGGGAT
>JBGPJM010000294.1:0-5008 GCA_041485385.1 Phycisphaerae bacterium | reverse complement strand
GGGAACATGGTGGACCTGGACAGCAACCCGACGAAGCTGATCGAGGTGGTGCAGATCGGCAAGCAACTCCTCATGACGCGGGGGTCGCTGACGACGTTCTCGATCGCCAACGACGTGGCCAAATACTTCGCGATCATTCCGGTGGCGTTCGCCGCGACGTACCCACAGCTCCAGGTGTTCAACATCATGGGGCTGAAGCCGGCATCGGCGATCCTCTCGGCGGTGATCTTCAACGCGCTCATCATCGTGGCGCTGATCCCGCTGGCGCTCAAGGGCGTGAAGTACAAGCCGGTGGAGGCGTCGGTGCTTCTGCGGAACAACCTGCTGATCTATGGGCTCGGGGGGCTGGCCGTGCCGTTCGTCGGCATCAAGGCCGTTGACCTGGTGCTGGGCCTGTTTATCTGAGGAGACACATTGTGAACTCCATGCCCTCCAGATCCCCTGCCCTGGTGCGTCCGGCGCTCGTTGTGTTCGTCCTCCTGAGTGCTCTCACGGGTGTTGTGTATCCCCTTGTCGTGACAGGACTTGCCCAGGTGGCGTTCCCGGGCCGGGCGAATGGTTCGGTCATCACCCGCGCCGGGCGAGCGGTCGGCTCGTCGCTGATCGGGCAGGAGTTCTCGCAAGGCCCCGATGCGCCCAGGTACTTCTGGGGACGACCCTCGGCGACCGGGCCGGTGCCGTACGTCTCGTTCAACGCCGACAAGGGGACCGGTTCCTCCGGCTCGAACCTGGGCCCGACGAATCCGGCGCTCGTGGAGAACGTGAAGGCGCGGATCGAGGCCCTCCGGGCGGCGGATGCGGCCGCGGGGTACCAGCGCCGGCCCGACCAGATGGTCCCCGTGGATCTGGTGACCGCCTCCGGCAGCGGGCTGGACCCGCACATCTCGCCCGCGGCGGCGGAGTACCAGTTGCCGCGTGTGGCCAAGGCGCGGGGGATGACCGAGGAGGCCGTCCGCGCGCACGTCGCGGCGTGCACGACCGGGCGGACGCTGGGTGTGCTGGGGGAGCCGGTGGTGAATGTGCTGGAGTTGAACCTGGCGCTGGATGGTGGGTCGCAGCGGTGAGGACGGAGGGACGCGGGGATGCGGTGACGGCGACGGGTGCCGAGCCCCACGGCTTGCCGGCCTCGGACGACTGTGTGGCGCGGTGCGCGGCTGGGGCCGGTCAAGCCGTGGCACCCCCGGCTGTCTTCGGGCTGCGGCCACGCGTGGTTTTTATGCTGCCCTGATGGGGTCCGGGTCGAGAATCACTACGATTGTCGGCGCCCATGTCCCCGCACAGCCGACCAGACCCCGCCGCCCTGCTCGCCCTGGCCCAGGGTGAGGAGGCCCGGCGTGGGCGGGGGCGGCTGAAGATCTTCTTCGGGGCCGCGCCGGGGGTGGGAAAGACGTACGCGATGCTCGCGGCGGCGCAGCGGCTGGCGCGTGACGGCGTGGATGTCGTGATCGGCCTGGTCGAGACGCACGGGCGCACCGAGACCGAGCAGCAGCTGCTGGGCCTGGACATCCTGCCGCGACGGCGCATGGAGTACCGCGGCCAGGACGGCGCGGGCGCGCCGGTGACCCTGCAGGAGTTCGACCTTGACGCCGCGCTGGCCCGGAAGCCGGAGATCCTCGTCGTGGACGAGCTGGCGCACACCAACGCGCCCGGGTCACGCTTCGAGAAGCGGTGGCAGGATGTGCAGGAGCTCCTCAAGGCCGGGATCAACGTCTACACCACGCTCAACGTGCAGCACATCGAGAGCCTCAACGATGTGGTCGCGCAGATCACCGGCGTCAAGGTGCGCGAGACGGTGCCCGACGCCGTCGTGGAGGGGGCCGACGAGGTCGAACTGGTGGACCTGCCCGCCGAGGTGCTGCTGGAGCGCCTCAAGGCGGGCAGGGTCTACGTGCCGGAGAGCATCCAGCCGGCGATGAGCTCGTTCTTCCGCACCGGCAACCTGGCGGCGCTGCGCGAGCTGGCGCTCCGGCGGACCGCCGAGTGGGTGGACCGCCAGATGCAGCAGTACAAGGAGGGGAAGGGGATCCGCATCGTCTGGCCCGCGGCCGAGCGCATCCTGGTCGCGGTGAGCCCCAGCCCCATGTCGGGCAAGCTGGTTCGCGCGGCCAAGCGCATGTCGGCGGGGCTGCACGCGGCGTTGATCGCGGCCTACGTGGAGACGCCGCGTACGGCGGGCCTGTCGCAGGCCGACCGGGAGCGCGTGGTGCAGACGCTCAGGCTGGCCGAGAGCCTGGGGGCGGAGACAACGACGCTGTCGGGGACGAGCGCCGCGACGGAGCTGGTGAGCTTCGCCCGCTCCAGGAACGTGAGCAAGATCGTCGTCGGCAAGACGGGGCGCTCGCGGTTTCGCGAGGCGGTCCTGGGCTCGTTCGTGAACGACCTGATCCGCGAGAGCGGCGAGATCGATGTGTACGTCATCCGCGGCGATTCGGACGAACCGGCCCCGGCGGGCGACCGGTCGCGCCGGGCCTCCTCCCTCTCCTTCCCCCGCTCCGGCGGGCGGCCGTCGGGGGTGATCCGGTACGGGCTGGGGCTGGCCTTGGTGGGGGCGGTCACCGTCGCGGCCGGCGCGGTGCTGGGCCGGCTGGAGCTGGCCAACATCGCGATGCTCTACCTCGCGGCGGTGGTGGTGGCCGCGGTGTGGCTGGGGCGCGGGCCGGCGGTGCTGGCGGCGGTGGTGGGTGTGGCGGCGTTCGACTTCTGCTTTGTCTCGCCGCGATGGAGCTTCGCGGTCTCCGATGCGCAGTACCTGCTGACGTTCCTGGTGATGCTCGTGGTGGGCCTGCTCATCGCCAGCATGACGGCGCGGCTGCGCGGGCTGGCGGGGGCCGCGCGCGAGCGGGAGCGCCGCACGGCGGCGCTCTACGCGATGTCGCGCGAGCTGACGGGCGCGCAGAGCCGGCGCGAGGTCGCCGGCGCGGCGGCCCGCAACGTCCACGATACCTTCGCGTGCGACGCGGTGATCGCGGTGCATTCGCCCGGGAGCGGGCCGGTGGGGCTGGAGAGCCTCGCCGCGGCGGGGGACCCGGACTGGTTCGACGACCACGAGCGGGGCGTGGGGCGGTGGGCGCTGGACCACGGGAAGCCGTCGGGGCTGGGGACGCAGGCGCTGCCGTCGGCCGCGGGGCGGTACCTGCCGCTGTCGGGATCGCAGGGGAAGGTGGGCGTGCTGGCGGTCCGGCCGGCGGAACCGGAGAACCTGCTGGAGACGTCGCAACTCCTGCTGCTGGACACGTTCGCGAACCAGATCGCCATCGCCCTGGAGCGTGTCACGCTCATCGAGGGTCAGCACGCGGCCCGGATCGAGGTGGAGGCGGAGCGTCTGCGGAGCGCGCTGCTCAGCTCGGTCTCGCACGATCTGCGGACACCGCTGGCGAGCATCGCCGGGGCCGCGAGCACGCTGGACCAGTCGGACGGGTCGCTGGACCCCGCGACGCGCGCGGAGCTCACGCGGACGATCGTGAACGAGTCGGAACGGCTCAACGAGCTGATCGCCAACCTGATGTTCGCGACGCGGCTGGAGGCGGGCGGCGTTGCGCTCAACCGGGAGTGGACGACGGTGGAGGAGATCGTGGGCGCGGGGCTGGCGCGGCACCGCGAGGCGCTGGCGGAGAGGCACTTCCGGACGAGCATCGCCCCCGGCCTGCCGCTGGTGCGGGTGGATAACGCGATGCTGCCGCAGGTCGTGCAGAACCTGATCGAGAACGCGCTGCGGTACACGCCGGCGGGGACGCCGATCAGCGTCTCGGCGTGGGCGACGGACACGAACGTGGTGGTGAAGGTGGCCGACGAGGGGCCCGGGCTCGCGGAGGATGAAGCGTCGAAGGTGTTCCAGCGCTTCTACCGCGGGCGGGCGGCGCGGGCGAGCGGGGACGGGGCGACGCGCGGCGGGATGGGGCTGGGGCTCACCATCTGCGAGGGGATCATCAAGGCCCACGGCGGGCGGATCTGGGCGGAGCGGAATGTGCCGCGGGGAGTCGCGTTCCAGTTCGCGCTGCCGATCGAGCGTCCGCAGCCGGAGGTGCCTTCTGAGGTGCAGGAGGGCGCGGCGTGAACCCCCCGGCGCCCCCCGGCACTCCCTCCACCCCCGCCGTCGCCTCGCCGATCCCCGATCCTGCGCACAGCCCCCTCGTGCTGATCATCGAGGACGAGGAGCCCATCCGCCGGTTCCTGCGGGCGACGCTGGAGGCCAAGGGGTTCCGCGTGAAGGAGTCGGGGACGGCGCGAGACGGGTTGCTCCAGGCCCGGACGCAGCGCCCCGATCTGCTTCTGCTGGACCTGGGGCTCCCCGATGGCGATGGGCTGAATGTCACCAAGGACGTGCGCACGTGGTCGGCGGTTCCAGTGATCGTCCTCTCCGCACGCGGCCAGGAGAGCGACAAGGTGGCGGCGCTGGACGCCGGGGCCGACGACTACCTCACCAAGCCGTTCGGCGTCGGCGAGCTGATGGCCCGCATCCGGGTCGCGCTCCGGCACGCGGCCCTCGGCGACGAGCAAGGCGGGGCGAATCTCTACGAGGCGCAGGCCGGCGGCAGGACGCTGCGCGTCGACCCGGTGGCGCGGCGTGTGCACCTGGTCGACGAGGCGGGCCAGGAGGCGGCGGTCCGCTTGACGCCGACCGAGTTCAAGCTGCTGGGGTTCCTCGTCAAGCACGCGGGCAAGGTGCTGACGCACCGGATGATCCTCAAGGAGGTCTGGGGACCGACGCACGAGCGGGATGTGCAGTACCTGCGTGTCTACGCGGGGCAGCTGCGGCAGAAGCTGGAGGCGGACCCGACGCAGCCGCGGTTCCTGTTGACGGAGCCGGGGGTGGGGTACCGGATGGCGGACGGGGTGAGGTGAGGGCACCCGCGGCCACCGCGGCAGGAATGTCCCCGATTCGGGGTTGACATCCTGTTCTGAAAATAAGGCCGGAGTCGCACGCCGTTCGTACGGCCGCAGCCCTTTTTTCATCGTCTCAGGGTGTCCCGCCCAGGGACATGTCCGACTGCGCGCCAAATCTGGGGGT
>JBGPJM010000293.1:0-5078 GCA_041485385.1 Phycisphaerae bacterium | reverse complement strand
ATGCTCCGGCCCTCGGGCGTCTCATCGGCCAGCGACGCCAGCTGCGCCGCATCCGCCAGCTCCTCCACCTTCGTGCCGTCCACCGAGATGAACTGCGTCGCCTGCCGGTTGCCCAGCGTGATCGTCCCGGTCTTGTCCAGCAGCAGCACATCCACATCCCCCGCGGCCTCCACGGCCCGCCCGCTCGTCGCGATGACGTTGGCCTGCACCAGCCGGTCCATCCCCGCGATCCGGATCGCCGAGAGCAGACCCCCGATCGTCGTCGGGATCAGGCACACGAGCAACGCCACCAGCACCGTCACCGTCACCGGCGCCCCGCTCCCCGCCGCCTTCACCGCGTAGATCGAGAACGGCAGCAGCGTCACGCACGCCAGCAGGAAGATGATCGTGAGCTTGGCCAGCAGGATGTCCAGCGCGATCTCGTTGGGCGTCTTCTGACGCTTGGCCCCCTCCACCAGCGCGATCATCCGGTCCAGGAACGTCTCGCCGGGGTTCGCGACCACGCGGACCACGATCCAGTCCGAGAGCACCATCGTGCCGCCCGTGACGGCCGAGCGGTCCCCGCCCGCCTCCCGGATCACCGGCGCCGACTCACCCGTAATGGCCGACTCGTTCACCGACGCGACGCCCTCGATGACCTCTCCATCGCCGGGGATGACGTCGCCCGCCTCGACGAGGACGACATCGCCCTTGCGGAGCGTGGCCCCGGAGACCGGTGTCACCGGCGCGTCCCGGCGCGGCGCCGCGAGCCTCTTGGCCATCACGTCGCGCCGGGCCTTGCGAAGGCTGGCGGCCTGCGCCTTGCCGCGCCCCTCGGCCATCGCCTCGGCGAAGTTGGCGAAGATCACCGTGAACCAGAGCCACACCGACACCCAGCCGATGAACGCCGCGGGGGCCTCGCCCTTGCCCACCAGCGCCTGGACCCACAGCACCGTGGTGAGGATGCTCACGATGAAGACCACGAACATCACCGGGTTGCGGACCTGCTCGCGCGGGTTCAGCTTGGCGAGCGCGGAGACGATCGCGCCCTTGACGATGGACGGGTCGAGAAGAGAGCGGCTGGCGGTAGTCTTTGACATGGGTTAGTGCCCCCGCATGGCGAGGTGCTCGACGATCGGCCCCAGCGCAAGGGCCGGGACGACCGTGAGGGCGCCGACGATGATGACGACGCAGATGAGCATGGCGATGAACACCGGTGTGTGGGTCGGCAGCGTGCCCAAGGTGACCGGAACCGTCTTCTTGGCCGCGAGCGAGCCGGCGATGGCCAACACCGGCACGATGATCCAGAACCTCGCCACGAACATGCACACCCCCAGCGCGATGTTGTTGAACGGGTTGTTCGCTCCGTACCCGGCGAACGCCGAGCCGTTGTTGTTCGAGGCCGAGCTGAACGCATAGAGAATCTGGCTGAACCCGTGCGCCCCCGGGTTGGTCACGTTGGCCTCGTTGCCGGGCCGGAGCACCGCCACCGCCGCACCGATGAGCACCAGCGCGCACGGCACCAGCACCGCCACCGCTGCCATCTTCATCTCGAAGGGCTCGATCTTCTTCCCCAGGTACTCCGGCGTGCGCCCCACCATCAGCCCCGCGACAAAGACCGCGACGATCACGAACATCAGCATCCCGTACAGACCCGAGCCCACGCCGCCGAAGACGACCTCGCCCAGTTGGATCATCCACATGGGCACCAGGCCGCCCAGCGGCGTGTACGAGTCGTGCATGGAGTTGACCGAGCCGTTGGAGGCCGCGGTCGTCGAGGTGGCCCAGAGCGCAGAGTTCGCGATGCCGAAGCGGGTCTCCTTCCCCTCCATGTTCCCGCCCGGCTGCATCGCGCTCGCCGCCTGATCGACGCCCAGGCCCGTCAGGCGCGGGTTGCCGGCCTGTTCGGCCCAGTAGCACACGGCCAGCAGCACGACGAAGATCGCCACCATCGCGCCCAGCACCGCCCACCCCTGCCGCCGGTCCCCCACCATCTCTCCGAACGTCCAGCACAACGCCCCGCCGATCACCAGGATCGCCAGCACCTCCAGGAAGTTCGACAGCGCCGTCGGGTTCTCCAGCGGGTGCGCCGAGTTCACGTTGAAGAACCCGCCGCCGTTGGTGCCGAGCTGCTTGATGGCGATCTGCGACGCGGCCGGCCCCAACGGCAGCACCTGCTCCTTGACCTCGACGGGTCTGGTCACGGGCTTGCCGTCCGGCCCGGACTGGACGACGGGTTTGCCGTCGGCCCCGAGCACATCCTGGCCGGAGGCGTCCTTGACGTTCACAGGGTCGTCGTAGCTCAGCGGCTGCGTCAGCGACACAGCCTCGTACGGCTTGAACGTCTGGACGACCCCCTGGCTCACCAGCACGACCGCGAGCACGAGCGACAGCGGCAGCAGGATGTACAGCGTGCTCCGCGTCAGGTCCACCCAGAAGTTGCCGATAGTGCCGGTCGAGCGCCGGGCCAGGCCGCGGATGAGGGCAACCAGCACCGCCATCCCCGTCGCGGCCGACACGAAGTTCTGCACACCCAGTCCCAGCATCTGCGTCAGGTACGACATCGTCGTCTCGCCGCCGTACCCCTGCCAGTTCGTGTTGGTCACGAACGACACGGCCGTGTTGAACGACGAATCCGGCGAGACCGCGCCGAGCCCCTGCGGGTTCAGCGGCAGCATCCCCTGCAGCCGCTGGAGACCGTAGACGAAGAGCAGGCCGACGCCGCTGAAGAGCATGACCGCCGCGGCGTAGGACTTCCACCCCATCTCGTGCTCGGGGCGAACACCCGCGAGGCGGTAGATGAACCGTTCCACCGGCCCGAGGACGCGATCGAGACCGCAGGGCTTGCCCTGGTATACCCGCGCCATGAACCAGCCCAGCGGCTTGACGAGCGCCAGCAGCACCGCCATGTAGAGCAGAAGTTGAAGGACTCCATTGGCGGTCATTGGAACCACTCCGGCTTCAGCAGCGCGCACAGCAGGTACACCAGGAGCGCCAGCGCGACGATCGCGCCGAGGAAATAGATCCAGGTCATGGCTTGCTCCCGGTCTGAGAAGCGGTCTCTCTGGGCATCAGGCCGGCGCACATCCTGACGAAACCGAGGGTCAATGCCAGCCATGCCAGCAGGATCACGAGGAACATGAGGTCGTGCATCGGGGCCTCCACGCATCAAGCACCACAAGCAACGAATGATGCCCAGGCACACATCTCGCGTCGATCAACGCGCCATCAAAAGCACCCCCATGCGCATAAGGGATCCATAAACGTGCCGCGCCATGAGCCCGCCCTTATGCGCCGCTTACGGAAAGCGCCATCTTTCTTGCGCCGCCCTGATCGACAAGCGACGGCATCGCGTCGACACTCCATTCGATCGCACACGAACCGCGGCACCGACCGGATCCGGCGGCGCTCGGGTTGATGGAGCGGTGCCATGAACGAGCCTTGGATCACAATCCTCTCCGCAGCGCTGGTCGGACTCGGCGTCCTGGCCGAGCTGAATCTGCTGCGAATCTTCCTGCACGACTGGCGCGAGAGCCGGCGCGAGGAGCTCGCTCGCCCGTCCCATGCGCGCCCGCGGCGCCGGGCGACCGAAACCGCGCCCCCTCAATGGCATCCGGGTCGCCATTGGCTCGCCGCGTGCCTCGTGGCGCTGGCGCTGTCGGCGCCGGTCGCCCGCGCCCAGGAACCGGCCGTGACCGGGCAACCCACCACAACGCCCGCGGCAACCAATCAGCCGGAGGCGCCAACGGAACCGCCGCAGACCACGGGCCGCCACCTCTTGCGGTCGGCCGAGGACACCAAGAGCCCGTTCGGTTTGCAGATCAACATCGACTACACGACCGCCTACTTCTACCACGGCATTATCCAGGAGGACACCGGCTTTATCCTCCAACCCGCGGCGAAGCTCACCATCAACCTCTACGAGCAGGACGACTTCAAGGTCGATGCGCTCCTCGGCACCTGGAACAGCTTCCACGGCCAGAAGACGGGCGCGCAGACGCATGGCGACTTCACCGACTACTGGTACGAGTCCGACCTGATCGCCGGCTTCGTGCTCACCAAGGGCAAGTGGAGCCTGACGAGCTGCTACACGTTCCTCACGAGCCCCAGCGACGCCTACCAGACCGTCCAGGAACTCGACCTCACCGTCGCCTACGACGACAGCGACCTGCTCGGCAAGCTCGCCCTCCACCCGTATGTCCTGCTCGGCATGGAAACCGGCGCCGACGCCTCCGACGGCGCGGCCTCCAACACCGGCACCTACCTCGAGCTCGGCATCGCCCCGGGCTTCTCCGTCGACGTCGGCAAGACTCCCGTCGCGATCTCCTGCCCCGCCTCGGTCGGCCTCAGCCTCCACGACTACTACCAGAACGCCGCCGGCGAGGACGACACCTTCGGTTTCGCCCAAGTCGGCGTGAAGGCGTCCGTCCCGCTCCCCTTCGGAGACCGCTACGGCAAGTGGACCCTCAACGCCGGCGTCGCGGCCCTCTTCCTCGGCGACCACACCGCCGAGTTCAACGGCGGCGACCACGAGCAGCTCATCGGGACCATCGGTCTCCAGTTGAACTTCTGACCGGCGACATCCCCCCCTGCTCCGGTGATCACTCTGCCCATCCGGCCGCGACGTCGAGTCGCGAGGCCGGACGCCGCGCGAAACTCGCGGAACATGCCGGTTAGTCCACCGAACGTCCCCAAAAGCGCGTCCAAATCGCAGGGTATTTCCCGATTTGGGCGCGCAGGATGGGCCCACTCCTTCATCCATCCATCCGGCTACGCGGCTGAAGCGACCCCGATGTTCCACGTGGAACATCGCCCCCGCCTAGCATCATGGCCACCCTACGAACCCCCCCGGGGGCGACGCTCGCACACCCCGCAAGGACCGATCTTCATGGCGATCCCCGCACCGGCCGACCGCGTCTATTCCGACTCCCATGAGTGGCACAAGGTCGAGGGCGACACGCTCACCCTCGGCCTCACCTCCTTCGCCGTCGACCAGCTCACCGACGTCACCTTCGTGCAGATCAAGCCCGCCGGAACCAGGTTCAAGGCGGGCGACGCCATCGGCGAGGTCGAGTCGGTCAAGACCACCAGCGACGTGT
>JBGPJM010000292.1:0-5092 GCA_041485385.1 Phycisphaerae bacterium | reverse complement strand
GGCGGCAAGCCGGGCGACGTTCTGGCACCAGATGAAGGAGGCCGCGGAGGAAACGGGGAATGCGTCGCTCCGGGGCGCGGCCGCACTCGGGGATCTTCTGGCGAGCGATGCAACGGTCAGCGCAAAGGCGGCGGCGTTCATCGACCCAAAGGACCTGGGCAAGGGCCACCGATGCACGTTGGCGTGCCGCGACGATGAAGGGCGACGGATCGTCGAGCTACCGGAGGTGAAAGAGTGGTTCCGGGGGTACTTCGCGCGGAGACAGCAGGAGCGAATGGACGCTGGGCCCAAGGGGCTCTGCCAGATCACCGGCGAATACGGGCCAATCGCGACGACGCATTCTCTTTCGATCAGCAGACTGCCGGGCGGCTCGACGATGGGCGCCGCTGTGGTCTCGAACGACAAGCCGGCGTTCATGAGCTATCTGCTCGATGGCGCGGCGAACGCATCGATCGGGTACCGAGCGGCCGACGGGTACTGTCGCGCACTTCAGGAGTTGATCGATGAACGCCCTGGACCCGATGGGGCACGACGCGCAAAAGTCATCGTCGGCAGACGCCCAGAACATGGTGGGCCGGATAGACGCACAACGTTCCTTTTCTGGACACGTGAGAACATCGTATGGGACGTGGCGGACTTGCTCAACGAGCCCACACCCGACTCGGTGGCGAAGCTGATGGAAAGTGCGTGGGCGGGCCGGCCTGTCGCCGGCGTGGATACAAGGGACTTCTACTGCCTGGCGCTCTCCGGGAACGCGGCACGGGTGATCGTGCGGGACTATTTGGAAGAACCGCTGTCGGAGGCGCAGAGGAACCTCGCGGCCTGGTTTGAGGACATGCGGATTGTGGATGAGTTCACGGGTGATACGACGGGGGCGTTTCCGCTTGGGCGGCTGAGCGCGAGCACGGCACGGGTATCGGACGAGGTCGCGCCGCACGTGCCCGTGCGATTGATCATGGCGGCGCTGAAGAATCAGCCGCTGCCGGGGAGCGTTCTGGCGGCGTGTCTGGGGCGACTGCGGGCCGAGGGCGCTAAGGGCTTCCGTCAGGAGCGGATGGGGCTCATTCGCCTCTGCATGAATCGAGAGGCGAGGGTGAACGGCGAAACGGAGGGACTCATGAGCGAGAATCTGGACGCCACCCGGAGCGATGCGGCCTATGTGTGCGGGCGGCTTCTGTCGGTTTTCGAGCGGCTGCAATGGGGCGCGCTGGGCGATGTGAACGCGAGCGTGATCGACCGGTTCTACGGGACGGCGAGCACAGCGCCGGCAACGGTCTTCCCGCGACTGTTCAAGTCCGCCCAGCAGCATCTGAGCAAACTGGACTCGGAGAAACCGGGGATGGCGGAGAACCTTCGAAAGCAGATCGAAGAAATGAGCGCCCGTCTCCAGGCGTTCCCGCTGCAACTGTCGCTCCGGGACCAGGGGCGATTCGGCTTGGGGTTCTATCACCAGCGCGCGGAGTACCGGAAGCAGAGCGCCGATCGAAAGGCCGCGGCGGGCGCCATCGCTACGAACTGAAACGACCTCAAGCGACGTGAACAAAGGATCGAAAACATGCCCGCCACCGCGACTAGCGAAATCGTTGACCGACGGTACGACTTCGTGCTGCTCTTTGATGTGACCGACGGCAATCCCAACGGCGACCCGGACGCCGGGAACATGCCGCGGCTGGACCCCCAGACGCTGCAGGGGATGGTGACCGATGGGTGCATCAAGCGAAAGGTCCGCAACTCGGTGGCGGCGCTGAAGGAGGAGCAGCCCGGCTACAACCTGTTCTTCCAGACCCAGGACGCGGTGTACGAGAAGCGGGTCTTGAACCTGCTGATGGAGGACGGCTTCGCGAAGGCGGGGATCGACAAGGAGGCGTTCAAGAAGAAGAAGGGCGCGGAGAAGGTCTCGGACGCGATGAAGGCGCGAGGTTGGATGTGCCGGAACTTCTTCGACGTGCGCGCCTTCGGAGCGGTGCTCTCAACCGGGGAGTTCAACTGCGGGCAGGTGCGGGGACCGGTCCAGTTCACGTTCGCGCGATCGCTCGACCCGATCATGCCACTGGAGGTTGCGATCACGCGCAAGAGTGTGACGACGGTTGATGATGCG
Source organism: Phycisphaerae bacterium (assembly GCA_041485385.1). Taxonomy (GTDB): domain Bacteria; phylum Planctomycetota; class Phycisphaerae; order Phycisphaerales; family UBA1924; genus JBGPJM01. The sequence continues at coordinate 2,994 of JBGPJM010000292.1, read as the reverse complement.
GAGAAGCAGACGGCGAAGGATGGGTTCATTACGGGAACGATGGGGCGCAAGAACACGGTGCCCTACGGGCTGTACCGCGCGCACGGGTTCGTGAGCGCGAACCTGGCGAAGGACACTGGATTCACATACCAGGACCTGGCGGTGTTCTTCCGGGCGGTGCAGCGCATGTTCGAGGACGACCGCTCGGCGGCGCGCGGGCTGATGGCGGTCCGCGGGCTGCACGTCTTCCAGCACGATTCGGCGCTGGGGCGCGCCCCGGCACACCGGCTATTCGACATGGTCCGGACCGATGCGCTCGGGCCGGAGGCGGCGCCGCGGTCGTTCAAGGACTACGCGGGTGCGATCAAGATCGTGAACGACTTGCCGACTGGCGTTTCGTACCGCGACCTGACCAACACCGATATCGGAGAGGGGTACTTCCCGTGGGCTGGGTAGGTGAGCGCGACGCCGAGCCGGTCCCCATCGCCGCGCTCAACGACTTTCTCTACTGCCCTCGCCGGTGCGGACTGCACAGGGTGGAGGGTTTGTGGGAGGCAACGGCGAGCACGGTCTCCGGGACGCTGGCGCACCGGGCGGCGGACGATGCGGGGTACCGGCAATACCTCGACGGGCTCGGGGACCTTGTGCGGGTGGAGCGGGCGATCCCGCTGTGGTCGCGGAGGCTGGGGCTGGTGGGGAGGGCGGACATCGTGGAGTTTCACTGGGAGCCGGGCGGCGTCGGCGAAGAGCCGGGCCGGACAGGCGGGCCATCCAAGGTCGTCCCGGTGGACTACAAGCTGGGCGCGCGCCGGAAGTGGGACAACGACGACGTCCAACTGTGCGCGCAGGGCTTGTGCCTGGAGGAGATGCTGGGGCTGGCGGAAGGGGCGGTTGGATGGGGCGCGGTCTACCACGTGAAGACGCGGCGGCGCCGCGAGGTGGAGTTCACGACGGAACTGCGCCGGTTGACGGCGGAGACCGTCGAGCGGGTGCGGGGACTGCTGGAAGGCGGGCGCGTGCCGCGGGCGGTGTTGAAGCCGCAATGCGATGGATGCTCGGTGCGGGGGCTGTGCATGCCGGAGTTAACGCGGGAGGGGGCGTCGCTGGAGCGGGCGCACCGGGCGCTCTTCTCGGCGGGCGACGTGGCGGGGTGAGGAACGGCGCCGCGGAGCGGCGGCGACGCGGGAGCGATGCCGTGGATGAGGTGCAACTGAACACGCTGTACGTAATGACGGAGGGGTCGTACCTGCACCGGGAGGGCGAGACGGTGATGGTGGAGAAGGACAAGGCCGCGGTGCTGCGTGTGCCGATCCATATGCTGGAAGGGGTAGTGTGCTTCGGGCGGGTGATGGCGAGCCCGCAGCTCATGGGGCTGTGCGCCGAGCGGGGTGTCGCCCTGAGCTTCATGACGGGGAACGGGCGACTGGTGGCGCGAGTGGATTCGCCGGGTTCGGGGAGCGTGGCGGTGCGCCGAGCGCACCACCGGCGCGCGGACGATGCCGCATTCGCCCTGGCGCTGGCGAGGTCGATCGTCGCGGGGAAGATTCAGAGCCAGCGGCAGAACCTGTTGAGGTCGGCGCGCGACCTCTCCGAGAACGGGGAAGCCCAGCGGCTGCGGGGTGCGTCTGACTCCCTGGGGCAATCGCTGGACGGGCTGGAGCGGGGGGCGACGCTGGACGAGATCCGCGGGCGCGAGGGGGAGGCATCGAAGCTGTACTTTGAGCACTTCTCGCTGATGACGCCGGAGGCCCCGGCGGAGCTGCGCTTCGACGGTCGGTCACGCAGGCCCCCGACGGATCCGGTGAACGCGCTGCTCTCGTTCCTGTACGGGATGGTGACCAACGATTGTGCCGCGGCGGTTGCGGCCGTGGGCCTTGATGCGTCGCTGGGCTTTCTGCACGCGGACCGGCCGGGCCGCCCATCCCTGGCGCTGGACCTGGTGGAGGAGTTCCGCGCGCCGCTGGCGGACAGGCTGGCGCTGACAATGATTAACCGGAAGCAGTTGGGGCCGGATGACTTCGTCACGCGCCCCGGCGGAGCCGTGGAGATGACCGAGGCGGCGCGGAAGCGGGTGGTGGCGGCGTATCAGGAGCGGAAGCAGGAGCGGCGGGAGCACCCGTATGTCGAGAAGACGGCGCCGATCGGCCGGTTCCCGTTCCTGCAGGCGAGGATTCTGGCGCGCCATCTGCGGGGGGAGATCGATCGGTACGTGCCGGTGCTGTTCAAGTAGACGGAGTGCGCGCCGTGGTGGTCTTGATCGCCTACGACGTGAGCACGGTCGACAAGCCGGGGCAGAAGCGGCTGCGGCGTGTGGCCAAGGCGTGCGAGGACTATGGGAAGCGGGTGCAGTTCTCGGTGTTCGAGTGCGCGATGGGTCAGAAGGAGTGGGCGATCCTGCGGGACCGGCTGCTGAAGGAGATTGATGCGGGGCAGGATTCGCTGAGGTTCTACTTTCTGGATCAGGCGGCGTTGGGCCGGGTGGAGCATCACGGGGTGAAGGAGCCGCCGGACCTGAGCGGGACGCTGATCGTGTAGGCCCGATGGGCGGGGCGTAGAGTGGCCGCGAACCCGGAGCGGACGCGCGGTGACGGGGGTTTCGCAGACGACGTAAGTGAAGCTGGGGGCGCAGGATGGGCGCTCTTTGAAAAGTGAAGAACCGGGCAATCGGCGTCGGAGGGCGGGGTTCGCGGCCTTGGCGGCGCAAGCCAATGCCCGGACAGTGGTTAGAATGGGAGCGTTTCCCCCCGGCGATCGCCGGGGGGCGGATTGAAACTAATGGCCGAAGCAGGCAACCCCAACACGATCGCCGTTTCCCCCCGGCGATCGCCGGGGGGCGGATTGAAACGAGATCGAGACCACGGCCGACCGGGTGAGGGCCGTTTCCCCCCGGCGATCGCCGGGGGGCGGATTGAAACGTTAGCACCGCGACATTCGGCGTCGGCGTGATCGGGTTTCCCCCCGGCGATCGCCGGGGGGCGGATTGAAACAGCCTCGCCCGCGCGATCGAGGACGACG
>JBGPJM010000291.1:0-5100 GCA_041485385.1 Phycisphaerae bacterium | reverse complement strand
CGCGGCGCCGGTGGCGGGCAGGAGGTGATACGGGCCGATGTGCTTCCAGACTGCGTAGTGCGTGAGCCGGATCGTCTTCTGCTCAAGGCCCGCGACGGCGGGCATCGCCTCCGCGCCCGGGCCCAGAACAACGCCCGCGAAGACGGTGCAGCCCTCTTCGTACACCACACGGTTAATCCCGTCGTTGGGGACCGCATTGCCTTTGAGCACGGGCCAGACGCGCCCGAGCAGCGTCATGATCTCCTCGCCGAAGTGCTTTGCCGGGTCGTGCCGGAGCGAGTGCCCATGGATCGTGTACTGGAGAACTCCCGTGCGGATGTCGGGGTGCATGATGCATAATAGTTCGACGCCTTTCAACTTGGCGCGGCGCGGGTTGTTCAGCCGCGGGTTGGAAGGTGACTGTGCGTTTCAGCGGGAGGATTGAGGCCCGCAGTTCTGGAGTGAACGCAATGGCCAAAGCGACGTCCATCATTCGCGGGCTCGGCGATTCGAAGGCCGCTTTCAAGATCCGTTTCAGTGCGACGCTCTTCCGGCCGGCGACCGCGAAGGCCGTCTCGGGGGGGTGGACCTTTCTGACCCTGCCAAAGGAAGCCAGTGCGAAGCTCCCCTCGCGGGGACAGACGACCGTTGAAGGCACCCTCAATGGCTTGGCCTTTCGAGCCACGCTCGAGCCAGACGGCCGGGGAGGCCACTGGCTCAAGGTGGACCGGAAGGTGCGCGAAGCGGCGGGGGCGGAGGCGGGCGACATCGTCAGGCTGGAAATCGCGCCGGTGGCCCCGGCCGCGGAACCGGAACCCAGGGTGCCGGCCGATCTGCGGAAGGCTCTGGTGGCCGCCCCGAAGAAGGTGCGGGAGGTGTGGTCGGACATCACGCCCATCGCGCGCCGAGATTGGATTCACTGGATCGTCTCCGCCAAGCAAGCAGAGACTCGCGCGCGTCGGATCAGGAATGCCTGCGATATGCTCGCCAAAGGGAAGCGACGCCCTTGCTGCTTCGATCGGTCCGGGATGTATGGCAAGAGCCTCGGCTGCCCCGCCCCTCACGTCGCCGACGCCCGCCCCGGAGGGGCGGAGGAGGCCCATTCGGGCGCCGGTTGAGGATCGGGTGCCAAGTCCGACAAGTCGTGTTCCTCGACCACTGTTTGTTCACCGCCCTGTACGCTCTCTGCGCGCAGGAATCCGTCCTTCGTCGCGACAAGAAGTCGGCCGCGTCGGTCCCAATCAGCCCAAGCCGCTTCGACCAGTTTCCTTCGGGGCCCCGATCCCAGTTGGATCTCGAACGCGGGTGCTCGCCCATCGACGCCACCGTCCGGCTGGTAGAGGCCCCCAATGAGCCGCAGAACACCGTCGCGCGAGGGCGACTCCTTCTCGAGAATCACGCTTCGCTCTTCGTCCCATGTGTCGGCGACATCTCGCGGCGGGCAATCCGAAGCCTCGATCCAACCTCGGCGGCGCTCATTGGCAAACGAGACTACGTCATTCCTCTGGATCGTCACTCGATTCGTCGAGAGGTCAACATCGTGCTGCTCGCACCAGGTGTGAAGGGTTGACTCAGCGACGAAACATGACCCTCGCCCCCATGTATCGTGTTCGTCCCACGACGCGAGTGGATGCAGCCACGGCGGTCGCGAGATGCCACCAAAGACACGGTATCGCCCCTGCACGCCCCCTGACAAGTAATAGAGCAAGAGCTCGCCATCACCCGAAAGGTCACATCGCCTGGGGAAGAGTTTCTTTCGCACCCAGACTCCCGGCTCAACCACACCTTCGTCCAACCTCCAACGAAGAAGGTGAAACCAATCGCTCGGCCCACGACGAAAAACAAGGGCAACCGGCGCCTCAGTCGCGAGGATGCAATACAGCCGAGGCGCAGATGGCGAGTGATCGGGGGTTGACACGGGGGTGATTCTAATCGGCGGACACTTGTTGGGCCGTTTGAGGTACTGGGGGTATCACGTTGGCCTCGGGGCCTTGGTCGGATGCTTTTGTGGATGTGCGGCGCGGGTTGCGGGCGGGCGGGCGCGGCGTGGGTTGATGTGCACGCGGTCCGCCCGCGGAGAGGAGATGGGGACGCTTACCCCGGGTTCCACTCCCTCGAAGACTCGGTCGTTCCACCCGGGGCTACTCGCCTGCGCCCCGTTGGGGCGGGGAGGCCGCGGTGTGGATGGGGGTGGCGCCACATTCGCCACTACGCTTTACTCCAGCACAAAGTCCGCGATCTCGCGCGCCACGAAGCGCTCGGTTTCTTCCCCCATGCGGAGGCCCACGCACCGGAAGCCGCCCTTCTCGAGGATGCGCCGCGACGGGGCGTTGGTGCTGGCCGTGGTCGCGTGCAGCGGTCGGCGGCGTTCCTCGCCGAGGAACATCATGAGGCCGCGCGAGGCGACGCCCTTCCCCCAGTGCGCCCGCGCGATCCAGTACCCGACGCAGTCACGCCCCCCCTCCCCCTCGGCCTGGAAACGCGCGATGCTGCCGACGATTTCGGGCCCATGCTCGCCGTCGATCTCGATCACGCGGGAGTTGATGCCCGGGTTGGCGAAGTTGCGTTCCCAGGCGGCGAAGAAGACCTCGCGCGTGCGCGGCTTGGTCCCGGCCATGTGGTTGGATTCGGGATCGGCCTGGAGTTCGAACAGCGCGGGCAGATCGTCCGGCCGCGTGGGGCGGAGGCGGATGGCAAGAGTGTCGGCGCCAAGGTCGCGGCGGTGCATCGGGCATCGTAGCGGTGGGAGCACTGCCATGGCACGTTCACCGCGCCGTGTAGAACTCGGCCTGGTTTTCCAGGATGTACCGGACGCCGGCCCCCGCGCCCAGGCCGCCGAAGGGCAGGTCCTTGAGGTCGTAGAACTCGCTGTCCAGCGCGTGCCACGCCTGGCGGACGCTGTCGGGGAGCTTCTCCATCTGCGCCAGTCTGGCGCCGCGCGAAATCGGTGGGCCCACGTTCCCGAACTGGCTCGCGGTCCGCCCGCGGAGAAGAAATGGAGGCGCTCACCCCGGGTTCCACTCCCTCGCCCCCCCAAACTCGGTCGTTTCACCCGGGGCTACATGCCTGCGCCCCTCCGGGGCGGGGAGCGCAGGAAAGTGGAGAGTGGAAAGTGGAAATGGATGCGGGGCACGCCGAGGGTGCGGTAGGGTGACGACGGTCGGCCCCCGCGGCCTACTCACTGCGCTCGGGGCTCGTATTGAAAGTCTCCGGTGGGGTCGGTGAGACGGGGTCGGTGCCGGTGGGGGCGTGGCAGTCAGAGCACTGCCACGGCACCCGCACCCGCGTGTGCTTTTTCCGGGCGGCGGGGGCGACCGGTGGCGGTTGCCGCTTGACTCTTTCACCTCAGAGTCTTACTGCTCACTGCTTACTGCTCACTGCGCTCCCCCATGGCCCACCTCCCTCCCATCCACGCCACCCTCCGCGACGGCCGCGGCATCCTCATCCGCACCGCCACGCTCGAGGATGCCCAGGCGATCATCGACTTTGCCGACCACACCAGCCGCACCAGCGAGCACACCGTCATCCAGCCCGATGAGGTCGACCGCGATCTCGCCAAGCAGCGCGAGCGGCTCCAGAAGATCATCGAGCCCGCCGGGTGCCTGTGGCTGCTGGCCTGTGACCCCGCCGGCGCCGTCGTCGGCGAGCTGGTCTTCAAGGCCTCCGACCGCCGCTGCATAGCCCACCACGGCCACTTCGGCATCGCCGTGCACGCCGACTGGCGCTCCCGCGGCGTCGGCTCTGCCCTCATCCGGGCCCTCCTGGACTGGGCCCGCCAGAGCCCCGTCGTCGAGCAGGTCTGCCTCGGGGTCTTCGCCAACAATGCCCACGCCATCCGCCTGTACAAGCGGATGGGGTTTGTCGAGATCGGCCGGCGAACACGCGAGTTCAAGATCGCCCCCGGGCGCTACATCGACGACATACAGATGATGCAGTACGTCAAGCCCGAGTCCCACTTCCAGCCCGAAAGAACCAATGCCCCCCCCCAGCCCTAGCCCGTCAACCTCCGCCCCGCCCGGCCCCCCCGGCACCCCCAGCTTCCGCGGTGCCTTCACCGCCATCGTCACCCCCTTCTCCGCCGACGGCTCCAAGCTCGACTTCGACCGCCTCGCCACCCAGATCAAGCTCCAGGCCGAGGGGGGCATCACCGGCATCGTCGTCAGCGGCACCACCGGCGAATCCCCCACGCTGGAGGAAGAGGAATACCGTGCCCTGGTCGCCCGCGCCGTCGAGCTGGGGCGCAAGGCCGGGCTCCTGGTCATCGTCGGCACCGGCTCCAACTCCACGGCCCACGCCGTCGGGCTGCAGAAGTTCGCCAAGCAGGCCGGCGCCGATGGCACCCTCAGCGTCAATCCTTATTACAACAAGCCCACTCAGGAGGGGCTGTACCGCCACTTCATGGCCGTCGCCGACGCCGCGCCCATCCCCGTGGTGCTCTACAACATCCCCGGGCGCACCGGCGTTGCCCTCACCCCCGCCACCATCGAGCGGCTGGGCAAGCACAGCAACATCCGCGCGGTGAAGGAGGCCACCGGCTCGGTCGACTCGGCCTGTGAGATCGCCATGCGCTGCCCGAACCTGGCGCTCCTCTCCGGCGACGACACCATGACCCTCCCCTTCGCCTCTGTCGGCGCCGTCGGCGTCGTCTCCGTCGTCACCAACATCGCCCCGCGCAAGGTCAGCGACCTGTGCAAGGCCTTCCTCTCCGACCGCTGGTCCGAGGCGCTCCGTCTCCACCGCGAGCTCTTCGAGCTCTGCCGCACCATGTTCATCGAGACCAACCCCATCTCCGTCAAGGCGGCCATGAGGCTCATGGGCCTCGATTCGGGGAGTCTGCGGCTCCCCATGACCGAGGCCGCGCCGGCAACCGTCGAACGGGTGAAGGTCGTCCTGAAGGAATCCGGCCTGCTCAGATGAGCAACCGAGAAGTGGGGGGTCAAGTGGGGAAGCTGAAAACAAGCGCCGGAAGACCACCAGCCAGCACCGGCCAATCGCTGCGCATCGCGGTCCTTTTTCTGCATTTCCCCTTCCCGCCGCCCCGCCTACGCTTGCTCCGGCGCATGCCAGGGACGGCAGGTCCGCGCTGCGGGCAGGACCGGAACGTGTGTGAAGCTCGATGCG
>JBGPJM010000290.1:0-5124 GCA_041485385.1 Phycisphaerae bacterium | reverse complement strand
CGGGGGGGCGCTTCTCGAACTCCATCCGGTAGATCACCCCCTTCGGGATCACGATGTAGTCCTTGGGCCCGAACTTCAGCGTCCCCATCATCGAGTTCACGGTCCCCGAGCCGAAGTGGATGAACAGGCACTCGTCCCCCTGCCCGTTCTTGAAGTGGTAGCTCATCGCTTCCGCCGGATTGCACACCGACATCTCGCAGTCCGAGTTCCCGAACAGCACCACCCGCCCGCTGACCGGGTCGCCCTTGGGCGGCAGGGGCGCCGTCTTCAGGTGCCGCATCCGCATCACGTCGGTCTCGACATACTCGGGCTTCGTCGAGTACATCGTCTTCCACCCCGTCACCTGCGTGGGCGGGTGGATGTGGTACATCGTGGACGACGGCCCCGAGAACCCCTCGGTCCCGAACAGCTCTTCCGAGTACAGCGCCCCGTCCGGGCGCCGGAACTGCGTGTGTCGTTTCTTGGGGATCTGCCCCAGTTTGGTGTAGTACGGCATCAGCAACCTCCGCTCGGGCACCTGCCCGGCCCATCACGAAAGTGTATCGCCGCCCCCGTCACCGGCCCCGCGCACGGGCAGCTCGACGAGGGTCCATCTCCGCCCCGAGCCGTTTTCTTACTCCGCATCCGCCCCGCGGCCGATACACCGCTGTCCATCGCCCAGCGCGGCCCCGCCGCCCTCAATCCGCCTTTCCCGATTGTCCGGGAGTGCACCTTGATGTCCGACCTGGCGACGTGGCCACTGGGTTTCCGTGTGAACTTCCTGCGCGATCTCTGGCGCCGGCTCGGCGCGCAGGCCGGCGGCCGTCCCATCGCGCTCTACGGCGCCGGCCAGCACACCCGCTTCCTCCTCGAGACCGTGCTGGGCATCGACGACGGCCCCACCGTGGCCGTCATCCTCGACGATGAGCCCGGCACGCGCAAGGAGATCTTCGGGGTGCCCGTCCGCCGCCCTCGCGACGCGGCCCCCGAGTCCGTCTCCCTCGTCCTCGTCTCCTCCGATTCGCTCGAGCCAGTCCTGACCGAGCGGGCCAGCCAATGGGCCGCGCTCGCGGAACGGAACGGAGACAAGGCGCCGGCGCCAACCGTCGTGCGCATCTACGGCGAGGAGAACGCCGGCGCGCGCCGGCGGAACCAGGGCCGGTATCGCGGCGTGTGGGGAAGCACCACCGACGAGCGCCGCGGCCATCTCCCCATGGACTCCGACGCCCTGATCCTGCGTCTGCCGCCCGCCGCCGAGCGCACCCCCCGCACGCCCCTGCCCCTCCCGCCCCCCGAGCTGCGCGCGGGGTACCAGCCCAACAACGACGAGGCCTACCTCGCCTCCGGGCGGAACGACGTCGCGGCGATTCGCGCCATGATCCAACGCCATGCGCCCGCGGCACTCCCGCTCCGGCGCGTCCTCGACTGGGGGTGCTCCTCCGGCAGGATGCTCCGGCACTGGATCGACGTAACCGAGAGCGGGGGCGAGGCCTGGGGGTGCGATATTTGTGCGACGGCCGTCAACTGGGCATCGGAGAACCTCTCGCCGCCGCTGCGGTTCTTCACCTCGACCACGCGCCCCGCCCTCCCGCTCCCCGACGCCTCGATGGACCTGGTCTACGGCAACTCCGTCTTCACGCACATCCGCGAGCTGGTGGACGCCTGGCTGATGGAGCTGCGCCGCATCGTCCGCCCGGGCGGGCTCGTCTTCGCCACCATCCTCGACGAGACAAGCTGGGAGCGCTGCCGCACCGAGCCCACCAATCCCATCCGCCGCCGCTGCGCGGAGATCGATTTCTCCTCGCCGCTGGCCGACGACTTCGTCTGCTACGGCGGCGCGTTCGATCCGCTGACGTTCTGGCACAGCCGCGGCATTCGCCGCCGCTGGTCCTTCGCCTTCGACGTGCTGGCGATCGAGCGGGGTGTCGTGCCCTACCAGACGGGCGTGCTCCTGCGCCGTCCCTGACGCCGGATCCCCTTCAGCCTCGTCATCAACGTCCCCCGCCTCCCGCTCCCTCGTTCAGGAGCGCCCTGACCTGCTCGGCCTGCCCCGGTTTGCCCCACGCCTCGTACGCGCCCACCAGCCCGCGCGCGGCCGCGCGGGTGTTCTCGTTGCCCGCCCCCAGTTTCTCGCGCAGCAGGTCGAACGCCTCGCACAGCGCCCCCTCGGCGTCCTCGTGCCGACCCTGCCCTGACAGGCCCAGGCCCAGTGCCGTCAGCAGCGCTCCCGTCCGCCACGTCGGGGCGTTCTTCCGCGCGGCCTCCAGCGCTCGCCGGGCGACCAGTTCCGCCTCCCGGTACCGCCCTTCCTCAGCATACAGCCTGCCCAGGTTCGCGCTCGTGAACAGCGTCTCGGCATGAGCCTCGCCGCGCACCGACCGGTCGATCCGCAGCGCCCCCTCCAACAGCGGCTCGGCGCCCACCCGGTCGCCCGCATCGTGCCTGAGCATCCCGAGGTTGCTCATCACGTTGGCGACCCGGAAGCTCTCCTCGCCATAGGTTCTGCGGAAGATCGCCAGCGCTTCACGCCAGCTCGCCTCGGCCCCCGCGGCGTCGCCCCGGGACCGCTGTAGCCCGGCGAGGTTGTGCAGCGCCGTCGCCATCTCGGCGTGCCCGTCGCCGTACGCCGCGCGGTCGATCGCGATCGCCCCGCGGTACATTGCCTCGGCGATCTCCGGCTCCCCGGTGGCGCCCAGCACCAACGCGACGTTGTTCAGGCTCTGGGCCACCTCGGGATGGGCCGGCCCCAGCAGCTTCCAGCGCAGCGACAGCGCCTCGCAGTAGAGCCGCTCCGCCGCGACCATATCTCCCTGCGCCCGGCGCGACGCCGCGAGGCTATCGAGCGCCGTCGCCACCGCCGGGTGCTCGTCCCCGTGCGCCGCGCGGTAGATCTCCAGCGCCTCGCGCAGCAGCGGCTCCGCCGCGCCGTGGTCCCCCCGCGCCGCCATCACGTTCCCCAGTTCGTACAGGCTGTTCGCGACATCGGGGTGCTTCCCTCCCAGCAGCCGCCGGTCCATCTCGAGCGCCTCGCGGCAGAAACGCTCGGCCCCCTCCGAGTCTCCCATCAGATACCGCAGCCACCCCAGGTGGTTGAGCGCGTCCGCCAGGCTCGTGTGCCCCTCGGGGTGCAGCCTCCGCCAGATCTCGATCGCCTCGCGGCACAGCCGCTCCGACTCGTCCAGCGCGCTGCGCTCCCACCGCAGCTTCGAGAGGTTCAGCAGGCTCTCCGCCACGTCGCCCGTATCGGCGCCGGCGGCAAGCCGACGCCTCAGGTCCAGCGACCCGCGCCCCGCCCGCTCCGCCTCCTCGTACACCCCAGCATGCCGCAGCACATCCGAAAGCCCGAACATGCTCGCCGCCACGTCCGCGTGCAGGTCACCCAGGAGCCTGCGCCGCAGCTCCAGCGCCTGGCGGAACTCCGCCGCGGCGTGGTCGTAGTCCGCCTGGTCGTGCAGCAGCCAGGCGTGGTCGTCGATGCTCTGCGCCACCAGCGGGTGCTCGTCCCCCAGCGCTCCTCGCCGCAGCTCCAGCGCCCTGTTCAGGTGCTCCCCCGCCTGCGGGTACTCCCCCAGCAGGCGGTAGGCATTGCCGATCGTCGCCCGGATGCCCGCTTCCACCAGCGGCTCGTCGCCGAGCTGCCCGGGCAGGCGCGCCGCGAAGTCATCCAGCAGCTGTCGCACGGTGTAGTCGTGGCCCTTGGTCTGGTGCGGGCTGGCGGCGCCGAGCATGTCCTGCAACAGCCTCGCCAGCGCCTCGGCCTCGGCTCGACGGCGGTCGGCCTCCACGCGCCGTGTCTCGGCATCACGCTGCGCGATCATCGCCTGATTCCGCTCCGACGTCGCCTTCAGCAGCCCGTACGTCGTCCCCGCCAGCCCCAGCACCAGCGCCGCCAGCCCCGCCGCCGCCGCGCCCACCGGCGCCCGGTGGCGGGCCACCAGCTTGCGCAGCTGGTAGATCGCGCTGGGCGCGCGGGCCAGGATCGGTTCGCGCCCCAGGAACCGCCGGAGGTCCTCCGCCAGCGCCCCCACGCCCGCGTACCGGCGCGCGGGGTCCTTCTCCAGCGCCTTGGCCACGATCGTCTCGAGGTCGCCGCGCAGCGACCGATCGATGCGGCTCAGCGGCGTCGGCGCCGACTCCCGCACCACCCGCACCGCCTCCGACAGCGGCTTGCCCACCACCTCGTACGGCAGCCGCCGCGTCAGAAGCTCGTGGCACACGACCCCCAGCGCGTACACGTCCGAGCGCGTGTCCACCAGGTCCGGGTCGCCCCCCGCTTGCTCGGGGCTCATATAGGCCACGGTGCCGACAATCTGGCCGGAGACGGTGTGCACCCCCGCCGTCCGCAGGTCGGGGTCGGTCACTCGCGCCACCCCGAAGTCCAGCACCTTCGGCTCGCCCCGCTCGTCCACGAGGATGTTGCTGGGCTTGAGGTCCCGGTGGATCACCCCCTTCTGGTGCGCGTGCTGCACCGCGTCGCACACCTTCAGCATCAGCTCCAGCCGCGCCCGCGTCCCCAGCCCCGCGTCCGCCGCGTGCTCCGTCAGCCGCTTCCCGCGCACCAGCTCCATCGCCAGGAACGGCTGCGGCCCCATCCCCGTGTCGGCCACGCCCGCCTCGTAGATCTGCGCGATCCCCGGGTGCTGCAGCCGCCCGAGCACCTCCGCCTCCTGCTCGAACCGCTCCACCGCCGCCGCACGCCCGGGCCCCTGCGCCATGATCTTCAGCGCCACCGTCCTGTGCGGGTGCTCCTGGCGCGCCTCGTACACCGTCGCCATCCCGCCCGCGCCCAGCACGGCGCAGATCTCGTACGCCCCCAGCCGCCGGCCCACCATCCACTCGCCCCGCGGCGAAACCGCCCCGCCGGTTTTGAGCGCCGCCTTCAGCGGACCCAGGAGCTGGTCGTTCCGCCGCATCCCCTCGCGCACGGCGCGGCACGGCGCGCACCCTCCCAGGTGCGAGTCCAGCTCCCGCGCCGCCTCACCGTCCAGCGTCCCCGACGCCAGCTCCTCCCACTTCGAGATGTCAGGACACGTTCCCATGTTTCGCGATCACGTCGCAATGAAGCCTGGATGTACCCCTTACCGTCTCACCGTTTCATCCTCCATCAGCCCGCCAGCCCCAGCTCATCCGTTCCCGTCAGCTCCT
>JBGPJM010000289.1:0-5128 GCA_041485385.1 Phycisphaerae bacterium | reverse complement strand
GCCGACGTGCGGCTTCCCGACGACGACTCGTCGAGGGATTGGCGCAGCACGGCGACCGGGCGCTGACAGTGCCGGTATCTCCGCGGAACGCGGCTCTCAGGCCGCCGCCCGGGCCAGTTCAGTACGAGAAGTTCGCGTTGGGGTCCGTCGAGCCGAGGCTGCTGGCGGCGGCGAAGCCGCTCACGGCCGCGCTGGCCGGGGCGCGGCGGTCGATGATCGGCCCGAAGACGTTGTTGGCCCCGATGCTCCAGTCGATGGTGTTGCCCGAGCAGGTGTTCTTGATGATGATGTTGCCGGCGGCGTCCACGTCGATGCCGCGGTCGCCGAAGGTGCAGTTGTTGCCCTCGATGCGGTTGTCGCTGGCGGTGGCGTGGATGCCCGCGCCGTCGCCGAATCCGCTGCCGTTGGCGGCGCAGGTGTTGCCGCGGATGATGCACTGAGCATCGCACTGGATGCCGTCGAGGGTGTTTGATGAGACGGTGGAGTCGGCGATCGTGCAGCCAGAGCCGACGAGGATGCCGTCGGCTCCATTGAAGGACACTGAGCAGCCCGAGATCGTGCAGCCGCTGGTGGCGCTGATGCCGATGCCGTTGTTGGAGACCGACGAGCAGCGCGTGAGCGTGCAACCGGAGGAGGTGCCGATGCCGAAGCCTGTGTTCCTGGTCGTCGAGCAGTTCGAGAGCGCGCAGCCAGGGAATGTTTCAATCCCGCCGACGGTGTTGAGGTACGCCGAGCAGTCGATGATCGCGCAGCTTTCGCCGGTTTCGATGCCGACGTTCGCCTGGATCCTGCCGTTGGCGTACGCCGAGCAGCCGGCGATCGTGTAGCCGAACCCCGCCCTGATGCCGACTATGCCGTTGTCGCTGACGCGAAGGAGCCCGAGCGTGCCGTTGATCGCGCTGGACGTGAAGAAATCCAGGCCGTCCTGGTCCCAGCTGCGGATCGTGCCGTTGCGCACGGCCAGGTCGTTGGCGTTGGTGAGCGTGCAGGTGACGCCGTCGAGCGAGCCGGGCACGCCGACGACGTCGAAGCCGTTGAGATCGAGCGTTACGCTATTGGCGGCGATCTCGATGCCGTGCTTGCCCGCGACACCGGCGATGTTGCCCGTGAGGTAGTACGAGCCGGGCTGGGTGATCTTGAAGAGGCTGTCGGAGTCGCCCGGCGTGTTGGCGGCGTTGATGGCGATCCGCGGCTCGACCTCGGCGAGGGTCTTGCCGGTCGGGGCGACCGGCCCGGCGGGCGGGTCGAGCGGGCCGGCCAGGGCGACCAGTGCGCCCGCGACGGCAAGGGTTCCGACGACGACGGACCAGCCAACGGCTGTCATGATGCCTCCTCGTGGATATCCCCCAGGAGAGGAGTATGACGCCTCTCGGCCCCGGCATCACGGTTTTTCTTCGCGGAAACCCGGTCCGCCAGAGAGAAACCCCGGCAGGACGCCGAGGGGAGAGGGGCAAGGTTCGGCTTGGTCAGCCTTGGGCCTGCTCCTTGGGCTCCACGGAGCGAGACTCTCAGCGCCCGGCCCCGACCCGCCCCGGCGGCGCGCGCAGAGACGCAGAGGACGGATGGGTTCACCGTGGGGCTGAAGCGATGAGGCGGTAGTCGGGTGCAAACTCAGCCCGCTGCCGCAACACCGAATCCGCCTTGTTCCCCGCGGCTTGCTTTCCCTCTGCGTCTCGTGCGACTGTTCCGGCAGCTGTTCGTATTGCCGCCGGCCCTTATCGGCGGCACGACGGTCCGGCTTGAGGCGTGGTGCGCGGAACCGCTGCGCGGCTGACCTCTGGGCGCAAGCGAGAAACCCCCGGCGACGCCGGGGGAGAAGGAGGCGGTGAGTAGCTACCGGCCCGGCTGGGCCTCTTCCTTTGGGCTCCGAGCAGCGCGTAGTACTCGGTCATCGCATCCAGATGGACGGCGCCGGTCGCCGAGTTGTTCCGCTTGCCGGGCGGCTGTCATGATGCCTCCTCGTGGGGTATCCCCAAGAGGAGTATGGCGCCCCCCGACCCCGGTGGACGCGCCGGCACGGCTTTTCTTCGAATCAATGATGGAAAAACAGCCCGGCGGGTAGCCCGGACCTGCCTCGGCCGCGTGCCACCTCGGGCCACCGTCGCGTGGTCGTTCGTTCCTGGCGCGGAGTTGCAGGGAGGGGCTTCCCTCGGGCTTCCCTCCTCCTCGTCACTCCAGCGGGCGCAACGCTGATTTCACGTCCGGCACGGGCGCACCCGGTTGCATCGATCAAGGAAAGTTCCCTGTTGGGTCCCGCCGGGCGGGCGGCCCAAATACTGGCGCTCACGCTCCGCGGCGGAGGGCCGCGTGCAAGGAGCAAAGGAGATTGCCATGACGACCGCAACAATCAAGTCCGACGCCCAGGTCAAGGCCGACGTGCTCGCCGAGCTGGAGTGGGATCCGACCGTGTCGGAGACGGAGGTGGGCGTGCAGGTGCGCAACGGGGTCGTGACGCTGACGGGGTCGATCAGCGCCTACCCGAAGAAGTTCGCCGCACGCGACGCGGCGCACCGGGTCGTGGGCGTGCTCGACGTGGTGGACGACATGAAGGTCAAGATCCCCTCGGCGTGGGAGCGCACCGACGAGGACATCGCCAAGGCCGTCCGCAACGGGCTGAAATGGGATGTGCTCGTGCCCGAGGAGCGCATCACGACCACCGTTTCCTCAGGCATGATCACGCTCCAGGGGAGCGTCGACACGTGGACCCAGCGGTACCACGCCGAGCGGGCGGTGTGCAACCTGACCGGCGTCCGCGGCGTGGTGAACCAGATCAGCGTCGTCACCGGGAGCGTGAACGCGGACCAGCTCAAGCGGCAGATCGAGGAGGCGCTGGAGCGCCAGGCGGAGCGCGAGGCGAAGCGCATCGCCGTCTCCGTCCGCGACGGGGTGGTCACGCTGACGGGCACGCTCCGCTCGTGGGGTGAGAAGAACGCCATCGAGCGCGTCGCGGGCTACGCGCCGGGCGTCACCCGTGTCGACGATCGGACGACGGTCGACCCGTACAGCTGAGCGCGCCCGCGCGCTCAAAGAGGCGGCCCGGCGCTCGCTTGTGCACGGTCCCGCCGGCGCGGGCGTCCGCGCCAAGGGTCGGGTTGAGTTCGAGCCGGCGGCCAAGAAGATCGCGGTCGGCGGAGAGCCGGCGCTGCCGAGAGGCGTCAGCGCACGGTAGCCGGCATCGGCCGGCACCGGGCGCGGCAAGAAAGGTCTTTGTGCGCGACGCCGCGGCGCTGCGCACCAACCCGAGGTAAGGCGATGCAGACGTCGGTCCAGATCACGTTCAAAGGACGGCCCGTCTCCGATGCGGTCCGCCTGGCTGTGCGCCGGCACACCGACAGGCTGGAGCGGTATTGCCACCACATCGAGAGCTGCGGCGTGGCGATCACCGCCCCGGATCGCGGCGGGAACCCTGAAGGGTCTTACCGCGTCAGCGTGGACCTCGCGGTACCCGGCGGGGAGATCACGGCCCGGAGCGACTGTCCGCTCGGGCACGGGCACGAGGATGTGTACGCGGCGATACGCAGCGCCTTCCAGATCGTCCTGCAACGGCTCGAGGATTACGTGCTTCGAGTGCGCGACCAGGTGCCGGCGATCCGGGAAACGCGGCGGGCAGGCGGGTCGCGTCGGAGCGGCGGGCGCGCGGGGGCGGATCGGCCGGCGATCGGGAGGCGCGTGTGAGGGTTGGCGAGCGCTGAGTTGTCCATGGCGCGGCGGGACGGTCGCGGCGGCCCAAGGGCAATGTGTGTTACCAGCCGGTGTGACAAGGACGGTGCTGCTGATCGCCGGATGCGCGACAACGGGAGCCGGGAGCAGCTCGCGGACGCGCTGGAGCTGGTGCCCGGAGTGAAGGACGTCGCGGTGGACCTCTACCGGGCGCACGCGAGGATGATCCACGGGCCGCCGCGCGTCGCGGGGGACCTGGTGAGCATCGTGGCGCAGGTGGGATACGGCGCCGCTGTCGCGACAAACGCCGATCGGGCCGCCGATGTGCAGAAGAGGTGACGGCCGGAACGCACCCATGAGACTCGCCGTGGGTTGCGCTGTATGTCGCCCGTCATCGCGCCTTGCACAAGTCCGGACGTGGAACGTATTGACCTCGCGAGGCCGGAGGTCAATGACACGAATGCACAGGGATTGGACAGGTCGGGCTGCCGTTGCGCACCCATCCCCACGGCTTGCCCGCTCAAGCGCAGCGGGTCAGGTTTTCGCCGTGGATGCGGACGCGGGGCGGTGCCTTCGCCGGCCCCCGGGGCACCACTGCGCGGCGGGAGGGGTGAAGGAGGCGAGGAGAGAAGAACGACGCCGCCGGGGCGGCAGCTTCATCAGACAAGCGCCCGGATAGGCGTGGTTTCGGGGCCGCTCCGACCGTGGTCCGTGGCGGCCCTCCAAAGGGCGGAGCGCGTCGCGGCGTGGAAGGCGTACTGTTGCGGCATGCTCTGGACAGGGTTCGTGGGCGCGGAGTTCGGGAACATCCCCATCGGTCGGGGCCGCCTTCGTGGAGCCGAGCGCGTGGATCCAGTGCCGATGACGGCGCACCGGTTCCTGCTCGCCGAAATCCAGAAGGCGTTCCGGATCGTGCGGACCAAGGAAGACGGGATGGCCAAGCCGTCGATTGCCTTCGCGTGCGCTTCGCGGCGCGAGGGCCAGGGGCCGCGCTGGGTCCACGGAACGAACCTGCCCGAGGGGCGGTGCCGAAAGGGAGTTTGCCATGGAGCTGAGCTTCCGGGAAATATGGACAGTCCTGCACGGGATGGGGTTCGGCGCGCTGTTCCTGCTGGCCTTTGGTGGGGCATTTGCCGGCCTGTACAGCCTGCGTCCCGACCTTGTCACGCCCCACGGCATTGACGAGCGAGTCCGGCGGCTGAACATCGGCCTGTGGCTGATGGCGACGATCGCCTGGCTGACCGTCATCAGCGGGACCTGGATCGTGTACGTCTGGTATCGCGCCAAGCCGCCGGAGGGTGCGGACCTGGGCGCGTATCCCAAGGCCCTGCTGATCTCCCGGAAGAGCACTGAACCTGCCCACCGCCGGTGGACACGAACGATCGATAGGCTGCGGCCTATCGACGGGAGGTCCAACGGATGGTCAAGGGCACGAAGAAGCGGAAGTACACGCCTGAGTTCCGCGAGG
>JBGPJM010000288.1:0-5140 GCA_041485385.1 Phycisphaerae bacterium | reverse complement strand
TTCCTCAAGGACCGCGACGCCCCCTGCGCCCGCTGCGGCTACAACCTCCGCAACCTCACCTCCTCCTCCTGCCCCGAGTGCGGCCTCCCCATCGCCGTCCCCTCCTGGTTCGAGACCGAACTCCTCTCCGAGCCCCAGCGCCTCGCCGCCTTCCTCCGCGACCACGACCTCATCTGCAAGAAATGCCGGTACAACCTCCGTGGCGTCAATGGCAACGTCTGCCCCGAGTGCGGCACAACCTACGCGCTCCAGCACCCACCGATCCTCCCCCCATCACCCCCGCCGGCCCCCGGAAAGACCAGGCTGGCCATCGCCGCGTTCATCCTGCTGGCGATCCTCACCCCCGTCGTCGTCGCCCTCATGTGCATCCTCCTGCTCAACCCCTGAGCCGCGCCACCGCACACCGGTCACGAGCAGGATGCTGCACCCCGAACAAACCGTCAGCGCCGGCGCCGCGCTACGCGCACTCCCCGAAGAACACACTGAGGAACGCGAGGAAATCCGCGCTATCCGTCCGGTGGTCCTGATTAAAATCCGCGTGTCCCAGGAAAAAGTCCCCCAGAAAATCAAAGAAATCCTGGCTGTCCACCGTCGCCGACCGGTTCCAGTCCGCATCGCACACCACCGTGACCAGTGTCGCCGTGCTCAACGTCGACCCGCACAGGTTCGACACGACAACGTCGTACACGCCCGAATCCGCGCGGCGGGCCCCGTAGATCGTGATCGTGGCTCTTCCCTGCCGGTCGGCCGGCACCGGGACGCCATTCCGGCGCCACTGGTACGCGATCGGACTGGTCCCATCGTCCTCCACCGTGATCGTCACCGTGCTCCACGGAGCCGCGACGATCTGCGCCGGCAGGTCCGCCAGAACCGGCCCGGACCCCGCGACCGAGACCACGGCCAGGCAGGATGACGCCTCTCCGTTCACCGTCCGAAAGTCGCCGCCCACGAGGATCGAGCGTCCTTCCGGGCCGGCTCCGTCCAGATCGATCGTGGTCATCGCATACACGCCGGTCGTCGACCCACCCGCCACACTTCCGATCGGTAACCACGTGGACCCGGTCCATCGCCGCAGGCCCGCATACAGCGCCGGGGCCATCGGCCCCGACCCATCCAGATCGATCGACGCCAGCGGGCGGACGGCCCCGCCCGGACTCCCGAGTGTCGACCAGCTGACGCCGTCCCACGCGCTGACGCCCGAGCTGCCGCTGCTCCCGACGATGAGCCTCGATGGCCCCTGTTCATCGCCGAAGACAACCATTGAGTACACCGTGCCATCCTGCCCCGCTCCCACCGCCGACCACGCGCGCCCGTCCCACCTGGCGATCCGGTTCGCCGGCTGCCCTCCGGCATTCGCGAACGACCCTCCCACATACAGCGCCGGCGCGCCGCCTAGTCCATCGTCGTACAACGCCAGGGCATTCGGGTCCCCGTCCAGCCCGGCGCCCATCGCCACCCAGTTCCCGCCGCTCAGCCGCGCGATCCTCATTGCGCTCACCCCGCCCGCCACGGTGAACGACCCCCCCGTGCACACCTCCGTTCCGTTCCCGCGGTCATATACCGCCAGCACCGTGATCCAGCCGTTCAGCTCTCCCCCAGCCTGCTCCCACGCCGTTCCGTTCCAGCGCGCCACGATTTGCGGCAGCGTCCCGTCCGGACGCTCGAACTGCCCGGCCGCATACAGCAACGGCCCCCCTGCCCCGTCCGCGTGCGCCAGCGTTCGGGCGTATCGGAACCGCCCCGTCGCCGCCGTGCCGAGCCCCCGCCAGTTCACGCCGTCCCACCTCACCACGCCGCTCAGCGCCGTGCCGTCCGCGAGCGTCACGCTCGTCGCGCAGAACGCGGCCTCTCCCGCCCCATCATCGAACACCTCGATGGCGTAGACAGGGTCCGCCACGCCCTCGCCCAACGCCGACCACGCCGTCCCGTTCCACGCGCCCACGTGCGCCACGCCCACGTCCCCCGCTCTGGTGAACTCCCCGCCCGCGACGAGCACGGGCCCATTGCCGCCATCGAACACGCCGAGGGCCGCCACCCTGTTGTTCGTCCCCCCGCCGACAGTGGAGTAGCCCAGCCCGCTGTACCTGGCGAGGTTGTTGACGTACACCCCGCTCGCCACCGTGATGATGCCGCCTATGTAGAGCGCGGGCGGCCGGGGCCCTGCGCCATCATCGTCGAAGACGGTGAGCGCCGAGACGGACTGGTACAGACCGTTCCCAACGCTCGACCACGACGTTCCAAACCAGCGGGCGATGCAGCCCACGTTGACGCCGCCGGCAGTGAAGAAATACCCGCCCGCGTACAGCGCCGGCCCCGTCCCCCTGTCGTAGACCGCCAGCGCCGAGACGACCCCGGGGATCCCGCTCCCCAGCGGCGACCACTGCGAACCATCCCACCTCGCGACCCCGGCCGCGCCCGTCCCGCCAGCTGTCAAGAACGTGCCCCCCGCGTAGAGCGCCGGCGCCCGCGGCCCCGCCCCATCGTCATCGAACACCGCCATCGAGTAGACGTTGACCCCGTTTGTGTCTTCCATTCCGCCGGCCAGGCCCGACCACCCCGCTCCGTCCCATCGCGCGATCCCGTTCACGAGCACCCCGTCCGCGTACGTGAACGTCCCCCCGGCGTACAGCCCCGGCGGACGCGGCCCCGGGCCGTCGTCGTCAAACACCGCCAGCGATTGCACTTCCCCGCCCACGAGCCCCGGCCCATCGCCCAGCGCCGACCACACCTCCCCATTCCACCGCGCGATCCGCGCCGCGCTCACGCCCCCCGCCGTCGTGAAACTCCCTCCGGCATAGAGCGCCGGCCCCGTGCCATCTTCGTACACCGCCAGCGCCCTCACCACCCCGCTCATCCCCCCGCCCACGCCCGACCACGCCTGCCCATCCCATTTCGCGATCCGGTCCGCCGCCGCGCTCCCCGCCGCCCGGAACTGCCCGCCCACATACAGCGCCGGCCCGCTCCCATCGTCATAGCTCACGACCGCGTACGCCCCGCGCCCCACCCCTGGCAACGGAAACCCCGGCCCCCACTCCACCTCGCACTGCGCCAGCGACACCGAAACCGGCCCCAGCACCCCCGCGGTCATGCCGACCACCGCCACCGTCACCCACCGTGTTTCAAAACGCATACCTGTGTCCTCTCTGTCCATACGGACAAGGACGCCGATCGAACCGGAGAACGGTTCCTTCGATATGTCTTCCGCCGTCGAGCGGCGCACAAGCCTTGCCGGGGCGAACGCCCCGGAACCGAACTGAAAGATCCTATGCCCGGCTGATCACTCCGATGTTTTCACGCCCTCACTCCTCCACCTCCGTACATCGGAGCGCGCCGCGGGTTGTCCGGTTCGTCCGCTCACCATCGCCACACCGTCGTAAACCGCGTACCCTTACCATCCGGCTCCCTCTCTCCCGAGCCCTTCGCTTTTCATCCGTCCTATCAGTCCCATTCGTCCCATCCACACTCAGCCACTGAGCACCTGGCACTCAGCACTCCGCACTCTCCAGGACCTCCCATGCCCAAGAAAACCATCGCCGCCATCAACCCCGCCGGCAAACGCGCCCTCATCCGCGTCGACTTCAACGTCCCCCTCGAAGACGGCAAGATCTCCGACGACCGCCGCATCCGCATGGCCCTCCCGACCATCAAATCCGTCCTCGACCGCGGCGGCGCGGCCATCCTCCTCTCCCACCTCGGCCGCCCCGCCGGCACCGGCTACCAGGCCGAAGATTCCCTCGCCCCCTGCGCCAAACGCCTCGCCGAGATCCTCGGCAAGCCCGTCGCCTTCCCCTCCACCGACTGCACCGACGCCGCGGCCTCCAAGGCCGCCACCTCCGCCAAACCCGGCGACGTCATCCTTCTTGAGAACCTCCGCTTCCACAAGGGCGAGAAGAAGGGCGACCCCGCCTTCGCCGTCAAGCTCGCCCCCTACGGCGACATCTACGTCAACGACGCCTTCGGCACCTGCCACCGCGAAGATGCCTCCATGGTCGCCCTCCCCCTCGCCATGACCGGCAAGCCCCGCGTCGTCGGCCTGCTCGTCGAGCGCGAGCTCAAGTACCTCTCCGATGCCCTCAAGAGCCCCAAGCGCCCCTTCATCGTCGTCCTCGGCGGCGCCAAGGTCGCCGACAAGATCGGCATGATCAACAACATGATCCCCAAGGCCGACCACATCCTTGTCGGCGGGGCCATGGCCTACACCTTCCTCCAGGCCCTGGGCACCCGCGTCGGAACCAGCAAGGTCCAGACCGAGCACCTGGCCGACGCCCAGGCCATCATCGACCACGCCGCCCGCTCCAAGTGCCAGCTCCACCTCCCCGAGGACCACGTCTGCTCCACGGCCTTCGCCGAGCACTCCGGCGACATCGAGGTCTTCTCCGGCCACATCAAAGACGGCTTCATGGGCCTGGACATCGGCCCCCGCACACAGGTCAACTACGCCGTCAAACTCCAGTCAGCAAAGACCATCGTCTGGAACGGCCCCATGGGCGTTTTCGAGTGGAAGCCCTTCCGCGTCGGCACCCAGATGGTCGCCGAGGCCATCGCGGGCGCCACCCAGGCCGGCGCCACCTCCATCGTCGGCGGCGGCGACTCCGCGGCCGCCGCCGAGCTCCTCGGCCTCGCCGACAAGTTCTCCCACATCTCCACCGGCGGCGGAGCCTCCCTCGAAATGCTCGCCGGCATCCCCTTCAAGTCCGTCGACCTCCTTGACAACGCCTGATCGGGCGACCCGTCGCGCCCAAAACGCCGGGGTGCCACGGCTTGACCGGCCCCAACATCGTCCCGCACCATACCAGTCGTCCAAGGCCGGCAAGCCGTGGGGATCGGCGCCATCTCGCCAAGACCCCGTGGCGCGGCCCGCGCCGCGTTCCTGTGTCCCCGCATGCCCGCCCCGAGCATCCCGCTAGACTGAATGCGTGAGACGGAAGCGGCTAAGAACCGGCGTGAAACGGGGCTGCTTCGTGATCGGCTCGATGTTCCTCGGGCTCTTGATCACCAGTGAATGGTGCTGGGCCAGCTACTCCTGGGACAACGGTGCCCATCGCTTCGACATTGACAGGGGCATCGTCAGCGCGAACCGAAGCCGGGACAAAGACGATCGCGTGTGGGGGGGCCCCTTCGAGTGGGGCCTTCATCACCC
>JBGPJM010000287.1:0-5168 GCA_041485385.1 Phycisphaerae bacterium | reverse complement strand
GGGAGCGGCGGTGGGGGGTGCGGCGGTGGGGGGTGCGGGGGCGGCGGTCGGGGACGCGGTGGTGGGGGTGGTGGGGGGAGGAGGGGATGCCGCGGCGGCGGTGGGAGCGGGGGCGGTGGGGGCGGATGCGGAGCCTGGGCGCAGCCTGTCGGGGAGGAGCTCCAGCGCCTCGGGCGGCCAGAGGGCGGCGTCGCCCGTGGCACCGGGCTTCCGCCCGGTGTCCCCGGCGCCCTCGCCCGCTTCAAATCGCGCCCCATCCGGCAGCTTCACGGTCAGGCGCACCGCGGCCTTGCCATCGGTGCCGCTCAGCACCTCGATCCGATCGGCCAGGACGAGGGCGACATCGTTCCTGGCGAGGCGGGCCGACTCGGCGTGGCCGAAGATCGCGAGGATCTTGTCCGGCGCGGGCTCGCGGATGACCGCCCACGCCGCGGCCTTCCACCCGTTCACGTTCGCGGCCAGCCACACCCGCCCCTCGCCGTTGGCGCAGACGAGGTCGTCTAGCCCGTCGCCGGTGAGGTCGGCCGCGGAGTAGAGGGTGCAATCCGAGCCGGTGGAGGTCCAGTCGAAGGCCTTGGGGGAGCCCGGCGGCGGCTGGGCGCAGGCGTGGCAGGCGGCGAGGGCAATCGCGGCGGAAAGGGCGGTGGGCATGGCAGCAGAGTAACCGGGATGGTCGGGTGATCGAGAGGGGATCTGCATCCCGACCGCCGAAACCCACGGACAGCAGTCCCTGGGTTCAGCGCCCGCATACCTCGAGATCGCCGATACCACCGCCGCGCCCGGTCCACCATCCCCTCCCCGCGTCCCCACTCCGGCGCCGCCAGACCCAGGGATGCACGACTGGGCGCGGCCGCGGTGTGTCGGTGCTCGGCGGTGTTCGGGCGCTGAACCCAGGGACAGCTGTCCCTGGGTTTCTCCGCCCCGGCGCACGAGCGAGCTATCGATCACCCAGCCTACCCGCAGTAAACTCTGGGCTTGCACCCGGGGTGCAGAGCCACCCCGGGCAACGATCGTGCGCCCGCGGCGGCGAAGAGAGGAGACGGCTCGCTGCTGCGCTCGTGAAATCGCGGGGGCACCCTGACCCACATCAGGGTCCGCACGAAGAGCCTCTTCTCTGTGTTTCTCAGTGTTTCTCTGTGGCAGACCTCTTCCTCAGCACCCTGCGAAGAACGCCGTCAGGAAATCGAAGAAGTCCTGGGAGTTCGTGAGCCCGTCGCCGTTGAAGTCGGCTCCGCTAGCGAAGAACGACGAGAGGAAGTCGAAGAAGTCCTGCGAGTTGAGCGTGCCGTCTCCGTTCCAGTCCGCCGCGCACGGCCCGGCGCCGCCCGGGACCGGGAGCGTGGCCGCGACCGAGGTGGGCGTACCCGGGCGGAAGAGCCCCAGGGTCACGGAGCCCGGCGATGGGGCGACGTTCGCAGTGAAGCGGAAGTTGTACAGCGTTCCCCAGCGCAAGGCGTTGGAGTTGGGATTCTGCGCGAACGTCTGCGGGCTGGCCCAGCGCACCGACCCGGCAGTGACCGAGGAGGTCCAGTCGGTGTTGTCGAACGGGTCGCCGGAGTGGTACCTCACGCCGTGGAACCCCACGCCCGTCACCGTCGTCCCTGGCGGGATCGGCACCGAGAACGAGCCGCCGGAGCGGTCGGAGTTCAGGTTGAATGCGGCGTACTCGTACCGCCACGTGCCGTCGCCGTTGTCAAAGACGCGGGCGCCCACCGTAAAGCGCCCCTCGCCGGGGACATCGGCGTTCACGAGCTGGACGTTGGGATCGGGGATGCCGAGCCCGCCGCCGTAGTCCTGCCAGGCGTAGATCGCGCCGAAGCGGGAGCGCATCACGTCCACGGTCGCAATGTCGAACGTCGCGGGGTCGACCGATGCCCGCCGGTACGAGGCGTTGTTCAGGCCGTTGCCGGCCGCGGCGTCATCCGGCGACACCCACACGCCCTCCACGAAGTACATCGCGCCGGGGAAGTTCTGCGGGCTCAGGTCCGACTCGCGCACCTGGCACCGCTTGTAGATCGCATCGCCGCTGGGCAGGCCGATCGGGAACGGGAAGTTGAAGTGACCGGTGAATGCGTTGACATCAGACCGCGGCCCCAGGTGGTCCTGCATGCCGTTGCCGTCCGAGCCGTACACATCCTGGCATCCGGCCCCCAGCACGGGGCCGCCCTGCCCGTTGCAGACAAAGCCGCACCCCGCGCCCGCGCCGGCGTTGGTCGCGTTCTTGCACCAGGAGATGCCGATCTGCTCGATGGCGCCGTTGTACAGGCGGTACAGGTGCATGCCCAGGATCGGGTGCAGGTTCGTGCCCCCCTGCCAGTTGAGGTTGGTGTCGCCGATGTTGCAGGTGTGCGTCGAGATCGAGTAGCCGCGCACGCCGCCGATGGAGCCCCAGTTGGTGACCGAGTCGCAGTCGCGCATGATGACGTCGGCCCCCGTGGAGGGGGCCGCGCCGCGACCGATCCGCATGCTCCCCGAGCCCACCTGGCCGCTCCACCCGCCCACGCTGATGAGGTAGGTCGCCCCCGCGACAGCGTTGAACTGCACGACCGACTGGATGCCGCAGGAGTCGTCGTTGCAATCCAGTTGCGTGAGCGACCCGCAGGTCCCGGAGAAGACCGCCAGCACCGAGTCGTACGCCGTGCCCGAGCACGTATCGATCTGCACCGCGCCCGTCGCGGTGGCGGTGTAGCTGTACCAGATGTCGCTCCCGTTGGAGCCGCAGGAGGCCGGGCTGTCGGTGGCCGCGCCGGTATTGTCGAACGGGTGCAAGCCATCGGCCACCGAGATGGCCGCGGCACACAGGTCGTTGGCGGGCGGGTTCCCGGGGGGCTGCGGCCCGGTGAGCGTGAGCTCGAAGTCGCCCGTCGCCCCCTCGAAGCCGGCGACACGGATGAGGTAGCTCGCGCCGCTGGTGGCCGGGAACGAGAGCGACGAGGGGATCGTGGCGATCGCGCACGAATCGTCGTTGCAGGCGATCTGGTTGGCGTCGGTCCCCGGGCAGTCGGTGTGCACCGAGAGCACCGTGTCGAAGCCGGTCGCGGCGGAACAGGTCGAGACCGTCGCCGTCCCCGTCGCCGCCGCGGTGAAGCGGTACCAGACGTCCGGGCTTCCCGAGGAGGCCCCGCAGGAGCTCGAGCCGTCGTTGGTCGAGCCCAGCGTCGTACCTGAGACCGTGCCGGGTGAGATCGCCGGCGCGCTCGCGCACGCATCGTTGGGGGGAGCGGGCCGCGCGAGCACGATGGGGGCCTGGCTGGCGGCCAACATCGCCGCCGCCGCGGCCAGAACGACAGAGCGCGGGCGCACCCGACGGATACGGATCTGCATGGGGGAGTACCTCCTCGATGGCCGCGTGCGGCGCTCGCCCCCGCCCCCCCCAACGTGGCACGCACAGGCCTCCGCGCCGAGTCTACCGCGCGAGCAGGGAAGAACCACGAGGAAAACCGCCCTGTGCCAGCCCCCTCCCCAATCCGGGGCGATCGACACGCCGCGGCCCCACCCGTTCACGTGGCCGTTCATCTTCCGAGTCCTTCGCGCTCTCCGCGTTGAGCTATCTTCTCCGTGCCCTCTCTTCCTCGTCTTTCTCTGTGTCTCTCAGTGTTCTCTGTGGTAAAACGTCTTCGCCAGCATCCCATATCCGCCCTCCCAATCCCACATCCGATATCGGAGGCCCCCATGGCCGACATTGCCACCGGCAAGATCACCCCCATCGTGCTCGTCCATGCCGTCACCGCCGGCGGCCTGCACGACCACTACCCCATGGACGCCGAGCGCATCTGGTCGCCGTGGGAGGCGGCCTTCAAGAACTACGACCGCATCCAGCTCTACCCCTACGAGTCGGTCGCCCCCGATCAGATTCGCTACGAGGCCATCGAGCCGGCGCTGGTCCGCCCCAGCGAGGCCTTCGGGCTGGTCTACAAGGACCTCGTCGGCGAGCTCAAGCACAACCTCTCCTACGGCCCGACGCCGGTGCAGCCCGTCTTCCCCTTCGTCTACGACTGGCGACAGGACAACTTCCTCTCCGTCCAGCGCCTCCGCGACTTCATCGACGAGGTCATCGACCGCACCAACCTCATGAAGCACGACCCGGCCAAGGTCGGCGGCGTGCTCTGCGACTCCGTCGACCTCATCGGGCACTCCATGGGCGGGCTGGTGATCTCGGGGGCGATCGCCGGGGGCGCGGCCGACAACTGGGCCGCCAAGAAGGTCCGCCGGGTCGCGACCCTGGGCACGCCCTTCCGCGGGGCCAACGCCGCGATCCAGAAGCTGGCCACCGGCGGCGGCACGATGTTCGGGCGCGACGCCAAGGAGCGTGAGCGCACCATGGCCCGCGTCACCCCCAGCGCCTACCAGCTCCTCCCCTCCTTCAAGAACGCCGTCGTCAACGCCGACGACACCGAGGCCGACATCTTCCTCCCCGAGACGTACCAGCCGTCGGTCGCGGACACGATCGCCGAGTTCGTCGCCTCCGCCGCGGCCGACCAGTCCGTGGCCCGGAGCAAGACCGAGTGCCGGCGCATCGCCGGTGCGATCCTGACGAACATGCTCGACACGGCGTGGAAGTTCCGCCAGCTCAGCGACAAGGTGGACCCGGCGATGCTCCGCCCCGACGGCGCGTGGCTCGCCATCGTGGGCGCCGGCGAGAAGACGCACATCAAGACCGGCATCGGCAAGGACCAGTACGGCAAGAAGTGGTTCAACTTCGAGCGCCCCGACTCGTTCTGCGCCGACGGGTGGGACGGGACGAGCCTCACCACCGGTGACGAGACGGTGCCGCTCAGGGGCGCGACCCCGCCGTGGGCCGATCCGTGGCGGAACTCCGTCGTCGTGGTCCGCAAGGACTTCGCGTGGCTCGGAGAGATGGGCGACCGCATCCTCTGCGATCAGCTCGGGCTGCACTCGACCCTGCCGCTGCTCAACCTGGCGCAGCGCTGGATCATCAACTTCCTGCGCCCGGAGTGGTCGACGGACAAGTCCCTTGGTCAGCACGGCAAGCTGTGGGGTCGGCCGCTCCCGGGCTTCCCCACCGCGGCGCCGGGGGGCATCGCGACCCGGGATGAGTGCCAGAAACAGTGGCAGAACCTGATCCCGGGCCTGAAGCTGACCGATGCGGGTTGAGCCCCTGTTTCCCTTGACAACGGCACGACGCGGGCGTGTCGCAGAGGATGACG
>JBGPJM010000286.1:0-5177 GCA_041485385.1 Phycisphaerae bacterium | reverse complement strand
GTGGTTGAAGTCGGCGTCGCCGGCGAAGAAGTCGGTCAGGTAGTCGAAGAAATCCTGGGAGTTGAGCGTGCCGTCGAAGTTCCAGTCGCACGGGCAGCGCAGGAGCAGGCGGGAGAACTCGCGCACGTCCGCGGTGGCCCGCATGAAGCCCGGCCCGACGTCCCGCTCGTACACCATGGAGCGGATGGTGAACTGCGAGAGGTCCAGATCGGTGGGGAGGTGGTCGTTGGGGAACGCGCCGCCGCCGAGGTTGGTCATGCTGATGAACGCGATGCGGATGGGGTCCTGGATCTGGGCGTGGTAGGAGTCGCCGGCGAAGCCGTTATCGATGATGTTGATCGGGCCGGTGCGGGTCTCGAAGCCCACGCCGTTCACATCCACCCGGCCGCGGAGGATCGCCCCCTGATAGTCGCCGGCGACGGGCGACGGCTCCTGGTCGGGCGTGGTGGTGTCGAAGACGTACGTGAAGACGAAGGGCGCCCCGACGAAGATCTCCGGCGGGGGAGGGATGGGTCCTTCGATCAGCGTGACCACGCCGCGGAATGTGAAGCGGATGTTGTCCGCCTGAGACGGTGTCGTCGCGGCGACCGACAGCGCGGCCGCCAGCCCTGCGAGTGCTGCGTTCCTCATCGATTGCCTCCTTGTCCGTGTGGGCGGCCCGGTCCGCCGGCGGAAGGGGGGCCGGCGGGAGTCCGATGAACGATACGCACCCACCGGCGTGAGGATTCAGGCGCCGGCCGCGGCGGAAACACCCGGCGGCCGGCGGTATACTTGGCGCGGCTCGGGCGATTGGCGCAGTTGGCTAGCGCGCATGCATGACACGCATGAGGTCACTGGTTCGAGTCCAGTATCGCCCACTTCCATTGTCCCGCCGAGCGCCCGAATGAACCCGCCGTTGCGCCCGTCCAGGGCGCGGCCTCGCGCCCGTGGCGCAGGACCGACCATTCCGGGGCGTCGCATTCCCATCCGGGTGATCCCAGCGCGCTCGGCACACAACCAGGAGAGCCCAGCATGAGCGGTCGATTCCATCGGACCTGGCAGATTCTGGCGGCGGGCGCCATCGTGGGGGCGCTCCTGGCGACGGCCCAGCCCGCCACGCCCCCGAAACCCGCGCCGACCCCGACGACGAAGTTCGAGTACGCCAACCTCAGCCGCTCTTTGACGGTTAGTCGCGAGGGCGGGCAGAGGGGCGGGTCGGCGGACTGGCGGTTGTGCTCGCCGGCCGAGGACCTCGACACCGAGGCGAGCATCGTCGCCAAGTACGGCGGCCAGGGACGGGGGGCGCTGACCGAGGTGGCGGTCATCAACGGCCTGGCCGCGGGGGGCTGGGAGCTGGTCACGCACAGCCAGACCACCGAGTTCGAGTTCAAGACCCACAACGGCACCAACACCGGCGAGACGCGGGTGACGCTGGACCAGTGGTGGCTGCGGCGGGCGAAGGCGACGACGACGCCGCCGACGAGATGATGACGGCTGTGGCGCCGGGCGCGGGGAGGCGGAGGGGGGGGTGATGCGGCGCGGTTCAGTGAGCGGCCGGCGCGGGCGCGGCGGGGCCGGGCGGCGCGGGGGCCGGGGCTCCGGAGGGCGAGGGGTCCGCCGGCGCGTGCTCGTCGGATTCGTCCCAGCCGCCCCCGAGGGCCTTGTAGAGCGCCACCAGGTCGGTCACGATCAGCTGGTTGCTCTGCACGAGCGCGTTTTCGGAGTTCAGGAGTGACTGCTGCGCAGAGAGCACGTTGAGGAAGTCCTTGCGCCCGGCGGTGTAGAGCTGCGTCGCCAGATCGACCGACTCGCGGTTGCTCCCGACGGCGCTGGTGAGCGCGGCCCGGCGCTCCTGCTCCTTGGAGTAGGCGATCAGCGAGTTCTCGACTTCCTGCAGCGCGACCAGGACGGTGCTCTGGTACGCCGCGAAACGTTCGTCGGTCACCGCCTCCTGCAGATCGATGTTGGCGCGGATGCGCCCGGCGTTGAAGATGGACCAGCTCGCCGACGGGCCGAACGACCAGGAGCCGTTGCTGATGGTGCCGAGGGCGGAGATCTTCGGCCCGGACAGGCCGGCGGAGCCGCTGAGGGAGAAGTGCGGGTAGAGGTCGGCCGTGGCGACGCCGATCTTCGCGGTGGCCGCGTGCAGGTCGGCTTCGGTGCGCCGGATGTCCGGGCGCCGGCGCAGCAGGTCCGACGGCAGCCCCACGGGGATCTCCGGCGGCACCGGCGGGAGGGGCGCCGCGGCCGCCAGCTCCTCGAGCAGCGACGCGGGCTGCTGCCCCAGCAGCACGCCCAGGGCGTAGATCGACTGGCGGACCGAGGACTCGATCGCGGGGATCTGCGACGTCGTCGAAGCCACCTGTGCCTCGGCGCTGACCAGGTCGAGCTTGCTTACGTACCCGCCCTCCTGGCGCTGGCGGGTGATCTCCAGCGACTGCTGTTGCAGGGCGAGGTTCCGGTGCGCGATGGACAAGGCCTCCTGCGTGGCCCGGAGGTCGAAGTACGTGGTGGCGACCTCCGCGGAGAGGGTGACCAGCACGTCGCGACGATCCTCGACGGCGCCGGCAACACCGGCGTCGGCGGCCTCGACTCCACGGCGCACGCCGCCAAACAGGTCCAGCTCCCATGCCGAGTCAAAGCCGGCTCGGAACGAGTTGGCGGTGCGCCCGCCGCCTCCGCCCGAGCGGCTGCGGGAGAAGCCGGCGGAGGCGTCGAGGCTCGGCCAGAGTCCACTGGCGGTGATCGTCCGCGCAGCGCGGGCCTCGCGGATTCGGATGACGGCCTGGCGCAGGTCGAGGTTGGCCAGTGAGGCGCGGTCGATGAGCGAGGTGAGCGTGGCGTCGTTGAAGGTGGTCCACCAGCGGTGGAGGTCGGGCGGGGTGGGGATGGGGCGGCTGGCGTCGGAGGGCGGCTGGGCGGCGTCACCGGCGGCCCCGGCCCCGGCCCAGGATGCGGGCATGGACGGCTCTGGGCGCTTGAAGTCAGGGCCCACGGTGCACGCCGCGACGCCAAGGCTCGCCGCGGCCAGGAGCCCGGCGTGTCGGAGGAGGTGTCGAGGAGGTCGGGCGTGCATGCGGGTGCTCCAGGGTGAGAGCGAGAGGAGAGTGGAGGGGAGGGAGGGGGCGGGCGGGGGGGGGAATCGGGGTGGCCAGGCTACTCGTAACGCAGCGCCTCGATGGGATCGAGGCGAGAGGCCTTCCAGGCGGGGTAGAAGCCGAAGACGACACCGACGGTGGCGGAGACGATGATGGAGGCGACGATGGCGGTGATGGAGGCCTCGACGGGCCATTTCAGGACCTTCTGCACGACGATCGAGCCACCGCGCCCCATCAGGAAGCCGACCAGACCGCCCATCAGGCACAGCACCGTGGCCTCGAGCAGGAACTGCAGCAGGATGTCGCGCCCGCGGGCGCCGACGGCCATGCGGAGGCCGATCTCGCGGGTGCGCTCGGTGACGGAGACGAGCATGATGTTCATGATGCCCACGCCGCCGACGGCCAGCGAGATCGTCGCCACCGCCAGCAGCAGGTTGGTCATCATCGAGGTGGTCGAGGCCAGCGCGTTGGCGGTCTCGGTCATGTCGCGGAGGTTAAAGTCGTCCGGCTCGCCGGGGCGGATGCGGTGCCGCTCGCGGAGCAGCTCGGTGATCTGGCGGATCGCCGGCTGGATCTCGGGCGCGGAGGCCGCGGCGGTGATGATCTGGTCGATGTTGGCGAAGCGCGGCCTGGTGGGAAGGGCGTTCTGCTGCGTCGTCGCGGTCGGCGGGAAGACGCTGGGCGCGCCCGGGTAGACCGAGCCCGACGACGACGAGCCGCCGGTGGCCGCGCCCGTCGAGGTCGAGGAGCCTGTGGCCCCGCCGGCGACGCGGCGTTTCATGGTCGTCCACGGCCCCAGGATGATGTCGTCCTGGTCCATTCCGAACGTGTTGGCGCCCTTGGCGCTCAGCACGCCCACGACGCGGAAGCCGACGTTCTGGATCCGCAGCTCCTTGCCGATCGGCGAGGCGTTGTCGAACAGCTCGCGCACGATGCGCTGGCCGACGAGGCAGACGCGCGCCGCGTTCCGCACGTCGCTGTCGGTGAAGCACTCCCCCTCGGTCAGGTCCGTCCACTGGCGGACCTCCAGGTACATCGGCGTCGTGCCGTACATCGTCGCGGGCACCCAGTTGCGGTCCTGGAAGACGACCTGGCCGCGCGCCCGCACCAGCGGCGCGGCCCCGGAGACGGAGGGGCACTCGCGCAGGATGGCGTCGCAGTCCTCGGCGGTGAGCGTCAGCGTGCTGCCGGCGCCGAAGCTCACGCCGCCGGTGGCCGCCGTCCCCGGCATCACCAGCAGGTTGTTGGCGCCCATGCTGGAGATGGTCCGGGCGATCGAGGCCGAGGAGCCCTTGCCGATCTCCATCATCGTGATCACCGCGGCGATGCCGATAACGATCCCCAGCACCGTGAGGGCCGAGCGGGTGACGTTGCGCGTCAGGGCACGCACCGACGTCCGGAGGATCCTTTGCAGCGTCATGGGGCCTCCTGCGGGTGGCCGGCGGGCGCGAGCGGCGAGGCGTCGTCGGCCTCGATGAGCCCGTCCTTGATGCGGATGATGCGCCGCGCGTGGCGCGAGACCTCGGCGTCGTGCGTCACCAGCACGATCGTGATCCCCTCCGCCCGGTTCAGCTCGCCGAACATCTCGAGGAGCTCCTGGCTGGTGCGCGAATCGAGGTTGCCGGTGGGCTCGTCGGCGAAGAGAACCGGCGGGCGGTTGATGAGCGCCCGCGCGATCGCCACGCGCTGCTGCTGCCCGCCGGAGAGCTGGCTGGGGCGGTGGTCGGCGCGGTCGGCAAGCCCGACGCGGGCCAGCATGTCCCGGGCCCGCTGGCGGGCGTCGCGCTCGCTGAGCTTGGCGGTGTACTCCAGCGGCATCATCACCTGGTCGATCGCGGTGGTCCGGGGGAGCAGGTTGTAGCTCTGGAAGACGAAGCCGATCTTGCGGTTGCGGATCATCGCGCGCTAGTCCGAGGACAGGGCGCTCACCTCCTCGCCGTCGAGCCGGTACTGGCCGGACGTGGGCCTGTCCAGGCAGCCCAGGATGTTCATGAGCGTCGACTTTCCCGAGCCCGACGGACCCATGAGCGCGACGTACTCGCCCTCGCGGACCTCGAGGTCGACGCCTTTCAGCACCTCGACGTCCACCTCGCCGAGGCG
>JBGPJM010000285.1:0-5187 GCA_041485385.1 Phycisphaerae bacterium | reverse complement strand
GCTTGGTTGTCGAGGGATCGGCATGCCCTACATCCCGCTGCACGTCCTCCAGGCTGGCGCCGTTGTTGAGCGCTGTGGTAATGAACGTCGCCCTCATGGAATGGGCGCTGTAGCCACGGTCCAGCCCGGCGGCTCTGGCGTACCTGCGGAGGATCCGGTCGACCGTCACGGGGTCGATGTGACCCGCGAGGTCGGCGCGGTTCTGGTTCCGGCGGAGGGGCCGGAACAGGGGGCCGTCGCGATCGTCGCGGTGCCCCGCGGCATCCAGGTAGTCCTCGATCCGCTGCGCCGCCTGCGGGTTGACCGCCACCGACAGGTCCCCGCCGCCTTTGCAGATGAAGTGAAGCGACCGGTACCCGGCGTTGGTGTGGAAGTCCCGCACCAGAAGCGACGCGATCTCGGAGCGGCGGAGCCCGGCCTGCAGCCCCACGGAAAGGATGGCCCGGTCCCGCAGGCCTTCGGTCGTGGCTGGGTCCGGGGAATCCAGGATCCGGCGGGCTTCCTTGGAGGAGAACGCCTTGGTTGTGCCCTGGCGGCGGTTCACCCTCGGCCGTTTGACGTCCCGCACGGGGTTGACATCGGCGAGGTGGTGAGCAACCAGGTGCCTGAACAACGATGACAACGCCGAGAGCCGCCGGCGGATCGTCCGGGGCCGGTCGCCCCTGTCCGCCATCATGCGGCGCCAGCCCACGACCGCGGCCCGCCCGGCCTGCCGGAGTTCCGCGTGCGAAGCGATGCCCAGGCATGCAATGAAGTCCTGCACGTCCAGCCGGTACGCTCGCCGCGTCTGCTCGGAACGCTGGTCCGCGAGCCAGACGGCTTCCTCGGGCACGGACCGGAGCAGCTGTACGGAAAGCCCATGGTCACGGATTGTGGCCGGCGCGGTCCTGGCGCGGCCGCGGGGTCTCGGTGTGATCTCGTCCATGCGACTGATAAACCGGATTATCGTGCGCTTGTCAAGAGTCGATCCGGAACCGGGCGGCGGCGCGGGCGCGGGGAGGAACGGCGTTCGGAAACGGCGCTGCTCAGCGCGTGGCCGGGGGAAGGCGCTGGCGTGCGGGGGATGGCGGCAGCTGTGCCGACCCGAAGAGGCGGCGCTCGTCCACGGCCGCCTCGTCGATCGGGAGGATGCGGCCGTCAAAGGGCATCGGGACCCGGAGAGGACGGTCGCCGGCCCGCTCGACGATCACGAGCCGGGCGGCTTCGTCCCAGAAGGCGTCGCCGAGCACTCCCGGGGGCGGCTGTACGCCGGGCCTGCCCCGCGCGGCGAGCTTCCGGGCGGCAATGCCCCTGGAGATGGCGTCACCGAGCGTCTGGAAGTTCTTCTGCACATAGCCTCGCACGCGGGATCCCGCCTGGTTCAACGGGTTGCTCTCCCATGCCTTGAGAAGCCGGTCCGGGTCGGAGTACTCAATCCCGACCGAGGTGAAGGTCAGCTCTCGGAGGAGTTCCGTCGTCTGCTCGTTCGTACGGGCGGACCTGTCGCGGACGGTGCGGTCGGTGAAGCGTCTCTCCGTGTTGCTGGTGTCGGCGGACGATGATCGGTGGTCGTCCGACTGTATCTCCAGGACCCGGTCGTTGCTCCGTGCGTACTCGACGGTCGTCCTTGGGCCGAGCACGCCCGCGGGAAGGGGGCTCTCGTCCACCCACCGGCGGGAGCTTCCCGACCGGGCCGCGTCCCTGACCATCGAGCCGTACCGCCTGAGCACGCCCGATCGGTCCAAATGCTCGGTGGAGGCAGAGCTCCCGGTGGAATCCTCCTCGACCTCCTCCGTCAGCGCTGACGATCGGAGGGCGTTCTTGGCAACGTAACGCACGGTGACGTGGATGGCATGGGTGGCGCGGGTGTACTCGGAGCAGCGCTCCGCGATATAGCTGCTCCGGTCACCATCGAGACCGAACGGGATAAACGTGGTGACGTGCATGAGCATGTCGTCGCCGGAAAGCGCGGCCTCAAAGTCGATCTCCATCACCACGGACTGCCACTTGCCGCCGGCACTGTGGAGCCAGAGGTACACCCGGCCGTCCGGCGTCATCGACTTCCAGAGCCCGGCAAGGGTCGGGCTCTCCGCGGAGACGCGATTGAGCGTTTCGAGGAACACCAGGATCGCATCGGCGCGGCTGCCTCCGTTGCGTCGGATCGTGACCAGCTGGTGGTCCGCTCGCAAGCCGACCGGCGTTACCGTCTCACGGAAGTAGTCGTCGATAGCCTCACGGAGGTGCGCGGCGAGTGGGAGCGGTTCCGAACCCTCGGGAGTACTGTCTTCGATCAGCCTTCGGCGGAAGTCCGCGCTGTCGGTCAGGTCGCAAACACGTTTCAGCCAGTGGTGGACAGCTTCACATTGGGCGCGAAAGGCCTCGCGGGGGAGTGCATGCAGTCGCGAGAGAACACCGGTCAGCGCATCGCGCTCAGCGGCGAGGTGCCGCCGGGATTGCTCCACGTCGGCGAGGGCCGCGGCGCGGTCTCGCGCTTGGTCCGCGTAGACCCGGAATACGGCCTCCGTCCGCGCTCTCTCTTCCGCCGCGAGACGGTCGCGCGCCGGACCGGTCACACAGTCGACTATCCGGGCGAACTCGGCGAAGATCGCGGGCATGCGGCCGGCGCCCCCCCCGCCGCCAAGGTAGGAACCAATTTGGGGCGCGTAGGACTTCCCGGTGCTGGCGGCCTCCTGCAACCACTGGTAGAGCAGGACGAGTTCACGGACCTCCGGAACGAGCATCCGCAGGTCGGCGACGTGGGAGCGGCAGAGGGACTCGACAGGAAAGAGCGCGAAGACCCGGGGGCACTTGCGGCCCGCATCGAGAATGCGATGGTCGTACTCACGTTCCCAGTCCAGGGTCTGGAACGAGCGGGCGTTGGTGATCACCCACAAGTCGTGGGGTACGTTTCCTGCCAACGCTTTGTCGTAGAGAGATCGGATGGGGCGGCCACAGGCGCTGCGCGTCAGGTGCCGTGGCCAGATGGAGGGCTCCGCCCATACGTGCCCGAGAATGAGGCCGTTGGCCGCCCGGAGCTCCTTGAGCGCGGAGCTGAGAGCCTGGTCAACCCGGTCGAAGACGACTATGAGAAGCCCGGCGGCGGCGAGATACCAGACGATCTGCATGGCGAGCGGGTACGGGATCCAGAGAGCAACGGACCATGCCGCAATGCGCACGGCGGATCCAGGCCAGAGACCGACGGCATGGCAGAGGCCGATGGTGGCGTCGATGTTCTTCCACGGGCCAGAGATGAAAAGAGAAATGGGCAGGGAGAGCGTAAGCACCGCGAAACAACCGCAGACACGCACCGCGAACGGGACAGCGGCTATCAGACCGATCACAACGGCTGCGGTCGTCAGTAGCGGAATCACGCTCGCGAAGAGGCGCCGCACTTGGTGAAGCTCGAATGATTTCGGCCGGATGTCGAGCCACACCTCGCAGATCATGCAAACCAGGACACCGGCAAGGCACGCGCGACGGCTGTCCAGCCAGAGCGCCGCACCGAAGACGCACGCGCCCGGCAGGCACCGCCCAGCCAGCGAGCGTACATCCGATGGATGCCGCAGCTGAGACAGAACAGGTTTAGAGGACAACGCGAGCTCCGCCAGCATCAGCGGCACGAGCGCCCAGAGCGGGCAGGCCACCGTCGACAGAGCAGCGGCGCCAGTGAGAAGCGCCGCCACCACCCGCCAGTCCCGAGTGGTCGTCATCCTCAAGCACACGCGAAGCGAGTCGGGGAACTGAGGCGCCCCGCCGGGAATGTCGAAATTCACATCAAGGACGGATGGGCCCGACCCGGCCAGGACGCCGCCTCCGGGGGCGGCCGAACCCGAGTCTGTGCAGCAGTTCGCGGCGGACATGTCAAGTCTCCGGATGTGGGTGGCGTGCAGGAGAGGGGACGCTTGACAGGAGGCGTTCTTCGGGCTTCGCGAAATGCTGAACGAACTCGTGGTAGTGCCGGTCCGCCGACTGCGAGCGCCACTGCCGGCCGGCCTGGAAGATGTACGCGCCGACGCGGCCGTGGAGGGCGGGGTCGGCCGAGTGCCCGCCCTTTTTTAGCCGCGTAAACCGGATGGCCGGGATGACGGGACTGAGGGAGTCCGCTTCGGTGGGCGCGGTGGTTCCGGTGACCGACCGGGTCAGGAACGACTGGAGGTCCTTGCCGAAGACGCGCTCCGCCCACTCGTTGGTAACGGGGTCACCGTTGGCATGGAAGATCTTGGTCTGGAGGTTGCCCAGGAAGCTCTGCGTCTGGGTCTCGCCGATGGCCGCGTACATGTTTGGCAAGTTCTGCGTCAGATAGACCGTGGCGACCATCGCCGACCGGGCCGTCTGCTGGAATCCGGCGTCTTCGCTTGTGATGAAGTACTGCCCTTCATCCGCGCCGAGAAAGGCGGGCCGCCAGTCGGGGGAGGCCGCGTCGATGGCGGCGACGCGCCGGTCGGCGGCCCTCTGCCAGACGATCTTGTAGAGGATCTGCGCGAAGCGCCCCACGTCGTGGTAGAGCTTCACCGGCAGGTTGAGCACGATGATCTTGGGCCTGCCCGTCTTCGCGTCGGCGTAGAGTGAGCGTTCCGGCGTCACTGCCTCATCGGTATTGCCGCAGAGCAGCTCGCGCAGCGGGCTCCGGAGAAGGCGGGAGACCTTGGCGCTAAAGGTGCTCACGATCGAGCTGCGGGTCTCATCGGCCAGGCCGGGGAACTCGCCCGTCCAGTACCCGCCCGTGAGCTGGGCGTCCCTGAACCGCTCAGGCGAGAGCCGGTCCCGCCCCTCGTCGGCCTTCCGGAGGAGCTCGTAGCACCGGCCGCCGCGGAACCGCGGGGATTCCAGGTCGGCATAGGACTTCGGGGCTGACGTGATGATCTCCAAGATGTCGTCGAGCCGGATGTCCGGCCGTCCGTCACTGAGCTCGGTACCCATGACCGAGAGGTCAACGGCGTGGAGGGTCACCTGGCCGCGCGCGTCATCCCAGTAGTCGGTGTGGTGCTCGCCGCGCTGCCCGTCGGTCATGCCCGTGTACAGAAGGTCCACGACGTTGGAGGTGAGACCGCCGCCGCGCTCGAACTCGTACCGGAGCACGTTGAAGGGGAGCGAGCGGGGCTCGCCGAGCAGGTCCCGCGGCCACATGCTGCCGGGCGGGAGCTGCTCGGGCTGGAGGACGACGATGTCCTCGCGGGGATCGCGGCCCGTGCCGCGGAAGTAGTCCCT
>JBGPJM010000284.1:0-5219 GCA_041485385.1 Phycisphaerae bacterium | reverse complement strand
GGGGCCGTGATCTCGTACTCGGTGGCGGGGGTGCGGCGCACGATCAGGCCGCTCGCGGCGGACCGGCCGCCGGTGAGCCGGATCGTTGATCGACTGGCGGAGCTGGCGTGGGTGAAGGAGTGAGACGCGGGCGGGCCCGTCGCTATCCTGAGGTCGTGTCCACCAGCGTCCCTAGCCCCGGTGCGCCCGAGCCCATCGTCGGCATCGATTTGGGCACGACCAACAGCCTGGTGGCGATCGCGGGGTATCCGCCGGGCGATGCGACCGGGGCGGCGCCCCGCGTCATCCCCGATGAGCAGAACAGGCCGCTGCTCCCCAGCGTTGTCCGCTTCGAGGCAAGCGCGGGCAAGGCCAAACCGGTCGCCATCGGCTATGAGGCACGCGAGCGCGCCGTCGAGTTCCCGCTGACCACCGTCGCGAGCGTGAAGCGCCTCATGGGCCGCTCCATCGCCGACGCCCGGAGCGACCTGCCATACCTCTCCTTCAAGGTCGTCCCCGGCCCGCACAACACCGCGCGCGTGGCGATCCCCGCCACCGACGGTTCCGCCGAGGCGGTCGTCTCGCCCCAGGAAATCTCCGCCCTCATCCTCCGCCGCCTGAAGGAGCAGGCCTCGCGGGCGCTCGGTGTCGAGGTGAAGAAGGCCGTGGTGACGGTGCCGGCGTACTTCGACGATGCGCAGCGCCAGGCGACGCGCGACGCGGGGCGCCTGGCGGGGCTGGAGGTCGTGCGGATCGTCAATGAGCCGACGGCGGCGGCGCTGGCGTACGGGATCGGCGTGCGGGGGGAGGGGAAGGGGAGGGGAGGCGGCACGGAGACGATCGCGGTGTACGACCTCGGCGGGGGGACGTTCGATATCTCGATCCTGCGCTTGACTCCCGGCGGGGATATCGGGGGGGGAGGCGAAGGAAGTGACACGCGCGAGGATCCGGCGACATCCCCCCCTTCGGCCGACTTCTTCCAGGTGCTCTCCACCGCCGGGGACACGCACCTGGGCGGCGACGACTTCGATCACGCGCTCGTGCAACTGTTCACCGACGAGATCAACGCGCGGTTCGCCCCGGCCGGCGGGCCACTCCTGTCGTTCCCCCCCGAGACCCGGCGCGCCCTGCTGGAGTTTGCCGAGCGCACCAAGATCCGCCTCTCGGACCACGATTCGGCGACAGTGCGGATCGACATGGGGCCGGGCGTGGGCGTGTACGAGCGGACGATCACCCGCGCCGAGTTCGAGGGGCTGATCACGCCGCTGGTCGACCGCACCATCGCCGCCTGCAAGCGTGCCCTGCGCGATGCGCGACGCGCGATGGAGACGGGGAGCGAGGAGGGCGCCGGGGCAGCGGGGGTCGGGTGCGTCGTCATGGTCGGCGGGGCGACTCGCACCCCGCTCGTGCGCCGGCGCG
Organism: Phycisphaerae bacterium; assembly: GCA_041485385.1. Lineage (GTDB taxonomy): Bacteria > Planctomycetota > Phycisphaerae > Phycisphaerales > UBA1924 > JBGPJM01. The sequence goes on along the minus strand of JBGPJM010000284.1, from coordinate 3,821 downwards.
TCGGCGAGTTCTTCGGCCTGGATCCGTACACCGCGCTGGACCCGGACCTGGTCGTGGCCCTCGGCGCGGCCGTGCAGGCCTCGGTCCTCTCCGGGGCCGCCCGCGGCACGCTGCTCCTGGACGTGGTGCCCCTGTCGCTGGGGATCGAGACGGTGGGCGGGGCCGTGGCGAAGCTCGTGGTGCGGAACTCGACGGTCCCCGCCCAGGCGACGGAGATGTTCTCAACCTCCGTCGACAACCAGACCTCGATCAAGCTGAACGTGCTGCAGGGGGAGCGAGAGATGGCCGCGGACTGCCGGTCGCTGGGAGAGTTCAAGTTGAGCGGGATCCCCCCGATGCCCGCCGGGATCCCCAAGGTGCGCGTCAACTTCCTGGTGGATGCCAACGGGATCCTGAGCGTCGCGGCCGTGGAGGAGCGGAGCGGCAAGCGGGCGTCGCTGCAGGTCGTCCCCAACCACGGGCTGACGCGCCAGGAGGTGGAGAAGATCGAGGCCGAATCGCTCGTGCACGCCCGCGAGGACATGACACGCCACCGCGTGGTCGACCTCGTGGCCAACTCACGCCTGGACCTCAAGTGGATCGCCGCCCCCCTGGCCCGGGTGCGCGACAGGCTCGATGCGCCGTACCAGCGCGAGCTGGATGGGCTCATCGCGAAGCTGCGCGGGATGGTGGAGGCCGCGGAGCGCAACTGGCGGGCGGTTGACCCCAACGAGTTCCACCGCCTGAAGGAAGAGCTGGACCACGCGAGCGTGCGGCTGCACGAGGTGGCGATCGCCGAGTCGCTCCGCGATGGGTAATCCCGTGCGATTGGAGGGACGCAGCGCGGCCCCATGTACTCACCGATTGGCAGCCATCTCGTCGGACGTGTCCCAGATGCGAATTGTCCCGTCAGCGGAGCCCGTCGCTACCAATCCGCTGGTCCCTGGAGATACCGTCAGACTCCAGATCTCCCCGCGATGGCCAAAGAACCTGAACACCTTCTGTTGTAGGCGACAGTCCCAGAGCCACAGCGTCTTGTCGAACCCAGCCGCAAAGAGAAAGCGGCCGTCTGCGCTGTACTCCAGGCCATTGGAGTAGCCAAAGTCACCCTCGATCGCGGACAACTCTGCACCCGAGCTGGCGTCAAGGAAACGCACATGGTCAGTATCCCCCACCGCGATTACGCGATCGTCTCGAGATATTGCCACGCCCTCGGTCGGTGCGTGCAGTCGCATCGAACGCCACAACTCGGCCCCCGAGTCCACGTCCCACACTCTCAAGTATCCGTCCAGGTTTCCGCCCGCGACAAGCCGGTGCCCATCGTCGAAGAACCGGATTCCTCGAACGCTATCGGAAGCCCCGATCAGTCTGCGAAGCAGCTTCCGCTCACCAACGTCCCACACCAGGATTTCCTTGTCATGGCCGCCGCTGGCAACCAGATCGCGTGGTCCGACATCAATGCTGAACACGACGTCGGAGTGGCCCTTCAGCTGGTCCAGTTCCCTGCCGCTCGAGGCCTCCCAAACTCGGAGAATCCGGTCCTCACCTCCGCTGATGATCGAACCATCTCCCAAGAACTTCGCCGCGCAGACGCGCCCGCTATGCGCGGTGAATCGCTGGATTTCACTTCCGCTCGCAACGTCCCAGACACGCGCCGTACCATCGGAGCTGGCGCTCAGCAGGCGTCGTCCATCGGGAGAAAACTGAACACTGTTGATCGATGCATCGCCCGCAATCGCCCGCACCTCGCCATCTGCCTTCAGCAGGCCGATGAGAATTCCTGCTCTTCGCCACGCGTCGCGGCTATCCGAACCCCTCAGTCGTGAGCCAATGGCCGCGTAGCGAGTCCTTGCCCCATCCCCGTCGCTTCGGTCCACCAGCGCTTCCGCAGCGCGCCCGTACGCCTCGTCGAGCAGATAGCGTTGCGCAGAGCCGGCGGATGGCCAGCCCGCGTCCATCTTCCCGAGCACCTCCCCCAAGGCTTCCATGATTTCCGCCTCGCTTTGTGTTCCGTCCCTCGCATCTCCCTCCAACCACAGAAGCGCATCGATGGCGTCCAATGCGTCTTCGCCTGACTCTCTCGCCATCGTCCAATCCCTGATCGTCCCGGCATTGCGCCCCTTCACGACGGTTCCGATCCGGCCCGGCAGCCGTGATGCACGCTTCACCGCCAGCAGGTAGACAGCCCCTACAAGGACGATTGTCACAAGTGCCAACACGACATGACGTTTGATCCGGGCGCGCTGCACGGATTCTCCTATTTCAGGGACGTGGCCGGTGGACAAGGCGAGGGAACCTTCGGCTCGTGCAATTCATGGTTAGCGGGACCCGCGGTGAGGTCCACGCTCCTTTGAGAGCGAGCCGTCTCGGCCGGGCTCGCTGCATGACGGGGGCTCACCATTTCCCGGTCAGGTCGGACACGCGGATCCCGGCGATGCGGACGGTCTTCTCCGCGCTCGAGTGGCCGCGGATGACCTCGACGGCGCCCGGCTTCACGCCCAGCGCTTTGGCCAGCAGGGCGCACACGGCCTTGTTGGCCTTCCCCCCCTCCGGCGGGGCGCTCACGCGGATCTTCAGCCGCTCGCCGAGCGGGCCGACGATCTCGTCGGTGCGGGCGCCGGGCACCGCCTTGACGGCGATGAGCACGGCTGGGGTGGTCGTGGAGGGGTCGGGGATGGCGATCGGCATCGGCGCTCCGGGGGACGGGGGAGGGGGCGAGGCCCGTCGCCCGAGTCCATGCTCGAAACCAAGCTAGATGGCGTCCGTTTCGCCCTTGTCCCGGGGCTTCTTCCGCCGGCTCTTGAAGATCGCCGTGCTCTTGCCCGCCCCCTGCAGCTCCCGGGCCGGCCCCTCGCCGATCCGCTCGAAGGCGCTCGTGGCGTTGGCCGCGCTGTACTCGATGCCGATGAACCGGCGCCCCAGCGCGTGGGCCACGACGCCCGTGGTGCCGCTGCCCAGGAACGGGTCCAGGACCAGGTCGCCGGGGTTGGAGGTCGCGCGGACGACTCGCTCGAGGTAGGTTTCGGGGAGCTGGTTGTTGTGGTTGGCGCGGCGCTCGAAGTTGTTCCCCTGGATGCGCCCCCAGTACTGGCCGTACCACACGTCCATCGGCAGCCGCATCCCCGCGGGCATGCCGTCGCGCTTCGACTCGGTACGCGCATCGGCGTAGATCGACCGCCGATCGGAGACCTCCAGCACCTCGCCGGGGTTCCAAACCCGGCGCGGGTCGTCGGGCGCGGCGACGCGGGTGGCGACGTTGAACTCGGTCTTTTCGCGGTGCTCGCGCCGCGGCTCGCGCGTCCGCGCGAAGTAGAGCGCGTGCACCTTGGAGCTGATGAACCGCCCCGTTGTGTTCTGCCCGACCCGGTAGTGCCAGATGCACCAGTTGATCATGTGCAGCCCGCGCCCCTTCAGGTGCATCACGATCTCCGCGGCCGTGTCGTCGGGGATATTCACCCAGAACGCCCCGTGCGGCGACACGGCCGCGATGCACGCGTCCAGCCATTCCCCCGTGAACTTGAGGTAGTCCTCCCGTGGCATGCCGTCGTGCCACTGGTCGTACGCCCGGTTCCAGTTGAACGGCGGATCGGCGAAGACCAGGTCGACCTGGCCGGCGGCGCACTCGGGGATTCGCGGGATCAGATCGCGGCAATCGCCGACGTACACGCGTGCCTCGACGTGGTGCCCGGGGTGGGTGCAGCGGTGGGCGGGGTCGGGAGGGGCCGAGGTTGCCGGCACGTGCACGCCGTTGGAGGCCGGCGTTCCTTTGGCGGCGGGGCGAGCAGGTGCATGCGCGGGGGTGGCGGGAGGGGCGGACTTGCGCGGGCGGCCGGGTCGGCGCT